>JBKJML010000170.1:0-7725 GCA_046596415.1 Gaiellaceae bacterium | reverse complement strand
GCCGGCGGCCGGCAGCGACCGGGCACCGCTCCCCTCGGCCCGGACGGGCTCGATCGCGACGAGCTTGCCGGCGCGACGCACCTGAAGCGAGAGCGGGCTCCCTTTCGAGCGCTGGATCCGGTCGAGGAGAGTCTCCGCGTCGACCTGACGGCCGTCGACGGCGACGATCCGGTCGCCGCCGCGCAAGCCGACAGCCGCCGCAGGCGAGCCTTCGACGATTGAGTCGATCCGGGTCGTCGCAGCGTTGTCGCTCGAGCCGAGGCGCACGCCGATTCGGTAGGTGTCCTGCATCAGGAGCACGGTGAAGACGACGAGCGCGAGCACGACGTTCGCGGCGGGGCCGGCGAGAATGACCGCCACGCGGCGCCACGTGGCAGCGCGCCAGTATGCGTCGGGGCCGAGCGCATCGTCGAGCTCGGTGAGGCCACGATCGGCGGAGCGACGCGCGGGCTCGGAAAGACTCGCAATGTCGAGTGCCGTGCGGAGCTCCTTCACCGCCTCGCGGGCGGTGTCGTGAGCCGCCGCCTCGAGGGCGCGACGGAGGCGCTCCACCAGCGCGACGAGCTCTGGCGCGTCGTCGACCGCGCGACCGAAGTACATCGAGGCGTCGGCCGCCGCGGGCCGGTGCATGCCCGGGATCTTGACGAAACCGCCGAGCGGGACCGCGCCGATCCCGTACTCGATCCCCTTGCGGGTCGTCTTCACGATCGCAGGCGGGAAGCCGATGTAGAACTTTCGCGGCCGCATGCCGGTCGCGACCGCAACGCTGAAGTGCCCGAGCTCGTGCACGAGGATCAGCACCCCCAGCCCGACGATCGCGATGAGGATGCTCATGCGACCGCCACTCGCCGTTCGACCAGCGAACGCGCTTCCCGGTCGGCCTCGACCAGCTCGTCGAGATCGCGTGCCGGCGCTCCGTCAACGGCCGCAAGCGCACCCTCGACCGCCGTGGCGATCCCGAGAAACGGGAGCCGACCGGCGAGGAACGCGGCCACCGCGACCTCGTTGGCCGCGTTGAACGCGCACGGGTAGGTGCCGCCGAGCAGCCCGGCGTGGCGCGCCAGCGCGAGCAGCGGGAACGTCTCGAGGTCGGGCGCGTGGAACTCGAGCGTCAGCCCGGCGGCCAGGTCGAGTGGCGCCACCGTCGTCGGGCGCCGCTCCGGGTAGGTGAGCGCGAACGAGATCGGGACACGCATGTCGGGCTGGCCGACGTGCGCGAGGGCCGCCCCGTCCCGGAAGCGGACGAGCGCGTGCACGATCGAAGCCGGGTGCACGACGACCTCGATCTGGTCGTAGTCCAGGCCGAAGAGGAAGTGCGCCTCGATCAACTCCAAACCCTTGTTCGCAAGCGTGGCGGAGTCGACGCTGATCTTCGGGCCCATGCTCCACGTCGGATGGGCGAGCGCCTGATCGGGCGTCACCGCCTCGAGCTCGGCCGGCGTCCGGCCACGGAACGGCCCGCCGGACGCTGTCAGCACGACCGACTCGACCGTTTCTGCCGCCCGTCCCTCCAGGCACTGGAAGAGCGCCGAGTGCTCGCTGTCGACCGGCAGCAGCAGCCCGCCGCCGCGAACCTGTGCCGCGAGCGCGAGCTCGCCGGCGGCGACGAGGCTCTCCTTGTTCGCAAGCGCGAGCGTCACACCGTGCTCGAGGGCCCAGAGCGTCGCGGGCAACCCGGCGAAACCGACGATCGCGTTCAGCACCAGGTCGGGCGCTGCAGCGTCGAGCAGCGCCGTCAGATCGCCGCCCGTGGCAACGTGCTCGACGTCGTACTCCGCGGCGAGCCCGGCGAGGTCGGCGGAGCCGGACGCGAGCGCGCAGACCTCGAGCTCGGGGTTGCGGTCGACGACCTCGAGCGCCTGGCGGCCAATCGAGCCTGTCGCGCCGAGCACCGCTAGGCGCTTCACGCCGACACCAGGTGCGTCCGCAGCGCTACTTCGACTTCGCGAGCGCGTCGAGGCAGCCCTGCTTCGCATCCGCTGCGTCGCGGGGCGTACCGCCGGACACGGCCTCGGCGATCGAGTCCGAAACAGCGTCGGGGGTCGCCGGTGAAACACCGTAGCCCGCCGCGACCTCCTCGACGGTCGAGCCGCTGCAGATTTCGAACCCGCCCTGGTAGGCGCCGCTACGGCCGCCGGAGGCGGCACTGCTGCCGGCCGAGCTGGCCCCCGTGTTCGCGACCGCTCCGTTGTCGGAGCCCGAGCCGCCGCCACAACCGCTGAGCAGAAGCGCGACCGGAACTGCTGCGAGCAAGGCACGGGCTGGTGTCAGCAAGCGCATGATCTGAACCTCTTTCCGGGGACGGGAGGGGTTAACCGTAGCCGAAAGCGGCGACGACATAAAAGGCAGCGACCGACGCGAACAGCAACGCGTCGACACGGTCGAGCACGCCTCCGTGAGCACCGAGCAGGCGCCCGGAGTCCTTGACCTGGAGATCACGCTTCAGCGCCGACTCGAACAGGTCTCCGGCAGCTCCGGCGAGCGCGATCGCGCCGCCGAGCACCACCGAGCGCCAGCCGTCCATGAAGCCGGTTCCGTACAGACCGAAGAAGCACACGGCGATCGCTGCGAGGCTGCCCGCGATGAACCCCTCCCAGGTCTTCGCCGGCGAGAGCGAGGGCGCGAACTTGTGGCGGCCGACGAGCCGGCCCACGAGGTACGCGGCCGTGTCGTCGGCGTTGACAGCAAGCAGGACGACGAAGACCGCGAGCCGGCCGTCCTCGGGAATGTCCCGCAGCAGCAGCAGGGCTGAGATGCCGCCCGCGATCCACGCGACCCCGAGCAGGGTGGCACTCATCGTGATCGTGGCCGTCTGCCGTGTGTCGGCGATCCCGTAGAGGAGAAACGCCATCAAGAGGGTCGAGAGCAGCCCGCCCATCAGCCATTCGACACCGCCGAGCTGCGCACCGAGGACGGTGAGGATCGCTCCTGCATACCCCGCGAGAACGAGCGGCCGCAACGAGCGGGCCATCCCGTACAGCTCGTGCAGCGCCACGAGCACTGCGATCAGCGCGACCGCGAAGAGCCACCAGCCACCAACCCAAACGAGCCAGAGCACGATCGGCAGCGCGACCACGGTGACTGCGAGCCGTGAGAAGAAGCTACTCATCGGCCACCGAACCGTCGCCTGCGACTCGCGTACGCAGCCAGCGCGGCGCGTAGGTCGTCCTCCCCGAAGTCGGGCCAGAGCGTGTCCACGAAGACGAGCTCGGAGTACGCGAGCTGCCAGAGCAGGAAGTTCGACACGCGCAGCTCGCCGGAGGTGCGGATCACGAGGTCCGGATCGGGAAGATCAGGTGCGTAGAGACGCTCCGAGAGTGACGCCTCGTCGATCTCCTCTGGGGCGAGCCCGTCCTCGACGAGGCGGCGCGCGGCTTCCACGATCTCGGCCCGGCCACCGTAGTCGAAGGCGATCCAGAGCGACAGCGTGTCGTTGGCGGCCGTCTCCACCTCGAGCGCGGCCATGCGCTCGCGCAGCTCGTCGGGGGCACGGTCGCGGCGGCCGATGAAACGCGTCCGCACGCCCTGCTTTGCGAGGTCGGGCAACTCGCGCTCGATCGTCTCGGCGAAGATCTCCATCAGCGCCTCGACCTCGTCCGGCGGCCGGTTCCAGTTCTCGGTCGAGAACGCGTAGAGGACGAGGTCACGGACGCCGAGCTCGATCGCCGCCTCCACGGTGCGGCGCACGGCCCGGGTGCCGGCGCGGTGCCCGGTCGCAGTCGAAAGGCTGCGGCGGCGTGCCCAGCGCGAGTTGCCGTCGAGAATGATCGCAACCGACCGTGCGGAGGAAGGCAGCTCCGGCTCGGGCGCGGCCTTGAGCCGCGTCAGCGTGCGGATCCGAGTGGTGAGCTTCACGAGGGGGAGGTTCGCAGAGCTAGGCCCTACACCTCCATGATGTCCGACTCTTTGTGTCTGAGCAGGTCGTCGATCGCCTTCGTGTGCTCGTCGGTCAGCTTCTGCACCTGAGCCTCGGCGCGCCGCTCCTCGTCGTCGCCGACCTCACCGTTTCGAACAAGCTCCTCGAGGTGCTTCATCACGTCCCGCCGCACATTGCGGATCGCGATCTTTCCCTCCTCGCCGTACTTCCGGATCAGCTTCACGAGCTCCTTGCGGCGCTCTTCGGTGAGCTGCGGGATCGGGAGGCGAATCACCTTGCCGTCGTTCGACGGAGTCAGGCCGAGGTCGGACTCCTGGATCGCCCGCTCGATCGCCTTCACCGAGCTCGGGTCGAACGGCTGCACGGTCAGCATGCGGGGTTCCGGCGAGTTGATCGTCGCCATGTTCTTCAGCGGCGTCGGCGTCCCGTAGTAGTCGATCGTGACCCGGTCGAGCAGGGCGGCCGAGGCCCGGCCCGTGCGGATCGAGTTGAACTCCGTCTTCGTGCTCTCGATCGATTTGTCCATCCGGTTCCTGGCGTCGGCCAGGAATTCCTCGATCGCTGCCATCAGCCCTCCTCACTCGGGGTCGAGATGATCGTGCCAACGCGCTCGCCCGCAGCGACGCGTCCGATGTTGCCCTCGGCCAGCTCGAACACGTAGATCGGCAGGCTGTTCTCCATGCAGAGCGAGAGGGCGGTCGTGTCCATCACACGCAAGCCGCGTTCGATCGCTTCGAGATGCGAGATCGAAGGCAGGAAGCGCGCGTTCGGGTCGAGCTTCGGGTCGCCGTCGTAGACACCCTGGGTACCGTTCTTGCCCATCAGGATCGCCTCGGCGCCCACTTCGAGCGCCCGCAGTGCGGCGGCCGTGTCCGTGGTGAAGAACGGGTTGCCGGTGCCCGCGCCGAAGATCACGATCCGCCCCTTCTCGAGATGCCGCATCGCGCGCCGGCGGATGTACGGCTCCGCGACCTCGGACACCTCGAGCGCGGACATGACCCGGGTGACGGCACCCTGCCGCTCGAGTGCGTCCTGGAGTGCGAGGGCGTTCAGGAGGGTCGCGAGCATGCCGGCGTAGTCACCGGTCGCGCGGTCCATGCCTTCAGCCGCCGCAGCGATGCCCCGGTAGAAGTTGCCGCCACCGACGACGATCGCGAGCTCGAGCCCGCCGGCCTGCACCTCGGCGATCTCGCGTGCCACGTTCTCCACCGTCGTCGGGTCGACCCCGTAGTCGCGGTCGCCCATCAGCGCCTCGCCGGAGAGCTTGATCAGGATGCGCCGGAAACGCGGAGCGGCGCCCTCGGGCGCCCGCTCTGCCGTCTCCTCCGGATGGAGCGTCACTGACCTATTCTGCGACAGAGAGGCGCTTGAAAGCGAGGAGTGTCGCGCCGCCCTCGGCGAGCGCCTGCCCGACCGACTTGGCCGCGTCGTGGATCCACGGCTGCTCGGTGAGCACGCCGCCGGGCTGCGCCGCGAAAAACCGCTTCTGGAGCATCCCCTCGACGATCTTCTCGAGGGCCTGCTCGGGCTTGCCGGCGAGCTCGTCCGAGTGGAGGTAGATCTCGCGCTCAGCCGCGACCGTCTCGGCTGGCACCTCGTCCTTCGTCGCCCATTCCGGCGCGCCGAAGGAGACGTGCATCGCGAGCTGCCGCGCCAGCTCCGCCGTGCCGCCCTGGAGCTTGACGATCACGCCGATCTTGTTCGCCGGCGGGTGGACGTAGGCACCCACAAGCTCGCCGTCAGCAGCCTCGTAGCGCTCTGCCCCGCGAATGGCGATGTTCTCGCCGAGCTTCGCGACGAGCTCGACTCGCTCGTCCTCGAGCGCCGCGACGGCGTCCGGGCCACCTGCGGCGACGGCCTTCAGCACTTTTTCGGCGTAGGCCTGGAAGGCGTCGTTCTTCGAGACGGGCTCGGTCTCGCAGCCGACCGCGACCATCGTCGTCGTCGAGCCGTCAGCTGTGCTGCCGACGAGACCCTCGGTCGTCTCGCGGCCGGCGCGCTTCCCGGCGGAGGCCATTCCCTTCTCGCGCAAGAGCGTCCGGGCGGCAGCGACATCGCCGTCTGTCTCCTCGAGCGCGCGCTTACAGTCCATCATCCCGGCGCCGGTCGAGTCGCGAAGCTCCTTCACGAGGCTGGCGCTGATCGCGCTCACGCGGTCTCGCCCTCCTCGCCCGGAGCGTCGGCGGCGACAGGCGCCGCCTGCGCGGCGGTCTCGGGCTCGGTTTCGGAGGTGGCGGCCTCGTCGGCCCTCGGAGCCGCGGCCGCAGGCTCGGCGGCGACCGCTTCGGCTTGGAGCACCTCCGGCATCGTCTCCTCGGGCATGGTCTCTTCGGCCGGGGCCGACTCGAACTCGTCCGCCGTCACCTTCGTCTGGCCGGCGGCGATGCCGTCGGCCACCGCGCGGATGATCAGGCTGCACGAGCGGATCGCGTCGTCGTTGCCCGGGATCACGTAGTCGGCCTCGTCGGGGTCGCAGTTCGTGTCGACGAGCGCCACGATCGGCAATCCGAGGCGGCGCGCCTCACGCACCGCGAGCTGCTCCTTCCGGAGGTCGACGATGAACACGGCGTCCGGCTGGCGACGCAGATCGGCGACGCCGCCGAGGTTCGCCTCGAGCTTCTCTAGCTCGGCCAGCATCGTGATTCGCTCCTTGGCCGGCAGCAGGTCGAGCTGGCCGTCGGTCTTCAGGCGGCGCAGGTCGTGCAGGTACGAGATCCGGTCCTGAATCGTGCGCCAGTTCGTGAGCAGGCCGCCGAGCCAGCGGTGGTTCACGTACGGCATGCCGACACGCTTCGCGTGTTCGGCGACCGCATCCTGGCTCTGCTTCTTCGTGCCGACGAACAGCATGTTGCCGCCGCGGCTCGCCACGTTGCGGGCGAAGTCGTGCGCCTCCTGGAGCAGCTCGGAAGTCTGCTGGAGGTCGATGATGTAGATGCCACCGCGCTCGGTGAAGATGAATCGCTTCATCTTCGGGTTCCAACGGCGGGTCTGGTGGCCGAAATGGACTCCGGCCTCCAGGAGCTCACGCATGGAGACGACTGACACGGGACCAGCCCCTTTCCTTCAGGTTTGGGTGTGATACAAGCCGGCGGGGCGCGGGCGGAACCGGGCGTTGAAAGCCGCGGCACCCCCACCCGTCCTGGTCGCCGGGGAGCGGAACGTGGAAAAGCGCTTGCAGTGTAGCGGCTTCCGGCGGTGCGTCGGTCTAGCGACGCGCCTGTTGGAGCGCGTGCTCGAGATCGTCGGGCAGCGGCGAGGTCGCTTCGACCCTGACACCGGTGACCGGATGGTCGAACACGAGCGAGTAGGCGTGCAGGAACTGCCGCTCGAGACCGAGGTCGCCCGCGACGCCGTAGACCGGGTCGCCGGAGACCGGTAGGTCGATCGCGCCCAGATGGACACGAATCTGGTGCGTCCGCCCCGTCTCGAGCCGCACGTCGAGCAGGGCGTGCGCACGGAGCGCCTCGCGGACGTCGAACCACGTCACCGCCGCGCGAGGCGTCGGCGTATCGAGCGAATGACGCGTCCGGTCGGCGCGGTCGCGCCCGATCGGTGCGTCGATGCGGCCACTGCGCGAGCGCGGCACGCCGCGCACGAGCGCCAGGTAGCGCCGCTCGACCTCGTGACGGCGAATCAGCTCCTGCAGACCCTCGTGTGCTTCGGGCGAGCGCGCGACGACGAGCAGGCCCGACGTGTCCCGGTCGAGCCTGTGCACGATGCCCGGACGGTCGTCGTCGTCCCCGCCCGCGATGTCGTGCTCGAGCAGGCCATGCACGAGTGTGGGGCCGCGATGGCCGGCCGACGGATGCACGACGAGGCCGGCGGGCTTGTCGACGACGAGCAGGTGC
>JBKJML010000058.1:0-3224 GCA_046596415.1 Gaiellaceae bacterium | reverse complement strand
GAAGGCGGTCACCGCGCCGTCGAGCTTCGCGAACACGACCGTCAGCTCGGCGATGCCGCCGTTCGTGATGTAGCACTTCTCGCCGTTCAGGACGTACTCGTCACCCTCGCGCCGCGCGGTGGACTGGATCCCGGCGACGTCGGAGCCGGCGCCCGGCTCGGTGAAGGCGATCGCAGCGAGGCAGCCCTGCTCGGACGCAAGCCGCGGCAGCCAGCGCTCCTGCTGCGCCGCGGTGCCGAAACCGACGAGCGGGCGCACCGGAAACATTGTCGCGCCGATCGGGGCCGACAGGCCGGCATCGCCCCAGCCGAGCTCCTCGGCCACGAGCGCCGAAGAGACCGCCGAGACGCCGCCGCCGCCGTGCTCGGCCGGGATCGCATGCGAGGTCAGGCCGAGGCCGGCAGCCTTGCGAAGCAGCTCGGGCGGGCAGTCCTCCCGCTCGTCCCACTCGCGCGCGATCGGCCGCAGCTCGCGCTCCGCGAACCCATGCGCCAACTCCTGGAGGTCCCGCTGGTCACCGGTCGGAGTGAAGCCGATTCCCTGTCCCACGCTCACCTCGAAGCCCCGCGCAGAGGCGCCACGCCGCTAAAAAACAAACAGCTCGACGCCGCCCGAGACGTTCAGCTCGATGCCGGTGATGTAACCCGCAAGGTCGGAGCAGAGAAAGGCAATCGCGTTCGCGATGTCCTGTGGCTCGCCCTCGCGCTTGAACACCGTCCGGGCCTTGATCCGGTCGTTCATCGCGGGATTCGCGAAGTTGAACGCCTCGGTGCCGATCACGCCGGGGACGATCGCGTTACAGGTGATGCCGTGGCGGCCACCCTCCATCGCAAGCGTCCGGGTCAGGCCGAGAATGCCCGCCTTGGTCGTCGAGTAGCTCGCCTGGCCGTAGCCGCCGAGCGTGCCGGCGACCGAGGCCATGTTCACGATCCGGCCCCACTTGCGCTCCTTCATGTGCGGCCAGACGGCCTGCACGCAGTTGAAGCCACCCGTCAGGTTCACGCGGAGGTCGCGCTCCCACAGGTCGGGGCTCTGGTCGGCGATCTGCGCCGCGTGGTCGAGGGTGCCCGCGTTGTTGATCAGGATGTCGACCGAGCCGAACTCCTCGACGATGCGAGCGACGGTCGCCTGCACCTGCTCCCGGTCGGTGACGTCGCACTTGATCGCGGCCGAACGGCGACCCATTTCCTGGATCTCCTTCGCGGTCTGCTCGGTGTAGACGAGCCCCTGCTGCTTCGCCACCTGGGCGAGCACGCCGTAGCGCTCGGCCGTCTCGGTCGACTCGTCGGACTCCACCTGGATGTCGGCGATGACGACGTCGGCGCCCGCGCGGGCGAGGGTGAGTGCGTCTGCGCGGCCGAGCCCGCGCGAGCCGCCGGTGACGAGCGCTACGCGCCCACTGAGATCGATGTCGATCGCCATGCGACGATCCTAATCGTCGCGGGGCAGGAAGATCTCTTTCGCGATCACGAGCCGCTGGATCTGCGAGGTGCCCTCGTAGATCTGGAACAGCTTCGCGTCGCGCATCAGCTTTTCGACCGGGTATTCCTTCATGTAGCCGTACCCGCCGAAGACCTGGACCGCGTCGGTCGTCACCTTCATCGCCGTGTCGGCGGAGAAGCGCTTTGCGAATGACGACTGGAGCGTCGCCCGCTGCCCGCTGTCGTGCAGCCAGGCTGCCTGCCAGACGAGCAATCGTGATGCCTCGATCTCGGTCGCCATGTCGGCGATCATGAAGTTGACGCCCTGGTGCATCGCGATCGGCACGTCGAAGGTGACGCGTTCCTTCGCGTAGGCCACTGCGTACTCGAACGCGGCCTGGGCGACGCCGACCGCGCCGGCGGCGGTGCCGGGGCGCGTGAAGTCGAGTGTCTTCATCGCGATCTTGAAGCCCTCACCCTCGGCGCCGATCCGGTTCGCGGCCGGCACGACGACGTCGGTCAGCGCGAATGCAGAGGTGTCGGTCGCGCGCTGTCCCATCTTGTCGAGATGCTTCTCCATCTGCACGCCGGGCGCATCCATCGGGACGATGAACGCGGAGATTCCCTTGTGGCCCTTCGCCGGGTCGGTCTTGGCGAAGACGACCGTCCAGGCGGCGTGGCCGGCGTTCGTGATGAATGTCTTCGAGCCGTTCAGGACGTACTCGTCGCCGCGGCGCACGGCGGTCGTCTTCAGCTTCGCGACGTCCGACCCCGCCTCGGGCTCCGAGAGCCCGAACGAGCAGAGGATCGGCTCTTCGAGGAGCGGCGGCAGCCACGTTGCCTGCTGCTCCTCGGTGCCGGCGATGATCACGGGGCCGGCACCGAGCCCGTTGGCACCGAGCGTCGTGCCGATCCCGGAGCAACCCCAGTTCAGCTCCTCGCCGACGAGGATGCCGTCGAACGTGGAGAGCCCGAGCCCACCGAGCGACTCAGGGACGTGGAGGTTCATCAGGCCGAGGTCGTGTGCCTTGACGACGATCTCCGCGGCGTGCGTCTGGTGCTCGTCGTACTCGGCAGCCTTCGGCCGGATCTCGTTCGCGGCGAAGTCGTGCGCGAGCTCGCGCAGCGCCTTCTGCTCGTCGGAGAGCGCGAACGACACGCCTCCGGACACACCCTGCTCGATCGTTGCCATGTTGAAGACTCCGCTGTCGATTGACTAGTCAGTCAACAGTGTAGGAGCGCACCGCACCGGGCGTCAAGGAGCCACAAGGCAGGCCCGTTCGGCTTGCTCTGGGCCCCGCTTTGCCTGAAATATCGGCTACAACGTGTCGCGCCGCCACCCGCGCGGTGCGATCTCGATGTCATCCCTGCGGCTCACACTCCTGCTCTCGCTCGCGTCGGCGCTCGCCGTCGGGCTGGCGGGGCCCGCCCATGCCGGGACCTCGCTCGCCCGCCCTCCGCTCGTCTGGCTGAAGGGGGAGGGCAACTTCACCAAGTCGCACCGGGCTGCGCAGAGCGTCGAGAAGGTCGTCGTGCATGTGACGGAGGGGCAGTTCTGGGGCAGCGTCACCTGGCTCCGGAACCCACGCGCGCATGCCTCGTCGCACTACGTGATCTCGCGGTCGGGCCGGATCGTCCAGCTCGTCCACCTCTCGGACATCGCCTGGCACGCAGGAAACGGGCGGGTCAACAGGCAGTCGGTCGGGATCGAGCACGAGGGCTTCACCGACGACCCGGCCGGCTTCACCGACGCCCAGTACCGCCGCTCGGCGCGGCTCGTCGCGTGGCTCGCAAGCCGCTCGC
>JBKJML010000050.1:0-4601 GCA_046596415.1 Gaiellaceae bacterium | reverse complement strand
GACGGCCCTCCTTGCCGGGCCGCAGCAACACGGCGCCTTCGCTGCCGACGAGCAGCGGGTCGTAGGTATAGATCGCGTCCGGGTTCCCCGGCTCGCTCTCGGAGAGCACCACTTCGGCGCCGACGCTCTCGAGGAGCGCGCAGAGAGCCTCGTGCTCGGAGGCGGCCTCGACGGGATCGGGCGCTGATCGCCAGCCGTACTCCCGCCAGGCGGTCGCGTCCGCCTGCTGCGGGGCGCGCAGGAGCACGCGGCGGAGCGGCAAGGTCATCGAGGCGGAGCCGAAGGCGCTCAAGGCCTTCACTTTCGCACAAGGGAGGTGCAGACTTGGGGCGTGACTCTCTACCACGATGCGAGCCGTGCGCTCCAGGACCGCTTCGACACGCGGCGGCTCGCCGACCGGATCGAGGAACGGCTCGTGCGCGACACGATCGACGCGGACGATCGCGCCTTCATCGAGCGCCAGGACATGTTCTTTCTCGCCACCTGCGACCCGGCGGGGCAACCGCAATGCTCGTACAAGGGGGGTGAGCCGGGGTTCGTGCAGGTGCTCGATGAGCGGACGGTCGCGTTTCCGAGCTACGACGGGAACGGGATGTACCTGTCGCTCGGGAACGTGGTCGCGCAGCCGAAGGTCGGGCTGCTGTTCGTCGACTTCGTCGTCCAGAAGCGGCTGCGGCTGAACGGTGTCGCCTCGGTCGAGCTCGACGATCCGTTGTTGGCCTCGTTCCCGGAGGCGCAGGCGATCGTCCGGGTGGGCGTGACGCAGGTCTTCCCGAACTGTCCGCGCTACATCCACAGAATGGAGCTCGTCGAGCGCTCCCGCTTCGTCCCCCACGAGGCCTGCGAGACCCCAGTCCCCGACTGGAAGCGCCGCGACTGGGCCAGCGACGTCCTCGCCAGCGACGACCCCGCCAACCGTCCATCCGAGCCATGACCGTGAGCCAGGTCCTGGGCTTACCGGCCTACGCGAGCAGGTGGCGGTGGCGCTTCAGACCGTCGAGGACGGCGTCGACGTCTGCCTCGACGTTGTAGAGGTGGAGCGAGACGCGGAGGTTCGAGTCGCGCTCCGAGGCGACGATACCGTCCGCGTCGAGGGCGGCGACGAGCGCTGGAGCGTCGGTCGAGCGGACGCAGACGAGCGGGCCGAGCGGCTCCGCCGCCACCGAGGCGCCGAGCTCGTCGAGGCCCTTCTGGAAGCGTGCGACGAGCCCGGCCACGTGCGCGGCGATCATCGGCACGCCCGCCTCCGCGATCAGCCCCACCCCTGCGAGCCCGGCGTAGATGTTCGGCACCGGCGGCGTCCCCGCGTCGAACCGGCGAGCGCTGCGGTGCGGCCGGTAGCGCTCGATCTGCATGTCGAAGACGTTCTCGTCGGCGAACCAGCCGGTCTGCGTCGGCAGCAGCTCCTCCACGAGCCCCGGCCGGAGCGCCATGAACGCGAGCCCGGCCGAAGCAAGCAGGTACTTCACCGTTCCGCCGACCACGATGTCGCCTGCCTCGGGCGCCGCCAGCGGGACGACGCCGATCCCCTGGTAGCCATCGACGAGCATCAGCGCGCCGTGCTCGCGCGCGATCGCGTAGATCGCCGACACGTCGTGCACCGCGCCGGTGCGGTAGGAGACGAGCGTCGAGCAGACGAGCGCCGTCCGCTCGTCGACCACAGCCGCGTAGGCCTCAGGCGAGGCCTCGACGTGCACCACCTCGGCCCCGCGCAGCTCCTGCGCATGCGCGATCTGGCCGATCGTCGGAAACTCGTGCTCCGAGATCACGATCTTGTTCCTGCCGCCGTCGAAGCGGAGCGCGCTGACGAGCGCGCTCACAGCCGCCGACACCGACGTCTGGATCGCGACGTCGTCGGGCGCCGAGCCGAGCAGCGACGCGAACGCGGCTCGCGCCGCCTCGGCCCGGCCCACCCAGAACTCCCACTCGGCACCGTTCGCGTCCCAGCCCTCGAGGTACTCGAGGTAGGCACCGCGCACCGCGTCCGACAACGCACCCTGCGAGCACGAGTTGACGTAGACCTTCGAGCGGAAGACCGGGAACCGGTCCCGGATCGCGCTACCGACCAAGATAGGCCTTGCGCAGATCCTCGTTGTCGAGCAGATCCGCCGCTTTCCCCTCCAGCACGACGCGCCCGGTCGAGAGCACGTAGCCACGGTCGGCGATCGAGAGCGCCATGTTCGCGTTCTGCTCCACGATCAGCATCGCAACCCCCGCCTCGTGCACCTGCTGGATAATCTCGAAGCTCCGCTCGACGAGCACCGGCGCGAGCCCCATCGAGGGCTCGTCCATCAACAGCAGCTTGGGATGGCTCATCAGCGCGCGACCCATCGCGACCATCTGCTGCTCGCCGCCGGAGAGCGTCCCAGCGAGCTGGGAGCGGCGCTCGTAGATCAACGGGAAGAGCGAGTAGACCCGCTCGAAGTCCTCCTTGCGCCCCTTACCGCTCCGGTTCAGGTACGCCCCCAGCTCGAGGTTCTCGAGCACGGTCATCGGCCCGAAGAGGCGCCGGTTCTCGGGCACGATCGCCATCCCGCAGCCGATTCGGTGGCTCGTCGAACGGCCCGTCACGTTCTCGCCTGCGAAGGTGACGGTGCCCGTGTGCGGCCGGACGATCCCGAGGATCGTCTTCAGCGTCGTCGACTTCCCGGAGGCGTTCCCGCCGAGGAGGGAGACGAGCTCGCCCGGGCCAACTTCGATCTCGACGTCCTGGAGGATGTGGATCAGCCCGTAGTAGGTGTTGATCCCGGAGAGCTTCAGCAGTGGTTCGACCGCACTCATTTCGTGTTGGCCGCCTTCGTCCCGAGATAGGCCTCGACGACGCGCGGGTCGGTCGCAACCTCGCCGAAGGAGCCCTCGGCGATCTTGACGCCGTGGTCGAGTGCGATCACCCGGTCGGAGATGCCCTCGACGACGTGCATGTCGTGCTCGATCACGAGGATCGTGTAGCCGCCCTCCGTCCGGAGCTTGCCGATCAGCTCGGTGATCTCGTGCGTCTCCACGGGATTCATTCCGGCCGCAGGCTCGTCGAGCAGGAGCAGACGCGGGTTCGTCGCCGTCGCCCGCGCGATCTCGAGCCGGCGCCGATTCGCGTACGAGAGGCTGTACGCGGGCTGATCCCAGCGATAGCCCATCAGTCGCTCCCCGAAGAATGCGAGCCGCTGCTCGGCCAAAGCCCTGATCTCACGCTCCTCCCGCCGCTGCCCGGGGGTGCGCAGCATCGCGCGGAAGACGCCGGCACTCGTGTGGCCGTAGGCCGCCGCCATCACGTTCTCGCGCACGGTCATGTTCAGGAAGAGCCGCAGCGTCTGGAAGGTGCGTGCAATCCCGCGGCGGGTGATCTTGTGCGGGGCGAGCCCCTTGACGCTCTTGCCTTCGAAGAGGATGTCGCCGGCGGTCGGCTCGTAAACGCCCGTGACGAGGTTGAACAGGGTCGTCTTGCCGGCGCCGTTCGGGCCGATCACGCTCACGATCTCGCCCTCGTACACGTGCAGGTCGAGCTCGTCAATCACCGAGAGGCCGCCGAAGGCCATCGAGACGCCTTTCAGCTCCAGGAGTTTCGCGGCTGCCATCTAGATGATCTCCACGCGCTTCTCGCCGAGCAGGCCCTCTGGCCGCACGACCATGACCGCGACGAGCAGGGCGCCGAGGATGACGAAGCGGGTCGGCTCCGGCTTGACGAGCATGACGTTCTCCCAGACGAAGGCGGCGAGGTAGAGCGTCGGGACGAGGAAGACGAGGCGGAGGCGGCCGCGCACGAGCGTCAGCCCGAGGATCACGGCGACGAGACCGATGTACGAGACCGGCGGAATCCAGCCGGCGAGCTTCGAGGGCACGATCACCCAGTCGCTCACCCAGCCGGCGACCCGGCCGCCGCCGTTCGGGGCACCCGCGGTCCAGCCGTCGTCGATCCTCCCAGCCACCGCGTGCGCGACGAAGCCGAGCGAGACCGTCCCCACGAGCACCGCCGCGAGGCGGACGGAGAGCTTGAGGGCTCCGAACAGGGCGAGCGCGCCGACCATGTAGAAGAGGAAGCGCGCGTCGCCGGGCTCACGCAGCACCTCGAGGAGGACGCTGATCAGGACGGCGCCGATCACGACGCCCGCCTGGCTGCCGGCGCCGCCGAGGATGACCATCGTGTAGATGGTGATCACGAGCGGGAACTCGAAGCTCTGCGGGAAGACGCTCGCATTCAGCGCCGTCACGAGCGTCCCGGTCAGCGCGGCGACCGCAGCCCCGAACGCGAACGCGGTCAGCTTGAGCCAGCTGACCGGCATCCCCATCAGCTCGGCGGCGAGCGGGTCTTCTCGCAGCGAGCGCCAGGCGCGGCCGGTCCGCGAGTCGTTCGCCAGCCGTAGCGCCACAAAGACGACGGCGAAGACCGCGAGCGCGACGTACAGGTAGGCGACGTTGAAGATTCCGTCGTGCGAGACCTCGAGCCGGTGCCCGAAGAGGCTGAGCGGATCGATGTTGATCAGACCGTTGGGGCCGCCCGCGAGATCGTCGCCGAAGATGCTGTCGCTGTTGTTCGTGACGGTGAGGAAGATCTGGAAGAAGAAGAGCGTCACGATCGCGAGGTAGTCGCCGACGAGGCGGCGCGA
>JBKJML010000037.1:0-10243 GCA_046596415.1 Gaiellaceae bacterium | reverse complement strand
TCGATCCCGGCCGCCGACGGCTCCTATCAGG
The DNA here is from genome assembly GCA_046596415.1 of Gaiellaceae bacterium. Lineage (GTDB taxonomy): Bacteria > Actinomycetota > Thermoleophilia > Gaiellales > Gaiellaceae > JBKJML01. The sequence goes on along the minus strand of JBKJML010000037.1, from coordinate 10,212 downwards.
TCGTTCTCTGTACGCAGGTGCTCGAGCACGCCGACGACCCGGCCGCCGCGATCCGCGAGCTGCGGCGCGTCACCGCCCCCGGCGGGCGGGTTCTCCTCTCGACGCACGGCGTGCAGATCTACCATCCGAATCCGGACGACTACTGGCGCTGGACACACGCCGGGCTCGAGAAGCTGTTCCGCGAGAACGGCGACTGGGCCTCGCTCACGGTCAGGCCGGGGTCGGGCACCGCCGCCTGTATCGGAATGCTTGTGAACATCTACGCCGACATCGCCCTCCGCCGTGCGCATCTCGCGCCCGTTGCCCGCGCCTTCTGTGCGACGGTGAACCGGGCAGCGGCCGCGATCGATGCCCGCTCGCCCCGGCTGCGCGAGCCGGGGCACACGACGCTGTTCGCCAACTTCCACGTCATCGCCGAGGTGCCCGCATGAGCACTGTGCTCGTCACCGGAGGCGGCGGCTTCATCGGCTCGAACCTCGTGCGGGCGCTGATCGTGCGGGGCGACCGTGTTCGTGTGCTCGACAACTTCTCGACCGGTGACCGCGCGAACCTGGAAGGACTGGACGTCGAGGTGGTGGAAGGCGAGCTCCGCAGCTACGAACGCGTCCACGCAGCCGTCCGCGGCGCAGAAGTCGTCTTCCACCTCGGTGCGCTCGGCTCGGTTCCCCGCTCGGTCCAGGATCCGCTGACCTCGAGCGCCGTCAACGTGGAAGGGACGCTCAACGTGCTCCTTGCCGCGCGCGACGAGGGCATCAGGCGCGTCGTCTTCTCCTCCTCGACCTCGGTGTACGGGACGAGTCGCATGCTCCCGACGAGCGAAGCGCAGCCGCCGGACCCGATCTCGCCGTATGGCGTGGCAAAGCTGGCAGCGGAGCGCTATTGCGTCAGCTTCAGCCGCGTCTACGAGTCGTTCGAGACGGTCGTGCTGCGCTACTTCAACGTCTTCGGGCCGCGTCAGAGCCCGTTCTCGCAGTACGCGGCCGTCGTGCCCCTCTTCGTGACCGCGATCGCGGGCGGCGCGCCGGTGACGATCTTCGGCGACGGGGAGCAGTCACGCGACTTCACCTACGTCGGCAACGTCGTCGACGCCACGCTCCTCGCGGCGGACGCGGCGGATGCAAGTGGACGCATCTTCAACATCGCCGCCGGGTCGCCCGCAAGCGTCAACGAGGTCGCGGACACGATCGGGCGCATCCTCGGGAAGCCCGTCGAGCGGCGCCACCTCGAGCCCCGTACCGGCGACATCCGGGACTCCTGGGGCGACATCTCGGCGGCGCGCGAGACACTCGGCTGGGAGCCGACTGTCGGGCTCGAGGAAGGCCTGCGGCTGACCGTCGATAGCCTTGCCTGAGCCGATCCGGGTCCTCCGCGTCATCGCGCGGCTCAACATGGGCGGCCCGGCACTCCACGTCGCCTACCTGGCAGAGGGGCTGGCAGAGCGGGGCTACGAGACGAAGCTCGTCGCGGGGTCGCTCGCGCGCGGCGAGGGCTCGATGGCCTACGTCGCCGAGGAGCGCGGGATCGAGATCGCCCGCATCGACGCGCTCTCACGGGAGATCTCGCCGCTCCAGGACCTGATCGCAATCTTTCGCCTGGCGCGCCTGATCCGCACCTTCCGGCCGCAGATCCTGCACACCCACACTGCCAAGGCTGGCGCCGTCGGCCGGCTGGCCGCTCTCGTCGCGGGCGACGCGCGGCCGCCGATCGTCGTGCACACCTTCCACGGCCACGTTCTTCGTGGCTACTTCGGACCGCTGAAGGGGACGGCGTTCCGGCTGCTCGAGCGCTGGCTCGGCCGGATGACGACCCGGTTGATCGCCGTCAGCCCCCAGGTCCGCGACGACCTCGTGTCGCTCGGCGTCGCCCCGGCGGAGCGGTTCGCGGTCGTCCGGCTCGGGATCGACCTCGACGAGCGCACCGGGGCGAACGAGGGCCGCGAGGAGGTGCGCCGCCGACTCGGCCTCACCGACGAGCGCTTCGTCGTCGGCTGGGTCGGGCGGATGACGGGCGTCAAGCGGATGGACGACGTGCTCGAATCGTTCCGTGCCCTGCGTGAGCGCGGTGTCGACGCCGTGCTCTGCCTGATCGGCGACGGGCCTGACCGCGTCCACGTCGAGGAGCTCGCCCGGACGCTCGGGATCGCGCGGCACTGCCTCTTCCTCGGCTACCAGCACGACGTCGCGCCCTACTACCGCGCCATGGACGCCTTCCTGCTGCCGTCGGCGAACGAGGGAACGCCCGTCGTCGTGATGGAGGCGCTCGCCGCCGGCGTGCCCGTGGTCGCGACGCGGGTGGGTGGAGTCGCGGACGTCGTCGACGAGGGTGCCGATGGCTTCCTGGCCGAGCCCGGCGACACCGGGGCGCTCGCCGGGGCGCTGGCCGTGCTGGCCGCCGACCCGGAGCTCCGCGCCGGGATGGGCACGACGGGGCGCGAGCGCGTCCTGCCGCGCTACGCCGTCACGCGCCTGATCGACGACGTGGATGCCCTGTACCGGGAGCTGCTCGGAGAGTCGCGCTAGGGGTGGAGCTTGGCGAAGGCGGCGAAGGACGGCTTCTTCTTGCCGGCCGAGCTCAGCAGGCCGGACTGCCATCCCTCGAGCCGTCCCTCGTCACGGAGCAGGAACCAGAGCAGCATGTCGACCTGCGGGTTCTTCTTCGCGATCGCATAGGCCTGCTTCAGGTAGAGCGCCTGCTTGACCCACGAGACGCCGAAGATGCGATCGGGCGGACTCGTCTGGTAGCCGTACTCGGTCAGCCAGATCCGTTTCTTGCCGTAGAGGCGGTTGACTTCCTTGATCAGCGAGCCGAGGTTGCCGAGCGTCACGGCGGTCGGAGCGTTGCCGTGGATCCCTGGTGGCGGCACCGTCGACGGCGTCTCGGAGGTGCGGCCGTAATACGGATGGTGCGCATAGGCGTCGAAGCCCTTCGCGCCAGCGGCCTTCATCGCCCGCAGAAACGGGATCGGCGCGACGGACGGCCGGCCCGTGCTCGGGTTGTTGTTACCGCGCGGGCCGGTGACGCCACAGGCGACCTTGGACGCGCCGAGCGTCACGAGCTTGATCCCCTCCACGGCTGCGTTGCACATCTTGGCGTAGTCGATCGCGCTCTGGATCCGCCATTTGCCCGCGACACGCTTGTACTGCGGGCGCAGGAAGACGGGGTTGTTCGGCTCGTTCCAGACGAGCCAGGAGCGCACCGGGGCGAGCGGCTGGCCAGCGTAGCCGAGCGAGCTGCCGTCGTAGCGGATCGCCGCGGCCTGAGCGAACTTCTTCAGGTCGAGCGTGTTCCTCGGCGCGACGTTGATCCCGGCAGCCGCGTTCGCCCAGGCGGGCGTGGCGAAGATCGAGAAGACGACCTTCATCCCGAACTGCGAGGCGTAGTTGACGGTCCGGTCGTAGTTCGACCAGTCGTAGGCCTTGTCCAGCGGGCTCGCGGCGTTCGTCGGACGCCGTCTCGCGACGCCGTTCGGGCCGCCCCAGTAGAGGTTGACCCGGATCACCTGTGTCCTGAGCGACTTCAACACCGGGAAGACCGCATCAGGGTCGCTGTAGAGGATCTGCGTGTCGTCGAAGAGCCCGACCTGGAGCCACCGCGACGACTGGGCCGCGGGCACGCAGAGTGCTGCCACCGCGAGCGCCACGGCGACGACGATCCCGATCCGGCTACGCAACGCGCGCTTCCGTAACGGACGCGGCGCGGAGCTTCCGTAGCCCTTCCTCGAGGCCGATCTCCGGCTCCCAGCCGAGCAGCTGGCGGGCGCGGGTGATGTCCGGCTGACGGATCTTCGGATCGTCGACGGGCAGTGCCTCGAAGACGACCTCGCTGTCGCACTCCCAGATCTCCTTCACGCGCTCGGCGAGCTCGAGCAGCGTGAACTCCTGCGGGTTGCCGATATTGACCGGCAGATGCTCGCCCGACTCCATCAGCAGCACGAGCCCGCGGATCAGGTCGTCGACGTAACAGAAGGAGCGGGTCTGCGAGCCGTCGCCGAAGACGGTGAGCGGCTGCCGCTCGACGGCCTGGCGGACGAAGGTGGGGATCGCGCGCCCGTCGTGGGGGCGCATGCGGGAGCCGTAGGTGTTGAAGATCCGGACGATCGCGGTGTCCAGGCCCTGCTGGTTGTGGTACGCCATCGTCAGCGCCTCGGCGTAGCGCTTCGCCTCGTCGTAGACGCCACGCGGGCCGATCGGGTTCACGTTGCCCCAGTAGCTCTCCGGCTGCGGGTGAACGAGTGGATCGCCGTACACCTCGCTCGTCGAGAAGAGGAGGAAGCGGGCACGCTTGACCTTGGCGAGGCCGAGGGCGTTGTGGGTGCCGTGCGAGCCGACCTTGAGCGAATGGAGCGGCTGGCGCAGGTAGTCGATCGGGCTCGCGAGCGCGGCCAGGTGGTAGACGAAGTCGACCGGCTCGTCGACCGTCACGTGCTCGGTGATGTCGTGGTTGACGAAGTCGAACTGCTCGTCGCGGATGTGCTCGACGTTCGCGAGCGACCCTGTCTCGAGGTTGTCGACGCAGATCACGCGGTGCCCCTTCGCGAGCAGCGCGTCGCAAAGGTGAGACCCGAGGAAGCCGGCGCCGCCGGTCACGACCGAGGTAGGCACGGTCGCGATCATAGCCACGTCTCCGGTGAGGTTCCGAGAACCTTACGAAGTCCTAATCAAGCCGTACCTCACCCCGCGACGCGCAGCCCCGCAAATCACGGCAGGGCGCTCACCCCAGGAACTTCGCCAGCCGCCGCAGGCCACGCGGCTCGGGCGGGACGTAGGGATTGAGCTCCTCGCCGATGAGCGTCTGCGCAAGGAGCACCTCCGGCGCGGAGCCGGCGGTCTCGGCGATCGCAGTCTCCAACGGCACCGGACGGTGATGGACAGCGAGGATCCGCAGCACGGCGAGCAGCGCTACCCGTCGGCGCCGGTCGAGCAACTCCCAATCGTGGAAATGGACGTGGACGACCGGCTCACGGAACGTGCCGCGCCGGAGCAGGTCGCGCACCGCCGTCCCGAGGGAGTGCGAGCTCGGCAGCTCGAAGAAGCGTCGCCCGTCATCCAGCCGCACCCATGCCGGCCCTGGGAGCCGCAGGTGTCGTGCACCCTCGATCCAGTACGGCGGGACGACGGTGACCGCAGTCGTGTCGACGTAGCCGAGCTCGGCCACCGCACCCGCGACATCCCTGTCGAGGTACCAGCCACCCCCGCAGAACGAGTCTGGCGCCAGCCCGTGCTCGCGGAGCCACGCTGCCTCGGAGCGAACAATCTCGCCGGTCCCGCCCGCAACGCGCGGTCGTGCGTGATGGACGCCGCCGAAGTGGGTGTGCTGGCCGAATGGTGCGCGTGCAGCGAACGCCAAAACGCGCTCGAGCCAGAGCCCGCTCGCCTCACCCTCGGCGAGCGCCGGCGAGCGGATGAGCGGGGTCGGTACGAAGCCGAACGGGCGACTGCTGTGGAGGTCGCCGAAGAGCCGCCATACCCGGTCGTCAAGCACCCGCTCGACGTGGCAGGAGAGAACCGCGTACGGCTTCTGCGAGACACTGCGCACCGGCGACGGAGGCTACCTCAGCGAAGCTCCTTGTTCGATTCCATGTCGAACCACATCGCGAAAAGCGAGAACTGGATCCCGGAGACGACGAGGAGCGCGATCAGGACGACTGTCGCGACCGGGATCTCGTTCCCCATGATGCGCAGCACCGTCTCGAGGATCCCGAGCGCGACCCCGAGCAGCGTCATCAGGAGGCCGAGCGCGTAGAAGAAGACGAGCGGGTGGAAGTCGCGGATCACGTACTTCTCGCGCATCCGCCAGAAGAAGCCCTTGGTGAGCAGCCAGGAGATCCGCGGCACGACACGCCTGATCCGGATCCCCGAGCGCTCGCCGACGCCGTAGATCGGCCGCGACGGCACGTCGCGTACGCGGGCGTTGACGACGTTCAGGTGCACGAGCATGTCGTTCGGGAAGCCGTAGCCACGGTAGACGCGGTCGAGGTCGAGCTTGCGGAGCGTCGTGAGGCCGAGCGCCGTGTAGCCCGCCTGCGAGTCGGCGACGTGCCAGTAGCCGGAGGCGATCTTCGTCAGCAGCGAGAGGACGGCGTTGCCGAAGAAGCGGGTGCGGGGGATCAGAGCCCACGCCTCGCCGCTCGCGAGCCGGTTCGCCTTCGCGTAGTCGGCCTCCCCGCGCGCGACCGGCAGCACGAGCGACTCGAGCTCGTCCGGGTCCATCTGGTTGTCGCCGGCCATGACGCAGGTGACGTCGAACGCGTCCGCCAGGGCGCGCTCGTAGCCGGTCACGATCGCCGCCCCGACGCCGCCGTTGCGCTCGTGGACGATCACCTCGACGCGGTCGAGGCGAAGCGCCCGGACCCGCTCGACGGTCGCGTCGGTCGAGGCGTCGTCGACAACGTAGATCCGGTCGACGAGCTCGGGGATCCCCCGCAGCGTCGCCTCGATCTGCGACTCCTCGTTGTGGGCGGGCACGACGACCGCCACGCGCTTGCCCTCGAGCATCGAGGGAAGGTTACGCCGTACGGGGCGCGCCGTTGCGGCGCGCGAGGAACGGGTCGGCGGCGAGCGCGACGATCGAGCCGAGCAGCAGGCCGATCAGCGCGCCGACGAGGGCAGCGTTGCGGCCGCTCCGCGCGGTCGTCTTGACGGCGACTGCGGGCTCGACGATCCGGCTCTGCTCGACGTTCTCCGCCAGCGAGAGGAGCTGCTGCGCGGCGAGCAGGTCTTCCTGCACGGTGCCGCGCCGCTGCTCAGTGAAGCCGATCGTCGAGTTCAGATTGATGCTGACGAGCAGGCGCTCGGTGAGCGCGGTGCGCTTGTCCGCGAGGATGTCCGTGAGCTGGCGCTGCGCGAGGGCGAGCCGGTTGTTGATCTCCTCCAGCTCTTGCTGGTCGGTCGCGATCTGGGTCTTCAGCACCCTCACCTTGGTCTCGACGTAGGTGGAGACCTGGCCGATCACGCGCTGCGCCAGCGCGTTGGCCGCAGCCTCGGTCTTCCGTGGCGCCGATCCCTTGACGCTGATCTCGACGAGCGGCGTGACGCCCTTTGCCTGTCCGACGGTCGTGATCGCGGAGCTCGAGACGTTGCCCCGCAACTGGCCGACCCGCAGGCCCGCCGCGGCGGCGGCAGCTTTCAACGCCCCCTCGCTGCGGATGATCTCGTTCACGGTGCGCGGGTTCGTGGCGAGGCTCTGGATCTGGCCGCCGCCGTTCGGGGTGAACGGCTGGCCGAGGAAGAGCGTCGCCTGCGCCTTGTAGACCTGGCCGCCACCGAGCGCGAGCAGCCAACCGAGGACGAGGCCGGCGAGGATCCCGAGCGCGGGCAGCCACCAGCGGGCCGCGATCCGCGTCCAGACCGTGCGGAGGTCGATCTCCTGCTCGGCGTCGGCGTCGGGGTCGAGAGCGGGGGCGCTCATCGCGCGCCGACCCTATCAGCGGCCCAGGCCCATTCGGCCGCCAACCCGTCCTCGAGCCTGGTGCGCGCCACCCAGCCGAGCTCGTCGCGAGCCCGGACGGTGTCGGCCTTCGTGCGGCGCTGGTCGCCCGCGACCGCGGCCTCGCGGCGCAGGTCGAGCGTCCGGCCCGCGATCCGCTCCAGCATCGCGATCGTCTCGTTCATGGTCGCCTCCTGCCCGCCGCCGACGTTGAGCGTCGTCCCGGCTGCGGCCCGCCCCATCGCGAGCGCCGTTGCCTCGACCACGTCGGCAACGTAGGTGAAGCTGCGGCTCTGCTCACCGTCGCCGTAGAGGGTGAACGAGCCGCCCTGGGCGAGCGCTTCGACGACGCGCGTGAAGGCCATGTCGGGTCGCTGCCTCGGCCCGTAGGCGTTGAAGTAGCGGAGCACGACCGCGTCGAGCTCGAAGCTGCGCGCGTACGCCCGTGCCAGATGCTCGCAGGCGAGCTTCGTGATCCCGTAAGGGGAGACGGGGCGTGGCGGGACGTCCTCGGCGGTCGGGTAGCGCTCTGCCTCCCCGTAGACCGACGAGGAGGAAGCGAAGACGACACGTACTCGCGCTGCCGCGGCCGCCTCGAAGACGCGCTGCGTGGCCAGGACGTTCCGGCGGAGGTAGAGCGGGAAGACGTCGCCGAAGCTCTTCACTCCCGGCTGTCCGGCAAGATGAAAGATCCCGTCGATGCCGTCGAGGTCGAGCTCGTCCGCGGCGAGGTCGAGTCGGCGCACATCGAGCCCCCGCGCGTTCTCCTCCTTCAGTGCAGGGTCGTAGTAGTCGGTGAAGCAGTCGACGCCGACGACCTCGTGCCCGGCCCCCTGGAGGGCTTCCGCGAGGTGGGAGCCGATGAACCCTGCCGCTCCGGTGACGAGGTAGCGCATCGCTCGAACCCTACTTCGCGCCCTGTTCGACCATGCCGTACACGCGGGCCTTGCCGACGAGATAGAGCCGGTCGCGGTCGGCGACGACCGGGCTGTACTGGCCGTCCTCGTAGGTCCAGAGCTCCTCGCCGGTGCGCGCGTCGAGCGCGTACGTGCGCCCTTCGAGGGTGGCGAAGTAGACGACTCCGTTCATCACGGTCGCCGAGCCGGAGATGCGGCCGTTCGCCTTGAAGCGCCAGATCACGTCGCCGGTGGCAGCGTCCAGGGCGTAGAAGCGGCGACTGTACGAGCCGACGTACACCTTTCGCTGCCACACCGCGGGCGAGGCGTAGACGTAGCCGCCCGTCGAGTGCGACCAGCGGATCTTGCCGGTCTTCGCGCCGAACGAGTACACCTTGCCGTCGGTCGAGCCGATGTAGACGCGGCCGTAGGCGGCGGCCGGCGTCGAGTAGAAGTTGCCACGCTTGCCGAGCCGGTCCTGAGCCGAGGCACGCCAGAGGAGCTTGCCGGTCGAGGCCGAGAGCGCGTAGACATGGTGGTCGTAGGAGCCGACGAAGAGCCGGTCGCCCGCGAGCGCGAGCGCCCCTTTCACGCGTCCCTTCGTACGGAACGTCCAGCGCACGTTGCCGGTGCCCGCGTCGAGCGCGTAGACGCGACCACGCCAGTCGCCGACGTACACGTTGCCGCGAGCAACGAGCGGCGACGACTCGGTCGGCCCGAGCCGTGTGCGCCAGCGGACCTGGCCGTGGCCGGTCGAGAAGGCGATCACCTCACCCTCGAGGCGGCCCGGCTTCACGTCCCGATTGCACGGCGGGCGGTTCAGGAACGCCTGGTAGACGGTGTCGCGCGTGACGGCGGGCGACGAGGCGACGCAACGGCCGATCGGGCGCTTCCAGGCGCGCTTACCGGTCTTCGCGCTGACGGCGAACATGACACCGGCGTTGTTCGAGAAGAAGAGCCTGCCATGGGCGATCGCGGGCGGAAACTCGAGCAGCGAGCGGGCCCTGAACGTCCAGACGCGCTTGAACGGAGGCGAGAGCTCGAAGGGCGCCTCGCGCCGACGCTCGGGCGAATAGCCGAAGGTCGGCCAGAGCACCGAGGCCTTGCGGGGCGGCGGCTTCGGCGGCGGCGCCTCGGTGGTGACGAACTCCTCGGTCGAGGAGCCGCGCACGTCGCGCGCCGAGCGCTGCTTCTGCACGACGTAGGCGACTGTGAGACCGGCCGCAACGAGGATCACAGCGGCGGCGAGCGCGAGCCAGCGCCTCATCGCGCCTCGACCGCGTACAGCCGCGAATAGCCGTGCAGGAGCAGCCGGTTGCCGTTCCCGGAGACCGGGACGTACTCGCCGTGCGGGAAGCTCAGCACGACCCGGCCGCTGCGCGCGTCGACGCCCGTGATCCGGTTGTGGGTGCTGCCGGCATAGGCGACCCCGCCGACGACGACCGCGGCACCCGACACCGGCCCGCCGGCGTGGCGGGTCCAGAGGATGCGACCGCTCGAGGCCGCGACGCTGTAGAGGTAGCCGTTGTAGGAGCCGAAGAAGACCCGCCCCGCCCAGACGGCGGGCGAGGAGTAGACATAGGAGCCGGTGTTGACGCGCCAGAGCCGGCTGCCGGTCGTCGAGAAGGCGGTCAGCGAGCCCCCGGTCGAGGAGGGCACGAAGACGCGGCCGCCGGCGACAGCAGGCGTGCCATAGATGCGACCGTTGACCCCGGCCGAGAAGCGCAGCTTCCCGGTGCGCGAGGAGAGCGCCAGCAGGCGGCCGGCGTAGTTGCCGATGTAGAGCGTCTTCCCGGCGAGCGCGGCGCTCGAGGTCACCTTCGCGCCGGAGGCGTGCGTCCAGCGGAGCCGCCGCTTCGCGAGGTCGAGCGCGTAGACGCGCCCGTTCCAG
>JBKJML010000261.1:0-4190 GCA_046596415.1 Gaiellaceae bacterium | reverse complement strand
CGGGTGCATGGTCGCCCGCTCGATCCATCATCTCGGCGTCGCGGTGCACGACCTCGACGAGGCGCTCGATACCTACCGGCGGCTCTTCGGGGCCGAGCTCGAGCATCGGGCGTCCGTCGCCGACCAGGGTGTCGAGGCGGCGGCGGTTCTCGTCGGCTCGAGCCGTGTCGAGCTGCTCGCTCCGCTCGGCGCTGATACGCCGGTCGGGCGCTTTCTCGCCGACCGCGGCCCCGGCATGCATCACGTCGCCTACGAGGTCGCTGACGTGGGCGCCGCACTCGCAGAGCTCGCGGCGGAGGGCGCAGAGCTCGTCGATGCCTCGCCGCGGCAGGGCCTCTTCGGCCTTCAGGTCGCATTCGTTCATCCCGACGCCGTCCACGGCGTCCTCTCGGAGGTGGTGTCTCTTGGCTAGCGAATCCGTTCGTGTCGAGATCTGCTTCGACGGCGGCCAGTTGATCGGGGCGCTCGTGACGCCCGTGACCGCGGATGAGCTCGAGCGCGCTGTCGGCTCGGGCGGCGGCGGCGCGCACATGCTCGACACCGACGATGGTCGCGTCAGCGTCGACCTCGGCCGGGTCGTCTACGTGAAGCGCTACGCGCGCGAGTCGCGCGTCGGCTTCGGGATCTAGGGGTTACCGGGCGCCACGGGCGGGAAGTTCCCTTCGATGACTGACGACGCAACGACCGCGCCGGCGCAGGCGACCATGAGCACCGCGTTGGTGCGGAGGCTCGTCGACCGGGCGCAGCACGGTGACCGGACAGCCCTCGAGGAGCTGTACCTGATCCACTTCGACCGGATCTACAGCTACCTCCACATGACGGTCGGCAACCGGCACGACGCCGAGGACCTGACCACGCAGACGTTCGTCAAGATGCTCGAGTCGATCGGCAAGTTCCGCTGGCAGGCGGCGCCCTTCTCGGCCTGGCTCTTCCGGATCGCCCACAACCTGTCGATGGATTATTTCCGGGCGAACCGGCGCTGGCAGCCGGTGGAGGACGTTCCGGAGCTGCCCGGCTCGGAGGAGCGCTCCGCCGAGGACGAGGCGTTCCAGTCGATCGGCCGCCAGTCGATGCTCGACCTGATCGTCCAGCTTTCGCTCGACCAGCAGCAGGTGCTGACGCTGAAGTTCGTGTTCAGCTTCTCGAACGCCGAGGCGGCGACGATCCTCGACAAGACGGAGGGCGCGATCAAGTCGCTCCAGCACCGCGCGCTCGTGTCGCTCCAGAAGCAGATTGAGAAGTAGGTAGCCTCCGACCTCGTGGCACTCGAGGTCGGAATCGTCGGTCTACCCGGCTCGGGGAAGACAACTCTCTTCACGGCGCTCACCAAGGCCGCCGGCGGCGAGTACGGCAAGACGAACGTCGGCATGGCCCCGATTGCCGACGAGCGGCTCGACCGGCTGGCAGCGCTCGTCGGGGCGCGCAAGGTGACGCCGGCGACGATTCGCGTACAGGACGTGCCGGGAACAGGCCCGGCGCTGCTCGGCAACCTGCGCCAGGTGGATGCGCTGCTCGTCGTCGCGGACGCCTTCTCCCCCGGCGCCGATCCGGCTCGTGACCTGGAGAACCTCGAGCTAGAGCTGCTCGTCGCAGACCGGGATCACGTGGAGCGGCGGCTGGAGCGGGTCGAGAAGCAGGCCAAGTCCGGCGATGCCGCACTGCGCAAGGAGGTCGACGTCCAGCGCGAGCTGCTCGCCCACCTCGACGCCGGACACAACCTTCGCGACTGGCCCGGCGAGCTGCCGGCAGCGCTCGAGCCGTTGACCACGAAGCCGCTGATCGCGCTCGAGAACGGTCCGGCCGGAATCGACCTGAAGCTGGAGGCGGAGCTGGCGGAGCTGGCGGAGGAGGACGCCGCGGCGTTCCGCGACGGCCCCTCGGCGCTCGGAGAGGTCGCGCAACGGCTGAGTGATGCGCTCGACCTGATCACGTTCTTCACTGCCGGCGAGACGGAGACGCGCGCTTGGACGCTGAGGAAGGGCCAGAATGCGCTCGAGGCGGGCGGGACGATCCACTCCGACATCGCGCGCGGCTTCATCCGCTGCGAGGTGATTCGCTGGGACGATCTGCTCGAGTGCGGCTCGCACGCGGAAGCCTCGAAGCGCGGCCTGCAGCGGCTCGAGGGCAAGACCTACGAGATCCAGGACGGCGACGTCCTGAACATCCGCTTCAACGTCTGACCAGGACGCGGCCCCTTCGAGGGCTCGCGCGGACATGGCTTCAGCCGGCGCTGATCAGCGCGGCGCCACCCAGGGCGGCGGCGGCCCCGACCCACTGGCCGCGGCCGATGCGTTCGGCGAGCACGAGGCGGGCCAGCGCGACCGTCACGACGGGATAGAGCGACGCGAGGATCGCGACAACGCTGATGAGGCCACGCGAGGTGGCAAGCGCGAAGAGGACGTTCGCGCCCGTGTCGAGCAGGCCGACGACGAGCACGGTGGCGAGCGGGCGACCGCGGACGACGAGCGCGGCGCCCACCGAAGCAGCTACGAGAAGCGCAAGCAGGCTCGAGGTCCCGCGGGCGACGAGCACCGCCCACGCGGCGCTCTCCTCCGCGGCCCGGTCGATGCCGACGAAATAGAGCCCGAAGCCGAGTGCCGCAACGAGTGCCAGACCGACCCCCGCCGCGCGGCCGGCGCCCGCGTGGCCGGGCTCACGCGAAACGAGCACGATCCCGACCAGCACGACCGTGGCGCCGACGATCCGCATGAGGCCGGGCCGCTCGCCGGATGCGACCCCGACCACGAACGGGACGACCGCCGCCGCGGCGGAGATCGGGGCCACGACGCCCATCGCCCCGACCGCCATGCCCCGGTAGAGCCCTGCGAGGCCGACGACGCCCGCAATCCCCGCCCCCATCGCCCAGAGAACGCCGGTAAGGGACGGAGCCGAGGCCCCGTCGACGACGACCCAGACCGCGACCGCCACTGCCCCCATGAGCTGGGAGAGCGCGAGCACCGTGAGGACGTGCAGTGTGCGGGCTGCGCGTCCACCGATGAAGTCGCCGCAGCCCCAGGCGAGGGCGGCGCCCAGGGCCATGCCGATGACGAGCATCTACTGCTCGCCGACCGGGCGGGTGGCGGCGACGCCGTCGAGCGAGTTCGCGTGGTAGAGGACGGCGGCTTCTGCCGTGCGCGCTCCGTTGCGATCGTGGTGCGCAGCGACGGCATGGAGGAGCTCGGACCGCACCGACGCATCGAGTGCTCCGGCTCGCTCCTCGATCAACCGCAGCCCCAGGTGGACATGGCCGAGCAAGCGGCCCTCCTCGGTCGCGACGAAGCCCGGGCCGCGCGTCAGCTCGCGTGTTCGGCCGACATCGTGGAGCAGGGCTGCGGCGATCAGCAGGTCGGCGCGCAGACGAGGGTGGAGCTGCGCCGTCTCGCGGCAGATCGTCGCGACGCCGACGGTGTGTTCGAGCAGGCCACCCGCATAGCCATGGTGACCGTCCGCTCCCGCTGCGGGGAGCGCACGGAGCGCAGTACGGAGCGCGTCGTCGGCGAGGAAGCCGCCGACCGTCGTCGCGAGCCCTTCGTGGGCGATCTCGTCGGCGAGGAACTCAAGGAAGCCGTCGAGCTCGTCGGCGTCGCGTCGCATCGAAGGCACGAGCGTGGCGGGATCGGCGTCGGCGGCGGCTTCGAGCGTACGCACGTCGAGCTGGAGCCGGTTACGGAACTTCTCGACGCGCCCCAGCACCCGCACGGCGTCGCCTTCGGCGAAGCGTGCGTCGAGCAGCTCGACATCCTTCCAGACGCGAGCTTCGATGCGGCCGCTCGCGTCGACGAGCTCGAGCGCGAGGTACACGGAGCCGCCCTTCGTGCGCAGGCGCTGCTTCCGCGCGACCGCATAGATGCCCTCGACGACCCGGTCCTCGGTCAGCTCGGAGATCGTGCTCACGACCTGAGTGTAGGCCGTTGCTACGCTCGACCGATGGCAGTCGTGAAGCCGTTCCGCGCCGTCCGCTACGCGAGCCCGACGCCTGCCGTCACAGCGCCGCCGTACGACGTCATCTCAGCGGAGGAGCGTGCGCGCCTGCTGGCCCGCGATCCGCACAATGTCGTCCACCTCACGCTGCCGGAGAGCGAGGAGCAGGCGGGCGACACGTACCGGCGCTGGCTCGCCGAGGGAGTGCTCGTCGAGGACGACACGCCTGCGTTCTGGTTCCTCTCGCAGGAGTACGTCGGCCCGGACGG
>JBKJML010000029.1:0-13715 GCA_046596415.1 Gaiellaceae bacterium | reverse complement strand
CCCGGCAGCTCGAGCACGATCGTCAGCGCGTCGGCGGTGCGGTAGCAGTCGGCTGCGGGCCGAAAGCCGCGGTGCGCGCCGATGAAGCGCGGCACCTGCCACAGGTCGGCGAAGAGCTCGTCGATCTCTGCCTGGAGTCGGTCGATGTCGCGGGGGGCCACTGCCTCCGTCATACCCGCGGGCGTACAGTTGCAGACATCTCGCCCGTCGTCCGGATCCTGAAGCTCGCGGCTGCGCTCGTCGCCTTCGTCGTCTACGTGTGGGCCGCAGCGGTGCACGCGCTGCCGCACGTCAGGCGCCGGAAGCGGCTACGCCGCCTCGGAGATAGCTCGGGTGACCCGCCGGTTTTGCGTCGCGACACGTAGGGCACGGAGGGACAATGCGACTCCCCGTCCTTCTGGCCGCTGCATGCCTGGCGCTGCTCGCACTCGCCCCGGCGGCGAGTGCTGCGCCGGGGGTTCGCTTCGGAATCCAGGACGATGCCTGGCTTCTGAACGGGCCTGGTTCGCTCGACCAGCGCCTCGACCGGCTCGACGCCCTCGGCGTCGACCTCGCCCGCTTCACGATCGAATGGGATCAGGTCGAGCGGGCGCAGGGAACATTCGACTGGCGCCGCCCCGACACCGTTCTCCAGGGTCTACAAGAGCACGACATCGCCGCGGTGGTGACGCTCGTCGGCTCGCCGATGTGGGCGAACGGCCGCCGGCCGTCCAACTGGGCGCCGGCCCCTGCGGCGTTCGCCGGCTTCGCTCGAGCGGCTGCCGTCCGCTATCCCTTCGTCCGCGACTGGCTGATCTGGAATGAGCCGAATCAGGCGCGGTGGCTCCGCCCGACCTCGCCCGCCGTGTACGTCCGCCAGATCCTCAACCCGGCGTACGCGGCAATCCACGCTGTCCGGCGCAACGCGCGCGTCGCGGGCGGCGTCACGGCGCCGCGCGGCTCCACCGGCGGCGTCTCACCGGTTGCGTGGATCCGCGGCATGAAGAAGGCAGGTGCGCGCCTCGACGTCTACGCACACCACCCGTATCCGTCGCGCCCTCGGGTCGAGTCGCCTTCGGCCGGCGGCTGCGACCACTGTGAGACGATCACGATGGCGACGCTCGGGCGGCTGCTGACCGAGGTCTCGCAGGCGTTCGGCCCGAAGCGGATCTGGCTGACGGAGTACGGCTACCAGTCAAACCCGCCCGACCGCATCCTCGGCATCTCGACCGTGCTCCAGGCTCGCTACCTCGCCGACGCCGCCTATCGCGCCTACCGGTTCCCGCGCGTCGACATGCTCGTTCACTACCTCGTGCTCGACGAGTCCGACCCTGCGCGCTTCCAGAGCGGCCTCTACACCTCGAACGGGGTGCCGAAGCCTGCCGCCGCGGCGTTCGCGGTTCCGCTCGCGCAGACCGGCCGGCGCGGTGGCGTCGTCACGTTGTGGGGACAGATCAGACCCGGCACCGGCCCGCAGGCCTACCGCATCGAGGTGCGCCGCGGCCAGGCCTGGCAGACGATCGGCGGCACACGCACGACGAGCCCGCGCGGCTACTTCGGTGTGCGCGTCACGCTGCCGCCGGGAGCGACCGTGCGAGCGATCTCGGCCTCCCGTGCCTTCGCGGGCGCGCCGCAGACCATCCGCTGACACCGCTTCGCGTTGGCGAACTAAGCTCGCTGGGGTGCGCTCCGCTCCCAGCCTCCGTGGCGGTCCTGCCGCCCGTGTAGGAGGCCTCCTCCTGGGCCTCCTGCTGTTCGCGGCCGGGATCGTGATGCTCCTCGAGTCGGAGCTCGGCCTGTCGCCGTGGGACGTCCTGAACCAGGGTCTCGCGAAGCACACGATCCTCTCCTTCGGGATGGCGAACGTCGCCGTCGCCCTCGTCGTGCTCGCGATCGCGTGGACGCTCGGGGCTCGGATCGGGCCGGGCACCGTTGCCAACGCACTCCTGATCGGGCTCTTCATCGACGGGTTGCTCAGGATCGAGGCGGTCGACGGTCTCTCCGACGCGCCGCTCGCCGTCCGCGTCCTGCTCCTCGCGGGCGGGATCCTGACGATCGGCGTCGGCTCGGCGCTCTACATCGGTGCCGACTACGGCGCCGGGCCGCGCGACTCGCTGATGCTCGTGATCGCCGACCGCTCACCGCTTCGGATCGGCGCCGCACGGGCCGTGCTCGAGGCGGGCGCCGTCGTGGTGGGCTTCGCGCTCGGCGGCACGGTCGGGGTCGGCACGCTCGCGTTCGCGCTTTTGATCGGGCCCGCCGTCGAGCTCGCGTTCTGGCTCCTCGGCCGCTCGCCTCTCGCGGAAGTAGCATCCCTCTCGGTATGAGCGTCAAGGGCCTGATCTGTGCGGGCGGCGAGGCGACGCGGCTCGGCGAGCTGACACGCGTCACCAACAAGCATCTCCTGCCGGTCGGCCGCTGGCCGATGGTCTACTACCCGCTCGAGCTGCTCCAGCTCGCGGGGGTGCGCGAGGTGCTGATCGTGACCGGCCAGGGGCACGCAGGGCAGCTGATCGACCTGCTCGGCAACGGGAGGCTGCCCGAGCGTGGCGGCACGGCGCCGCTCTTCGACCTCGATCTGACGTACAAGGTGCAGGTCGAACCGGGCGGGATCGCGCAGGTGGTCGGAATGGCGGAGAGCTTCGCCGGTGACGACAAGCTCGTCGTCTGTCTCGGCGACAACATCTTCGAGTACGCGGAGGTGACTGCGATCGGCCAGTTCGTCGAGGGGCCTGGCGGTGCCGCGGTATTCGTCAAGGAAGTCACCGACCCCGAGCGGTTCGGCGTCGTCGCCTACGACGCCGACGGCAAGGTCACCGACGTGGTCGAGAAAGCGGGCACCGTCGACCTGCGGTTCGACGCGCCGCCCTCGGCTGACGCCGTCGTCGGTCTCTACTGCTACGACGCCCAGGTCTATGACTGCATTCGCGCCCTCGAGCCGTCGAGCCGCGGCGAGCTCGAGATCACCGACGTCAACCGCTGGTACGCGGCGCGAGGGGAGCTCGCGGTTCACCGTGTGAAGGGCTGGTGGCACGACGCGGGCACCCAGGAGTCGCTGCCGGACATCGGTCGGCTGATCGCCGAGACCGGGGCGAACAAGCCTTCGTGATCGACGGGGTACGGATCTTGCCCCTGCGCGTCTTCGAGGACGAACGCGGCTGGTTCTATGAGTTGCGCCGCGACAGCGACCTGCCGAAGGCGACCCGCCAGACCAACATCTCCTTCTCTAGGCAGGGCGTGATCCGCGGCCTGCACTACCACGAGCGCGGCCAGGATGATCTCTTCGCGTGTCTGCGTGGGATGGCGCGCGTCGTCGTCCTCGACCGTACGACGGGCGCGACGTTCACCACCGACATCGGTGAGGAGAACCCGGTCGCGATCTACATTCCCGGCCTCCATGCGCACGGCTTCGAGGCGCTCACGGATCTGCTGTTCTGCTACCACGTGACCGAGGAGTACGACCCGGCGGCTCCCGACGAGCACGGTCTCTGCTGGGCGGATCCGCGCGTGAAGCACCTGTGGAGCACGGAGACGCCGATCCTGTCGCCGAGAGACCTCGCGGCTTGCTGATCACGGGCGCCGGTGGGCAGCTCGGCCGCGCGCTCGCCGAGGAGTTCCCGGCGGCGAGCGCGCTGACGCGCGCCCAGTGGGATGTGTCGCTGCCGCCGCCCGACGGGCTCGCGACTGCCGATGTCGTTCTCCACGCCGCAGCGTGGACGGACGTCGACGGGGCCGAGGACGACCCGCAAGGGGCTGCCGCTGTCAACGTCGCCGGCACCGCACACGCCGCGTTACTCGGGGCGTCGGTCGTTGCGTATTCCTCCGACTATGTCTTCGACGGGCGCAAACGTGAGCCGTACGTCGAGTCGGACGGCCCCAACCCGATCTCGGCCTACGGACGGACAAAGGCGCACGGCGAGGCCGCCGCGGGGGAGCGAGCGTGGGTCGTGCGTTCCTCCTGGCTCTTCGCGCCGGCCGGCAGGAACTTCGTCCTCACGATGCTCCGTCTCGGGGCGGAGCGCGACGAGGTCGCCGTCGTCGACGACCAGCGTGGCTGCCCGACGTATGCGCCACACCTCGCGCGGGCGACCAGGGAGATCCTGAAGCTGCCCTACGGGATCTGGCACGTGGCAGCCGCAGGCGACTGCACCTGGGCCGAGTTCGCGGAGGCGATCTTCGAGGACGCCGGCATCGACTGTCGGGTGCGGCGTATCTCGAGCGCCGAGCACGGCGCCCGTGCGGCCCGCCCCGCTTACTCGATCCTGCGGAGTGAGAAGGGCGCTCCTGAGCTGCCGCATTGGCGCGAGGCCCTCGGCGAGTGCCTGGCCGCGATCCAGTCGGGCGATTTCGGAGCCTAGAGGGCATGCGCTATTCGTTCCTCACGACCTGGGTGGTCGGCGCGCCGATCCGTGAGGTCTGGGACGCGATCTACGAGACGGAGCGCTGGCCGGAGTGGTGGCGTGGCGTGAAGGTGGCCGAGCAGCTCGACGGCGGGAACGGCGGTGACGGTGTCGGCTCGGTCCACCGCTACGTCTGGCGGAGCAAGCTGCCCTACGACATTGAGTTCACGATGCGGACTACGCGCGTCGAGTGCCCGTACGTGCTCGAGGGAGAGGCGGACGGGAACCTCCGTGGCGTCGGCCGCTGGCGCCTTTTCGAAGGGCAGGGGACGGCGGTGACCTATGAATGGGATGTCGAGACGACGATTCCCTGGATGAATCTCGTGGCACCGGTGGGACGGCCGGTCTTCCACTGGAGCCACGATGTCGTCATGCGACGCGGCGGCGAAGGGATCGCGCGGCTGCTCGGGGTGCCACTTTTCGTCTGCGAGTAGCCAAGAGGTAGATTCTTCGGGATGCGAGTTCTCGTCACCGGCGGCGCCGGTTTCATCGGTTCGCACTTCGCGAAGCGACTCGCAGCGGCCGGCGACGAGGTGGTCGTCCTCGACGCGCTGCGCTACTCCGGCAACCCGGCGAACCTGCCGCCCGAACTGCCTCTCGTCGTGGCGGACATCGCCGACGCCGAGGCGGTCCGGACGGCTGCGGTCGGCTGCGACGCAATCGTCAACTTCGCCGCCGAGACGCACGTCGACCGCTCGATCCTGATTGCCGCCGAGCTCGCGAAGACGGAGATCGACGGCACACGCACACTGCTCGAGCTCGCCCGAGAGCGCGGGATCCGCTTGCTCCAGGTCTCGACCGACGAGGTCTACGGCGACCTGGAGGGTGGCGGCTCCTCGAACGAGCTCGACCGTCTCCAGCCCTCGAGCCCCTACAGCTGGGCCAAGGCTGCGAGTGACCTGATGATTCCGGCCTGGTTTCGCACGTACGGCGTGAACGCGTCGCTCACGCGCGGCTCGAACACCTACGGCCCGAACCAGTACCCGGAGAAGCTGATCCCGCTCTTCACGACGAATGCGCTCGACGGCGAACCGCTGCCGCTGTACGGCGACGGCCGGCAGGTGCGCGATTGGCTCTGGGTGGGCGACCACTGCGCCGGCATCGAGCACGTCCTCCGCGAGGGGGCTCCGGGTGAGGCGTACAACGTCGGCGGCGGCGACGAGCGCGAGAACATCGAGCTCGCCGCGCGCATCGTCGAGCTGACCGGAGCCGACCCCGGGCTCGTTCGGCACGTCGAGGACCGGGCCGGCCACGACCGGCGCTACTCGATCGACAGCGCGCGCCTGCGCGGGCTCGGCTGGGCGCCCTCGAAGAGCTTCGACGACGGGATCGCCGAGACGATCGACTGGTATCGAGACAACCGCGGCTGGTGGGAACCGATCAAGTCGGGCGAGTACTACAAGGGCTACTACGACCGGCAGTACGCCGGCCGGCTCTCTTAACCGAAAGGAACACCCGACACATGGAGCGTCTCGCGCATCTCGTCGTCCGGCACCGGTTCGTCGTCATCGGCACCTGGATCGTCCTGACCGCGTTCGGCGCGTTCTCGGCGGGTCAGGTCGCCGACCGCTGGCTCGAGGACTTCTCGATTCCGGGCTACGCCGCGTACGAGGCGAACCACCGCACCGAGGCTGCGCTCGGCACTGGCGCCTCGCCGCCGTTCGTGGCGGTGTTCTCGACGCCCGGAGACGTGACGAAGGTGGACGGGATCGAACGCGCGATCGACGCTGCAGCCGCTGCGAACCCCGGCAGTCGGGTGAGCTCGTACTTCTCGACCGGCGCCGCCGACTACCTCTCCGGCGACCGTCACGTCACCTTCGCCGAGATCTACCCGGCCGGCCAGCCGAGCTTCGAAGGTGCCGTCACGCTCGACGCGACCCGTGAGGCGCTGAAGGAAGCGGCGCCGGCAGGTGTCGAGGCGCACCTTTCCGGCATGGACTCGCTCTTCGCGGAGGCGGCCGACGGCGAGACCGGCGCTGGCCCGAGCGTCCTGATCGAGGCGCTGATCGGCGGCCTCGGCGCGCTCGTGATCCTGCTCTTCACGTTCGGAACCATCCCTGCCGTCCTGATGCCGCTCGTGGTCGCGATCGCGTCGATCTTGAACACGTTCTCGCTGATCTGGCTGCTGACCTACATCACCGATGTCTCGATCGTCGTCCAGTTCCTGGTTGCCCTGGTCGGGCTCGGGGTCGCAATCGACTACGCGCTGTTGATGATCTTCCGCTTCCGCGACGAGTTACACGAGGGGGTCGACCGTGAGACGGCGGTCGTCGAGACGATGCGTCACGCCGGCCGCTCGGTGATCGTCTCCGGCTCGACCGTCGCGGTCGGCCTGTTGAGCATGGTGATCCTGCCGTTGCCGTTCATCCGCTCGATCGGGATCGGCGGCATGCTCATTCCTGCCGTCTCGGTGCTCACGGCGATCACGCTCCTGCCGGCGCTCCTCTTCCTGCTGGGCGAGAAGATCAACAGCGTCCGGGTCCTGCCGCGCCGGCTGCTCGGGAGCCACGACCCCGATACGGGCTTCTGGGGCCGCTGGGCTGCCATCGTCGTGCGCAGGCCGCTTCCCGTCGCCGGCGTCGGCGTGGCGATCGTCGCCGCGCTCGTGTTCTACGGCGTCCAGATCAACCCGAGCGACGCGCAGGCGAAGGACTTCCCGGGGGCGGGCGACGGCCACACCGGCTTCGAGACGCTCGTCGGCGCCGGAATCACGCCGGGCGTGCTGAAACCGTTCCAGATCGTCGTCGAGGGAGACGTCACACCGCAGCAGCTCGACCGCTTCGCCGACCGGATCGCGGCCGTCGAAGGCGTTGCAGGGGCAGTCGCGCCGGAGAGCTCCCGCGCGAACGGGCTGGCGCTCATCGAGGCGTTCGCGGCAGACGACGGCTCGAGCAAGCAGACGCGCGTCACGATCGCCCGGCTGAAGGACGACGTCGTACCGGCCGCGCAGGCGGAGCTCGGCGGTGCTACCGCCACGGTCGCCGGACTGCCGCCGGAGGAGCGCGAGTTCGTCCAGGCGGTCTACGGAAAGTTTCCGTGGGTGCTGCTCTTCGTCGTCGTGCTGACGTACATCCTGCTCGTACGCGCCTTCCGGTCGCTGTTGCTGCCGCTCAAGGCTGTGATCCTGAACCTTGTCTCGCTCGGTGCGGCCTACGGGATCATCGTCTTCATCTTCCAGAAGGGGCACGGGAGCGAGGCGATCTGGGGCGTTCCGTCCACCGACTCGATCATCTCCTGGATCCCGCTGATGATCTTCGCGTTCCTCTACGGCCTCTCGATGGACTACGAGGTGTTCATGCTCACCCGGATGCGCGAGGCCTACGACGAGACGGGTGACACGGCACGAGCGATCTCGCTCGGGCTCGCGCGCACGGGCAAGCTCGTCACGAGCGCTGCGCTCGTCCTGATGTTCGCCTTCTTCGTCCTTTCGACCGGCCCGGGCACCGATATCAAGCAGTTCGGGATCGGCCTCGCAGCCGGGGTGATCTTCGACGCAACTGTGATCAGGGCGCTGCTCGTGCCGGCGATCATGCGGCTGATGGGGCCCTGGAACTGGTGGCTTCCGCCCTGGGCAGCCCGTCTCGTCCGTGTTGCGCCGTCCACGGGGAAGGCTTCCGGCTAGTCCCCGCAGCCCTTCTCGGCGTCGCGGCGCAGGCGGCTGATCTCCTTCAGCTTGCCCTGAAGCTCTTCGGAGCGGTCGAGCAGGTCGAGCACGCCGTCGCAGCTTCCGAGCGCAAGCCTCGTGTAGGCGAGGTTGTAGCTCGCATACGCCTCGGCGAGCGCGCCACTCCCGGCGAGGCCGGAGACGGCCCGTTCCAGGAGCGGCAGTGCCTCGTCGAAGCGGTTCGCCTGCATGAGGGCGAAGCCCGCGTCGTTGAGTGCCGACGGGCTCTCGGCGGGCGGCACAGGCGCCGGAGTGGTGGCTGCGGTCACGGTCGCCGCCGGCGCTGTCGTCACGACCGTGAGGGTCGTTCCGGGTGTCGTGATCGTCTCGCGGACCGTGCTCGCCCCGGGGACGGCTACCGGGTCGTCGGGACCTGAGAGCACGATCCCGGCGAGTGCGGCGCCTGCGAGCCCGAGTGCGACCAGCGCCGCGACGACGAGCGGCGTGCGCCCCCGGTGGCCGGGCTGTCGCATGACGCGGGTCGTCGGGCCGGCGGCAAGCGGCGCGAGCACGCGCGTCCTGCCGGCCGACTCGGCGAGCGCTGCTCGAATCGCCCAGACGAGCTCGGTGCACGAGGTGTGGCGGTCGGCGGGCTCCTTCGCGAGCGCTTTCTGGAACACCTCGTCGAGCTCCCGCGGTAGTTCAGGTGCGGCCTCGCTGATCCGCGGCACGGGCAGCGACACGTGTGCCGCTGCCTCCGCGGTCGGGGACTCGTTCTCGAACGGGCGCCGGCCGGTGAGGAGCTCGTAGGCGACGATCCCGAGCGCGTAGCGGTCGCTGGCCGCGTCCGCTCGCTCGCCGCGTGCCTGCTCCGGCGAGAGGTAGCCCGCCGTCCCGAGCACCGTCCCGGCTGCGGTGAAGGAGTCGAGACCGGCGGCGCTCGCGATCCCGAAGTCGGCCACGTGGAGGCGCTCGTCGTCGTCCAGCAGCAGGTTCGCTGGCTTGACGTCGCGGTGGACGACGCCGTGCGCATGGGCGGCATCGAGTGCCGCAGCGGCCTGCTCGAGCCATTCGAGCGCCTGCCCGGCCGGCTGTGCGCCTCCGGCCAGCCGGTCGGCGAGGGAGCCACCGCTCAGATGCTCCATGACGATGAAGGGCCGGTCGTTCCACTCGCCCACGTCGAAGATCGTCACTGTGCTCGGGGCGTTCGACAGGCGCGCGGCCGTCAGTGCCTCGCGCGTGAAGCGTTGCCGCACCGCGTCGTCCTCCGAGAAGCGCTCCGAGAGGAGCTTCACCGCGACGACGCGACCGAGCAGCTCGTCCTCCGCGCGGTAGATGTCGCCCATGCCGCCACGGCCGATCCGGACAGGCCGTAGGTAGCGAGGAGGAAGGATGTTGGTCTCGGCAGGCATACAGCGGTCGCCTGAAGCGGCCCTTTCCGTTGTTTCCCGCGGCAGGGGCACGGGAAACGCCGTTGAAGGTTCCGTAAAGAGATGCCTGATCGGTCGAGCCTTCCGCTAGCCTCGAGACGGGTCCAATGCGCCGACTGATCGCACTCATCCTCGCGCTCTCGGTCGCGGCCGGCCTTGCCGCCGCGGCGGGCGGGACGCTGCCGAGCAAGCGGGCCGAACCGGTCAAGACCGCAGGCGCGGCGAGCTTCGTCTTCAGCGGCCGAGGCTATGGCCACGGCGCCGGCATGAGCCAGTACGGGGCAATGGGTCAGGCCAACGACGCGAGGGGCTACGCAGAGATTCTTGCGTTCTACTACCCGGGTACCGAGATCGGGCCGGCCGGCCTCGGCACGATCAGGGTGCTGCTCGCCGAGGGCCTGGCGGCCGCAACGTTGTCCTCGTCCGTTGCCTTCCGCGTTCGGGACGTCTTCGGGAAGACGGTTTCTGTGCCGGCCGGGGACGCCTCGCTCGGGACGGACTTCACGCTGACCGTGGCAGACGAGGCACCCGTCGAGCTCACGGGGCCTGTGTCGTTTCTCGCCAGCGCTGGCGCGCCACTCTCGCTCGCAGGCAAGCGCTACCGGGGCCGGATCGACGTGTCGCTCTCGTCGAAGCAGAAGAAGCTGTTGGTAGTGAACGCGGTCGGCCTGGAGTCCTACCTCCAGGGTGTCGTTCCGCAGGAGATGCCGAGCGACTGGCCCGAGGAAGCGCTCAAGGCGCAGGCGGTCGCCGCGCGCTCGTACGCGCTCGCAAGCCGCAAGCCGGGCGGCGCGTTCGACGTCTACGGCGACGAGCGCAGCCAGGTCTACGGCGGGATCGCGGCCGAGAATCCGCGCACGAGCATCGCCATCCAGGCGACGAAGGGGGAGGTGCTGCGCTACGAGGGGGTGATCGCGACGACGTTCTTCTATTCGACCTCCGGCGGGCGCACGGCCGACGCGACCGAGGTGCTCGGCAAGCCGCTGCCCTACATCGTCTCGACCCCCGACCCCTACGACAAGGTCTCGCCCTGGCACACGTGGGGGCCGGTGACGGTCGGCGCCGCGAAACTCGCCACGGGCCTCGGCGTCAGAGGCCCGGTCACGGATCTCCGGCTCGGGACGCGCCGCGACGGCCGCCTGCGTTCGGTCGTCGTCACGGGTGGTGGTGGTGAGCAGGTGGTCTCGGGTGCGGCGGTACGGTACGCCGCAGGGCTCCGGTCGACCTGGGTCACCTCGGTGGGAGTGCTTTCGCTGACCCGACCGCTGCCGCCCGTCATCCACGGGGCGGTGCTGACGCTCGGCGGCGTCGCGCGTGGGGTCAAGGCGCCGAGCCTGGAGACGCGCTTCGGCGGCCCCTGGGCGCCCGGGCCGGTCGTCAAGCCCGCGCCCGACGGGACGTTCACCGTGAAGCTCCGGCCGACCGTCACCGGCACGGTGCGGCTCTCCACCGGCACCAGCGCTGGCCCGTCGCTTCGGATCCCGGTCGCTCCCCGGGTCACCCTCGCGGCGACCCCGACCGGCGTCGCCGGCAAGGTCGCTCCCTTCGGGGAAGGCGCCGAGGTTCGACTCGAGCAGCAGCAGGGCACGAGCTGGGTGCCGATCCAGACGGCGAGCCTCGGCGTCGACGGGACGTTCGCGGTCGACGTCGCCCTCGAGCCTGGTGTCTACAGGGCGAGCGCGGCTCCGTCCGCCGGGCTCGTGCGGGGCACATCGCCCCTGCTCCAGGTCGGAGGATGACCCGGCCACTCGTCGCCGCGCTCGTCGCGGTCCTGGTGCTCCCGGCAGCGGCGCCGGCCGCGCGCTACGCGATCGGAGCCCGAACCGTCGCCGATCTCCCTGCGCTCCGTGCGGCGCTACTCGCGCGCGGCGCGACGAGCGTCGAGAGCCTCGCCCCGCTGCCTGCGCTCGTGGTCGAGGGCCCGCCGGGAAGTGTCCTTCGCACGCCGGGGGCCGCCTACGTCGAGCCGCTCGTCGCGCGACGTCTCGCCGGCTGGACGCCGAACGACCCACTCGCTCCCCGGCAGTGGTATCTCGCACAAAACCGAGCCTTCGGCGCCTGGGAGGCGCGCCCGCCGCTCGCCCGCATCCGCGTTGCCGTGGTCGACTCCGGAATCGACGGCGGCCACCCGGAGCTCACCTCGAGAATCGCAGCCGCACGGAGCTTCGTCGGCGGCTCGCCGATGGTCGACAAGCACGGCCACGGGACGTTCGTCGCCGGCGTGATCGCGGCTGAGCCTGACAACGCCGAGGGCATCGCGGGGATGGCTCCGGAGGCCGAGCTCGTCGTCGCCAAGGTTGTCGCAGCCGACGGGACGATTCCTGTCGAGGCCGAGGCGCGCGCGATCCGCTGGGCGGTTGCGGCGCACGCGCGGGTGATCAACATGAGCCTCGGCGGCGTGCGTGACCCACTCCATCCCGACCGCGACACGTTCTCCTCGCTCGAGGCCGCGGCGATCCGCTACGCCGTCTCGCGCGGCGTGCTCGTCGTCGCCGCGGTCGGGAACGCCGACCAGGCGCCCGCTGTGCCCTGGCGCTACGCGAGTTATCCCGCGGCGCTCCCGCATGTGCTCGGGGTCAGCGCGCTCGCCCAGAACGGATCCTCGCCGCCCTTCTCGAACCGCGACGCGGTGTACAACGACCTGGCGGCGCCGGGCGAGGGGATCCTCTCGACCTTCCCGCGGGGGCTGACGGCAGAGCGGCCCGCGTGTGCCGAACAGGGCTATTCGGGCTGCGGTCCAGAGGAGTACCAGGAAGCGGAGGGCACGTCTTTCGCAGCCCCGCAGGTGTCGGCCGCTGCCGCCGTGCTGCTCGGCACGCGGCCGGGGCTTGCGGCAGAACAGGTCGCCGCCCTCCTCGAGCGCACCGCCGTCGACGCGACCGCCGACAATGGCTGCCGCGAGTGTCCGGCGCTGCGTGACGCCTACACCGGCTGGGGCCGCCTCGACGTGACAGCCGCGGTCCAGGCGCTCGCTGGGCTGTTGCCGCCACGCGACCGCTACGAGCCGAACGACGATGCCGGCGTGGAGCAGGCGATGACACTCTGGGGCTCGATCCGGCGGATCGAGGCGACGCTCGACTACTGGGACGACCAGACCGACGTCTACCGGGTCAAGCTGCGCCGAGGCCAGGCTGTCTACGCAAGCGTCCGCGGGCCTGCGCGCACCGACACGAACCTGGTCCTCTGGCGTCCAGGCACGACGGACGTCGACGACCTCGGCAAGCAGAGCCTGCGTGCCCGGCAGGCGTCGCGACCGGGATCACGTCAGCAGCTCGGCTACCGCGCGACGAAGACCGGCTGGTACTACGTCCAGGTGAAGCTCGCCTCGCCCGGGTCGGGTGGCTACCGGCTGACGGTCGTCAAGACGTAGCCGGCCGACCTACTGGTTCTCGAGCAGCTCCTCGGCGGGCACGTCGCGCAGGATGCGGGCGGGGCTGCCGACCACGACGACCCTCGGTGGGACGTCCTTCGTGACGACCGCTCCGGCGCCGACGAAGGCCTCTTCGCCGATCTCGACCCCCGGACAGAGGATCGCGCCACCACCGATGCGGGCCCCGCGGCGGATCGTCGGCCCCTTCACGTTGCCGAAGCGCTGCTCCGTGCGGCCCATCCAGTTGTCGTTCGTCGTCACCACGCATGGCGCGATGAAGACGTTGTCCTCGAGCGTCGAATAGGCGGTGATGTAGGCGTCGGCCTGGATCTTCGTCAGCGCTCCGATCGTCGTGTCGTTCTCGACCAGTGAGCCGCGGCCAACCACGACGTCATCGCCGATCGTCACTCGCTCGCGCACGCACGACTGGTCGCCCAGGATGACGCGGGCGCCGATCGTCGTGCCGGCGAAGACGATCGCGCCCGTCGAGACGATCGTCCCGTCGCCGAGCACGGCCGGCGGCAGTGGCTCGCGCTTCGCGGTCGAACGGGGCGAGAGAGTCGGCTGCTTGCCGACGACCGCGTGCTCGAGCACCTTGACGCCCTCGCCGAGCACGGTGCCCGGATGGACGATCGCGCTCGGATGGATCTCAACCACGCAGCGACTCGGTCAGCCGGTCGAGTGTCCTGACGACGGTGAGCCCGTCGAGCGCCTCGCGGTGGTCGCCAGGGCCATTCGCGACCAGCTCGAGGAAGTGGCTGCACTCGAGGCGCAGCGGCTCGTCATTCGCG
This sequence comes from Gaiellaceae bacterium, assembly GCA_046596415.1. Taxonomy (GTDB): domain Bacteria; phylum Actinomycetota; class Thermoleophilia; order Gaiellales; family Gaiellaceae; genus JBKJML01. The sequence continues at coordinate 141 of JBKJML010000029.1, read as the reverse complement.
ATCTTGGGGCTGAAGATGTCGCCTGTGCGCGTCCGCCACTCGCCGTAGGTGCCGGCGGGCTCCCACGGAGCCTTGTCGTAGATCGTCACCTTGCGCTCCAGCTCCATGTCGTCGAAGACGGCCATCTTCTCGCGTCCGACG
>JBKJML010000208.1:0-13350 GCA_046596415.1 Gaiellaceae bacterium | reverse complement strand
CAGGATGATGTGGAGGTTGTACGTCGCCTCGTCGGCGTCGACGCGGATGTAGGACGGCTTCACCCGGTTGATCGCGCGGTAGAAGCGCTCCTGCTCGACCGCGCCGAGCGTGCCGGGAAACGCCTCCTGGAGTCGTGGGTAGAACCAGTTCCAGAAGGGGCGCGAGCGGCCGACGACGTTCTCCCACAACCGACTTTGCGACTCGTGCAACGCCGACGAGACGCCGTGGCAGAGCGGGGTGCGCTCGAGGGTGGGGCTGACTCCGTGCTCGTAGAGGCCGTGGCCTCCCTCGTGCATCGCCGTGAAGAGCGAAGACAGGTCGCCCTCCTTGTAACGCGTCGTCAGGCGGATGTCCTGTGTCCCCGCGCTCGAGCAGAATGGATGCACGGTGCGGTCGAGCCGGTAGTGCTGCGGGTCGAAGCCGAATGCGTGCAGGAGCTCGACCGAGATCTCGTGCTGGTGCGTGACGTCGAAGGGCCCGTTCATGAACTCGTCCGGCTCGTCGCTCGCTACCTCGGCGATCAGCGGCACGAGCTCACGCTTCAGCTCCTCGAACACCGTGCGCACCTCGCTCGTCTTCATCCCCGGCTCGTAGTCGTCGAGCAGCGGGTCGTACGGGTCGTCGTAGGGGGCGAAGCACTCGACGTACTGCTGCTTCAGCTCGACGTTGCGCTCGAGGGAGGGGAGGAAGAGCTCGAAGTTCGAATCCTCGCGCGCCTTCGCCCACACATCGTGGCCGTCGGCGGCCGCGCGGGTCATCTCCGCGGCGAGGTCGCCCGGGACCCGGCGCGCCTTCTCCCAGTCGCGGCGCGTGACGCGGATCAGGCTCGCCTCATCGGAGTCGTAGTCGAGGTCGCGCTCGTACGGCTCGAGCTGCTCGAGGAGTCGGCCGACCTCGTCCGCGACGAAGCGCTCGTGGGCGATCCGGTCGAGCGTCGTCACCTGTGAGCTCCGGACCGGCCCGCCGCCGGGCGGCATCATCACCGTCTGGTCCCAGAAGAGCAGCTCCTGCGTGCGGCGGAGATCGTGGATCTCGCCCAGGCGCGTCTTCAGCTCAGCAAACGAATCGGTCATGGAGGCTCCTCGGAGAGTGGCAGCGTTTCGAGGACTCTACTGCGCGGTAGGCTGCGCACGTGACCCTCGGACTGATTATCGGAATCCTCGTCACCGGCCTTGTCGTCGGCGCGCTCGCGCGCCTCGCAGTGCCAGGCCCCGACCCGATGCCGATCTGGATGACGCTCGCGCTCGGGCTCGCCGGCTCGGTGATCGGCGGCGCGCTTGGTTCAGCGCTCTTCGACGCCACCGGGGGCCTGTTCTTCGCCGTCGTCGTGTCCGTGCTGCTGTTGATCGCCTACCGTCGCTTCGTCCAGAAGCGCCCGCTCACCGGGCCCGGCGCACGCGACGCCACGCGCCGCCCCGAGTAGCGTCGAAGCACTAGCCCGGCTCGAAGGCCAGCGGATCGTCGCCGCGCGGGAAGCGCCGCACGGCGGTGAGCCCCCAACCGTCCTCGCGCCAGATGAACGTGAGGACGCGTAGCTCGTCCGGTTCCGCCTCGTAGAGCTGGAAGCCTCGGGCCTCGCCGCGACGGTGCGGACGTGGCTGGCCGAACCCGGGTGCGATCGACACGATCATCGCCCGTTCGCCGCCCGGGGTGGAGATCTCGAACTCGCGCCGCTCGGCGACCGAGCCTTGGTGGATGTGGCCGGCCAGGATCAGTTCGGCGCCGTTCTCGACGAAGGCGGCGAGCACCTTGTTCCGCTCTGCGACCGGTTTCTTCCGTGAGCGCCACGGCGCTCCGAGCAGGTGGTGGTGGAGGACGGCCACCTTGAGCGTGCCGGGAGCGGCGGCGTCGAAGATCTCGGCGGCGCGGGCCAGCTGGATGTCGCGGACACGGCCCGACTGGTGACGCCACGGGCGGACCGAGTTCAGCCCCACGACGACGGCTGTGTCCGAGTGGTACACCGGCTGGGTCGTGTCCCAGGCCCGCTCGAACTCGGCCCACGGCGAGGTGAATCGGGCCGGGAACGTGTACGGGATGTCGTGATTCCCCGGGATCGCGAGGAGCGGCAGCCCGAGCCCCTTCAGGAACGCAGCGGCCGTATCGTGCTGCGCCCGTGTGCCGCGATGCGTCAAGTCGCCGCTCACGATCACGAGCTCCGGTGCGATCCGGGTCGCGAACTCAGCGAGCGACTCGAGCGCGCGTGGGTCGTCGCGCGGCCCGAAGTGCAGGTCTGAGACATGGAGGATTCTCGTCGGCACCGGCCGGTGGAGGCTATACACTCGCGACGCGATGGCGGACGAGACGCCCGACACCGAGTCACCGGAGATCTTCGACGATCTCTACCTCGGCCTCCGCGCCGGCGGAGCGCTGCGCAAGCAACGCCGCGGCGAGCCGCTGACGCGTGAGGAACAGGAGGCGCTCGGTCGCTGGCAGCGTCTCTCGGTTGCCCGCAAGGGGCTCGCGCTCGGTGCGTTCTCGGTCGGCACCTTCGGGCTCGGCTTCACGCTCGGCGGCCTCATCTTCGGCAGGTGGCGAAAGGCCTGACTCGCGCCCCTGAGAGCACGCAGCTCTCCGAGCCTGGCGAGCCGGCCTAGCCCCTTCGGCCGCGCACTCTCAGCCACGCGCCAGGAGCGCGAGTAGCGGCGCGGCGACCTGGTTCACTCCGAATCGCTCGGCGAGAAGATCATGGCGGGGACGTCCTCGTCAGCCGGGTCCTGGTTGCGCACGATCACGTTCACGAGCGTCGCGACGACCGCGGCGAGCGGGATCGCGAGGATCACGGCGAAGCCGCCGAAGAGGATCCCGCACGCAGTGACCGAGACGAGGACGACGAGCGGCGTCAGCCCGACCGCGTCGCCGAGCACGCGCGGGATCACGAGGTAGTCCTCGAGCAGCCGCACGGCGAGCACGGCGAGGCCGGCCAGCACGGCGATCTGCACCGACTGGGTGAGGCCGACGCCGATCGCGAGCGCGCCTGCGGCGAGCGGCCCGACGACGGGGACGATCTCGACGAGGCCGGCAAACGCGCCGATGAGCAGCCAGTAGGGGAGGCCGATCGCCCAGAAGACGAGTGAGAGCACGGCGCCCACCGCTCCGATCAGGACCACCTGGCCGCGCACATACGCGCCGAGCTTCGCGTCGATCAGCTCCCAGGTGTCCCGTACCTTCTTTCGCTTCGGCCGCGGGAGCAGCGAGCAGACGAGGTTCTCCGCCTTGTCCCGCTCGAAGATCCAGTACGCAGCCGTTGCGAGCGTGAAGAAGATGCCGAGGCCGATCTCGAACACGGTCAGCGTCACGTGGACGGCCGGGTTGACGAGCTCCGAACCGGACGGAACGTCCTTCAGCCGCCGCTGCAGCCCGGTCAGGATCTCCTGCTTGATGCCCGTCGAGCGCTCCGCCTCCTGGCCTAACTCGGTGCGCGTCTGTGGCAGGTCGCCGAGCGCGTTGTCGACCTGGTCGAGCGCGCGCGGGAGGACGAGCCAGAGGAAGCCGGCGATGAAGCCGAGCAGCACGAGATAGTGGAGCGCGAGCCCGGCCGGCCTCGGGATGCCCCGGCGCGCCAGCGACTCGATCGTTGGCCGCATCGCCGCCGCGAAGATGAACGCGAGGAAGAGCAGCGCGAGCACCACCTTGAGCTGCCAGAGCGCAAGCGCCACGACGACGATCCCGCCGACGACGAGCGTTGCGATCGCGGCGCGCTTGGCGGTGTCTGCCATGGGCATCGTTCTCGCCCTTTGCAGCAGGTCGCAAACTGACGAGCGGGCCGGCCGGCTACGTCACTCCGACGACTCCTCCAACCCCGGGTGGCGGAGGCGCCACAGCCGGCGTGCCACGATGCCCATGAACGCGAGGGGCAGCCCGTAGAAGCCCTCGACGAAGGCTGCTTCCACCCAGAGCGGCGTCTCGGCGCCACCCGGTCTGAACCCTGCGATCAGGAGCGGAGGGCAGGCGAGCACGATCAGGAGCGACCAGAACGAGCCGCTGACGATCCCGTAGAGCGCATGGAGGGCGAGCCAGAGGAGAAAGTACGGTAGCGATCCGTCGCGGGCGTCACCGAGGACGAAGATCGTGGCCGCCGCCGCCGCAAACGCTGCCCCTACGGCGACGCGGAGCACGCTGGATCGCGAGACGGAGAACACCGGTGAAAACTACAGACGCCGCGCTTTACGAACACCTGTTCGCACGCTAGAATGGCTGTCAGATGGCCATCGACGAGCTGATCGTTCATGGGGCGCGCGAGCACAACCTGAAGGACATCGACGTCCGGTTGCCGCGCAACGCCCTCGTCTGCATCACCGGCCTTTCCGGCTCCGGCAAGTCGAGCCTCGCGTTCGACACGATCTACGCCGAGGGCCAGCGCCGCTACGTCGAGAGCCTCTCCGCGTACGCGCGCCAGTTCCTCCAGATGATGGAGAAGCCCGACGTCGACTCGATCGACGGGCTCTCGCCGGCGATCTCGATCGACCAGAAGACGACCTCGCGCAACCCGCGCTCGACGGTCGGCACCGTGACGGAGATCTACGACTACCTCCGTCTGCTCTACGCGCGCGTCGGCCGTCCGCACTGCCCGATCTGCGGCCGCCCGATCGCCGGCCAGAGCCTCGACCAGATCGTCGACCAGGTGCTGCGCCTACCCGACGGAGCGAGGTTCACCGTCAACGCACCGGTCGTGCGCGACCGCAAGGGCGAGTACAGGGAAGTCTTCGAAGAGCTCCGCGCCGACGGCTTCACGCGCGTCAAGGTCGACGGCGAGCAGCGGCTGCTCGAGGAGACGATCGAGCTCGACAAGAAGCTCAAGCACACGATCGAGGTGGTCGTCGACCGGCTCGTGCTCAAGCCCGACCTGCGCCAGCGGCTCACCCAGTCGGTGGAGACCGCGGCGGCGCTCGCCGACGGCCTCGTCGTGGTCGATGTCGTCGACGGGGAGCCGATGACCTTTTCCGAGAAGTTCGCCTGCCCGGAGCACGGCGTCTCGCTGCCCGAGCTTCAGCCGCGCATCTTCTCGTTCAACTCGCCGCACGGCGCCTGCCCGCGCTGTACCGGCCTCGGCGCGCAGCAGGAGATCGACCCGGACCTGCTCGTTCCCGACCCGTCGCTCTCGATCGGCGACGGGGCGCTCGTCCCCTGGTCGATCGGCAACTCCGGCTTCTACGAGTCCGTGATCCAGGCCACCGCCGACCGCTACGAGATCGACCTCGACACGCCGTGGAGCACGCTCACCGAGGAGCAACAGAACCGCTTCCTCTACGGCACCGGCGGCGAGCGCATCTTCGTCCAGTACCGAAACCGAATGAACCGCAAGCGTCAGTACACGATGGCCTTCGAGGGGATCGTCACCTCGCTCCAGCGGCGCTACCGGGAGACCGAGTCGGCGCAGCAGCGCGAGCGGATCGAGGAGTACATGTCGCTCCGTCCGTGCCCGACGTGCAAGGGCGCCCGGCTGAAGCCCGAGGTGCTCGCGGTCACGATCGCGGGCAAGTCGATCAACGAGTTCGCGCTCCTTTCCGTCACGCGCGCGCTCGAGTTCGTCGACGAACTCGGACTGTCGACGACCGAGGAGCTGATCGGCCACCGGATCGTGAAGGAGATCCGGGAGCGGCTGACCTTCCTCGACGACGTCGGTGTCGGCTATCTCCAGCTCGACCGGGCGGCGAAGACGCTCTCCGGCGGGGAGGCTCAGCGGCTGCGGCTCGCGACCCAGATCGGCTCACAGCTCGTCGGCGTCCTCTACATCCTTGACGAGCCCTCGATCGGGCTCCACCAGCGCGACAACGACAAGCTGATCGGCACCCTCCAGCGGCTGAAGGAGCTCGGGAACACCGTGCTCGTGGTCGAGCACGACGAGCAGATGATGCGCACGGCCGACTGGCTCGTGGACATGGGCCCCGGCGCGGGCGAGCACGGCGGCCATGTCGTCGCCGAGGGAACCGCCGCCGAGGTGATGGCGAACCCCGCCTCGGTCACCGGCAAGTTCCTCTCCGGCGAGCGGCGGATCGCGATCCCGGAGCGTCGCACCGAGGATCGCGGCCACTTCACGATCCGTGGCGCGGCGATGCACAACCTGAAGGGGATCGACGTCGAGTTCCCGGTCGGCAAGTTCGTCTGCGTCACCGGCGTCTCCGGCTCCGGCAAGTCGACGCTCGTGAACGAGATCGTCTACAAGGCGCTCGCGAACCGGCTCAACCGGATGCGCGTCAAGCCGGGCGACCACGATTCGGTCGAGGGGATCGACGTCTTCGACAAGGTGATCGACATCGAGCAAACGCCGATCGGCCGCACGCCGCGCTCGAACCCAGCCACCTACACCGATCTCTTCACGCACGTACGCGAGCTGTACTCGCTGACCCCAGAGGCGAAGGTGCGCGGCTACAAGCCGGGCCGTTTCTCGTTCAACGTGCGCGGCGGCCGCTGCGAGACGTGCAAGGGCGACGGGACGATCAAGATCGAGATGCACTTCCTGCCTGACGTCTATGTGCCGTGCGAGACGTGCCACAGCAAGCGCTACAACAAGGAGACACTCGAGGTGCGCTTCAAGGGCAAGTCGATCGCCGACGTGCTCGAGATGTCGGTCGAGGAGGCGCTCGCCTTCTTCGCCAAGGTGCCGAAGCTGCGCCGCCGCCTCCAGACGCTGCACGACGTGGGGCTCGACTACATCAAGCTGGGTCAGCCCGCGACGACGCTCTCCGGTGGTGAGGCGCAGCGCGTCAAGCTCGCCGCTGACCTCTGCAAGGTCGCGACGGGCCGTACCCTCTACATTCTCGACGAGCCCACGACCGGCCTTCATTTCGCCGACATCGAGACGCTGCTCGGCGTCCTCCAGCGGCTCGTCGATGCTGGCAACACGGTGCTCGTGATCGAGCACAACCTCGACGTGATCAAGCAGGCCGACTGGGTGGTCGATCTCGGCCCCGAGGGCGGCGAGGCAGGCGGCGAGCTGCTCGCATCCGGCACCCCGGAGGAGATCGCCGAGGTCGAGGAGTCGTACACGGGCCAGTTCCTGCGCGCGGTGCTCGCGCAGCCGGCCGCGGCCGCGGCCGCCTAGAGAGCCCCCCGCGTCTGGGTGATGCGAGCGCCGTGCTTGCCGGCGTCGTCGTGCAGGTCGGTCTCGACGACGAACCGTGTCGCCCGCTGACCGTCCGGCGGTACGCTCGTTCCGTGAGCCGCGAGCGCCAGTGGTGGCTTCGGACCCTCGCCGTCTTCCTCGATCCGAAGCCGGTGTTCGTCGCGCTGCGCGACGACGACAGGGAGGACCAGGACGCACGGCAGGAGCCGTTGCTCCTGATCGTGCTGCTTGCCGGCCTCGCCAGCGTCCTCGCAACACCGCGCTTCGGCCGCCTCTTCGACGACCCGGCGATCGACGGTCCGGCGCTCATCTCGGTCGTCGTCTTCTTCGCCGGTGGCTTCTACGCATTCGCCGGCTACTTCGGACTCGGCGGCGCCGTCTATCTCGGTGCACGCGGGCTCGGCAGCCTCGGCACCTACCGGCGCGCCCGGCAGGTGCTCGGCTTCGCCTGCGTCCCGCTCGCCGCCTCGATCCTGCTCCTGCCGCTGCGCCTCGCGCTCTTCGGCGGCGACGCGTTCGCAAGCGGCGGTTCCGACGAGGGGCTCGCGGGCGACGTCGTGAGCGGGCTCCAGCTCGGGCTCGTTGCGTGGACGGCGTGCCTGCTGCTTGTCGGCATCCGAGCGGTTCACGGCTGGTCCTGGGCCCGTGCGCTCGGAGCGATGGGGCTAGTCACGGCGGTCGTCGCGGTCGCCGCGGTCGCCGCGTAACCCGGTCAGCGCGTCGAGCCCGAAACGAACGCGGCGACGTCGGCGATCTGCCGGTCGCTGAGACGCCCCTTGAACGAGGGCATCGCGCCGAGCCCGGCGGTCACCGCCACCGAGACGCGCGTCGCATCCAGTTGCAGCGTGTCCAGGTTCGGTCCGACGCTGCCGCTCGACCCTGCCGCGGCGAATGTGTGGCAGCTGCCGCAGCCCGCGTCGGCGAACACCGTCTTCCCCGGATCGTCCGCCTGCGTGGGCACCGCGGTGCCGCTCGTCTTATCGTCACCGGCGCGGCCGAGGAAGTAGCCGATGAAGAAGGTCGTTGCGGCGAGCCCGATCGCGATCAGCATGAAGGCCCCCTCGGCCGCCACCGACGAGCGTGGCCGCCGCTCGGCGGCCGGGACGAGGCCGCGCCCGCGGACGGTCTGTACGAGATTGATCACGAACAGCACCTGCGCGAGGCCCGCAAGTACAACGAACGGCAGCCCGAGATAGGTGAGCGTCCCCGCGTACTCCTCCGGCAGGCGGGCGAACCGCCTCGGTGCACCTTCCATCCCCTGCCAGAGCCACAGGAACGAGTTGCCCGTCACCCCCACGAACGTCAGCCAGATATGCCACTTCCCGAGTGCTTCGCTGTAGAGAGGCTTCCCAATCAGCTCCGGCAGGTACGCGTAGGTGGCGGCGATGATTACGAGCCCGATGTTCATGATCGCCATGTGGTGGAAGTGGCCGACGATCCAGAGCGTGTTGTGCACCGTCTCCTGGAAGGCGATCGTCGCGTTGATGACGCCCTGCGCGCCGGCGAGGAACCACGAGACGAGCGCGAGGAAGAGCGCCGTCTGCGCCGCACCCCATTGCCAATGCGACCGAAAGATCGTGAACGAGAGGCTGTACAGGCTCAGCAGCGAGGGGATGACGATGATGAAGGTCAACGGTTGGTGCGCCGTGTTCAGAGCGCCCTGGAACGAGCCCTCGGGGTAGTCGAGGTACACGTGATGGGCCCAGATGATCACGTTGGTCACCACCGCGAGCACCCACGCGACGGCGATCACGTTGCCGGCCACGAGCCGCCGCCCGGCGTAGCGCGGCACGAGGTGGTAGAAGACCGCGACCGCCGGGAAGAGCAGCAGGTACACGACCGGGTGCCCGAAGAACCAGAGGATGTTCTTCGCAAGCAGCGGGTCGATGCCGAGCGACGGGTGGAAAGCCTTGAAGACGCTGAAGATCAGCAGTCCGGCGAGCGGAAGCGTGGCGATGATCATGTCGATCGCGATCACGGTCAGGGGGATCACGGCGTACGGCACCGGCCGCCCGTTCGTCCCGAAGCGCCGCGGGAGCAGATAGCCGAAGCCGAGCCCCACACCGAGCCGGTTCAGGAACCGAGGGCTCGTCGCGTGGAGGCCCGGCCCGACGATCGTGTGCAGGATCCCGACGCACCAGGTGACGATCGCGAGGCCGACGAGCAGGACGGAGGCCGAGAAGAGCCCTGCCGCCGTATCAGACCACTGGCCCGCCGAGCTGAACGGCAGCGGGTACAGGAACACCCAGGAAGCGCCGAAGCCCATGAGGAGCGTGGTCACGATCACACCGGCGACGCCTAGCACCATCAGCCACCAGGTGAGGCGTGCCATGGCAACGCCGAACGGTCGCGGTGGTAGGCCGACCGAGGCGAGTACCCACCAGGCGAAGCCCATCACGGCGAACGCGCCCCAGCCGACGAAGGCGCCCAGGCCGTGCGCGGTCAACGTCGCGTACCAGAAGCTGTCGCCGACGTGCCCCGGCACGCCCGCCTGGCTGAAGCGCAGCAGCATGCCCAGAAGACCTGAGGCGAGGAAGATCGCCGTCGACGCCCAGAGGTAGCTCAGCGTCAGCCGCCGTGCGGCATGCACCGCCTCCGCGTCGACCGCGTCGACCGCGACGGGCGTGGTGCTCACCGTCGCACCTCGAAGCTGCCCACCATGCCGTGGTGGAGGAAGCCGCAGAACTCGAGGCAGAGCACCTTGTAGGTGCCTGGGCGATCGAACGTCTTCACCGCCTTCTGCGTCCGCTCGGGCATTACCTGCACCTGGAACACGAGCTTCCCGGCGGGGTCGTAGACGCCGAAGGCGTGGTTCACATCGAGCGACGTCAGTCGGATCTCGACCGGCACGCCGGCCCGGAGGGTCGCCGGCCGGATATCCCACGCGAACTGCCGGGCGGCGACGTGCAGCACCTGTTTGTCGCTGCCGGCGGAGCGGCTGTATGGCGTGAACCAGATCGACGCGAGGAAGAGAGCGACCAGGATCGCGACGACGATCCAGAGCCACGTCTTCTCGTGCTCGGCGAGCTCGTCGGCATGGGCTTCCTTACGGGAGCGGGTCGATGACGCGAGGACGATCGCGAGCACGATCCCGACCACGACGATCACTCCGTACGCGACGGTGATGAGAGTTCCGGCGGAGGTCAACGTGGGTGAGAAGATGTCAGACCGGTGGCTGGATCTGAAGCGTAGAAACTACTGACGCTGTGACCACGCCGCCGCGAGCGCCTCCTCGAACGCCGCCAGCTCCTCCGCCGGCATCGAGTAGGTGTGCTGCTCCTCGGGGAAGCGCCGCTCGCGGACATCGTCGACGTAGGCGCCGATCGCGCGCTTGATCTCGGTCGCGAGATCGGCGTAGTGCTTGACGAACCGCGGCGCATGGCCCTCATAGAGGCCGAGCAGGTCGTGCCAGACGAGCACCTGACCGTCGCAGTCGAGGCCGGCGCCGATCCCGATCGTCGGCACGTCGAGGAGCTCGGTGATCCGCTTCGCGACCTGCGCGGGCACCGCCTCGAGCACGATTGCGAAGCAGCCGGCCTGCTGCAGCAGGAGCGCGTCCTCGACGAGCCGCTTCGCCTTCTGGGCCGTTCGGCCCTGCGCCTTGAAACCGCCGAGCATGGTCGCCGACTGCGGTGTCAGGCCGATGTGGCCCATCACCGGGATGCCTGCGCCGACGATCGCAGCCGCGCGGGAGAGCGTCGCGCCGCCACCTTCGACCTTGACTGCGTCGGCACCGGCCTCCTTGACGAACCGGATCGCGTTCGTGACCGCATCGGTGTCGGAGATCTGAAAGGAGCCGAACGGCATATCCGCGACGACGAGCGGACGCCGCGCGCCGCGGTTCACCGCGCGCGTGAGGATGATCATCTCGTCCATCGTGGCCGGCACAGTCGAGTCGTGGCCGAGCATCGTCATCGCGGCCGAATCGCCGACGAGGATCACGTCGGCGCCCGCTACGTCCGCCAGGCGGCCGCTCGGGGCGTCGTAGGCGGTCACCATCGCGATCGGCTGCCGACGGGCCTTCAGCTCGAGTAGTTCGGTGAGCGGCAGCTTGCCGGGCGCCGGCGTGCCGGGTGCGGGCGTGCCGGGTGCGGGGGTGCGGGGGCGCGTGGTCATTTCGCTCCTTCGTCGAGGACGACGTTGTCGATCAGACGGGTGGAGCCGACGCGGATCGCGGCGGCGAGGACGGGTGGGTCGAAATCGGCCCGCTCGATGTAGTCCACGTCGAGGCCGGCGAGGAGCTCGCGCGCCTGCTCGCGATCGCGCGTCGCGAGCGCGCGCGGCAGGGCGAGCGCGCGCTCACGCTCGTCGGGGGTGAGGAGGACGTTGCGGGAGGAGATCGCCAGCCCGTCCGCGTCCCGAACGGTCGGCAGGACGCGCACCTCCAGTTCGAGGTCGAGGTCGCGCACCATGCGGCGGATGACCGCCACCTGCTGGGCGTCCTTCTGGCCGAAGTAGGCGCGCTGCGGCCGGACAGCGTTGAAGAGCTTCAGGCACACGGTGGCGACGCCACGGAAATGACCGTCCCGCGCCGCGCCTTCGAGCCCTTGCGAGAGCTGCTCGACGTCGACCCAGGTCTGGAAGCCGGGCGGGTACATCTCCGCAGCCGTTGGAGCGAAGAGCACGTTCACGCCGGCCTCAACGGCGAGCGCGACGTCGTGCTTCTCGTCGCGCGGGTACGTCGCAAGGTCGCCGCTGTCACCGAACTGCGCCGGGTTGACGAAGAGGCTGGCAACCACCACGTCGCATTCCGCTTGCGCGGCGCGAAAGAGCGAGAGATGCCCGTCGTGGAAGGAGCCCATCGTCGGCACGAGGCCCACGCCGCGGCCGTCGCGGTAGTCGTGGAGCGCCGCGCGCACGCCGGCGACGGTGCGTTCGATTCTCACAGGAGCTCTCGCGTCGCGTCGGCGAGCGCCTCGTACATCGGCACGAGCGAAGGCCGCTCGGCCCGAATCGCGGCCAGGTGCGCCTCGACCGTCGTGTCGTCTCCCCGGGCGATAGGACCGGTGAGCTCGAAGCCGTTCTCGATCGTTCGGCGCATCAGCGGGTCGAGCGCTTCCGGGGGAGCGCCTGCAGCCGCGAGCAGCGACCCGGCAGCGCGCCGGAGCGTGACGAGGTAGTTCGAGGCCACCGCGGCGCCGGCGTGGTAGACGGCACGCCGTTCGTCGGCGAGCTCGAAGGGTCGCAGGCCGAGTGTCTTGGCGAGCCAGGCCGCCGCTCCGCGCGCCTCGTCGCTCTCGGCGGTGAGCGCCGCGTAGGCCCCGTCGAGCTGTTCGGCGCCGCGTGCGCGGGTGAACGTCTGGAGCGGGTGCAGGCCGAAGCGCCGCAGGTGCGGATCGAGCGCCGCAAGCGGCGTCGCGCCGCTGACGTGAGCGATCCAGGGGCCGGTGGCGAACGTACGGGCGACCTCGGCGATCGCGCGGTCCGGCACGCAGAGGAGCACGAGCGCGGCGCCCTCGGCCCGCACGGCGACGCCCCGCTCCTCGAGGCGAGCGGTCACTGCCGAACCGACCCGGCCGGCGCCTACGACGTTGACGATGTCGATCATCAGAAGCTCCAGTTCCGCGAGCGGATACCGGGCAGACGGGAGTGTAGCGCCAGTCGCGCTAGCGGAGAAGCCGAGCCCAAAGCGCCGCCCGGACAGCGGGCCACTCGTCCTCGACGACGCTGTACCAGGCCGAGTCGCGGCTCTCACCGTCGCGGACGAGCAGGTGGTTGCGATGGACGCCCTCGAACGCTGCGGGGAGCGCGGCCAGCGCGGCACGAGAGCGCTCGTTCAGCGCGTCGGTCTTGAACTCCACCCGGCGGCAGTCGAGCGCGACGAAGGCGTGTTCGAGCATCAGCAGCTTGGCCTCGGTGTTCGCTCCGGTGCCCCACATCGAGGGGGTGAGCCACGTCCAGCCGATCTCGACCGACCGGTGCTCGGGCCGGATTGCGAGGAAGCGGCTGCTGCCGACCGGCAACCCTGTTGCAACCGAGACCGTCGCAAACGGGAGCTCGAGACCGGCGTCGCGCTGGGCGAAGGCCTGCGCCATCCAACCGTCCCACGCCTCGCGCGTCTGCGGTTGCAGAATGCTGAGCCACCGCCATGCGGCGGGGTCGCGCGAGGCCTCCCACAGCCCCTCCGCATGCTCGGGCCCGAGCGGCTCGAGCCGCACGATCGTTCCCTCGAGCGGCTGGGCACGGGCGGTCACGCCACGAGGGTAGTCGTTTGCGGCGCGTCCGCCACGACACCTACACTGCCGAAGCGATGCCGATGTACGAGTACGCGTGCATGGAGTGTGAG
>JBKJML010000083.1:0-7484 GCA_046596415.1 Gaiellaceae bacterium | reverse complement strand
CGAGCGAGTCGCCCTCCTCCCGGTAGCGCCCGTAGATCGCGAGCGAGAAGAGGTAGCCAAAGGCGTAGGCGTAGACGTAGCCGGGCGTCGAGATGAAGTGGGGCACGTAGCTCCACCAGATCCCGTAGTTCTCGGTCACCTCGACGGAGTCGCCGAGCAGGCGCTCCTGCTCCCGGCGCCACAGCTCCGAGACGCGGTCGACGCCGAGCTCGCCCTCCTCGCGGCGGCCCGTATGGATCGCGTGCTCGAAGCGGTTGAGCGCGATCTGGCGGAAGACCGTCGCGATCGAGTCGTCGATCCGCCCGATCAGCAGGTCGAGCCGGGCGCGCGGGTCGTCCTCGCGCTCCTTCAGCTTCTCGAAGACGAGCGCCTCGGCGAAGACTGATGCGGTCTCGGCGAGCGTGAGCGGCGTCGACGCGTTCAGGAGCCCGAGGTCCTGGGCGAGCGTGCCGTGGAGGCCGTGTCCGAGCTCGTGTGCGAGCGTCAACACCGACCGGCGCTCGCCCGCGTAGTTCATCAGCACGTACGGGTGGACGTCGGGGATTGTCGTCGCGCAGAAGGCACCGAGCGCCTTGCCGGGCCGCGGCGGCGCGTCGATCCAGCTCTCGTCGAAGAAGCGCCCGACGATGTCGCCCGCGAGCGGAGAGAAGGAACCGAACGCATCGACGACGAGCTCGCGTGCGTCGTCCCAGGCGATCGTGCCCGGAACGCCCTGGAGCGGTGCGAAGCGGTCGTAGTCGCGGAGCGCGTCCAGGCCGAGCAGGCGCCGCTTCAGGTCGTAGTAGCGGCGCGGGATGTCGTAGCGGTCGACGATCGAGTCCACGAGGCTCTGGGCCGCGTCGTCCGGGATCTCGTTTGCCAGGTTCCGGGCTGAAATCCAGGTTGCGTGGCCCCGCAGGCGATCCTCGACGGCACGCTCGCTCAGCACCGTGTTGAGGATGTACGAGCGGGTGCGCAGGCCGGGTCGCAGCGCCTCGGTGACCGTCGCAGCAACGCGTTCGCGCTCCGCCTGCTCGGGCTCGCGGGAGAGGCGCGCCAGTGCCGTGTCGAGCGAGATGCTCTCGCCGTCGAGCTCGACGGCGAGGTCGGAGAGGAGCTCGTTGAAGAGTCTGTTCCACGCGCCGACACCGGTGAGGCTCTTCTCCACGGAGAGCCGCTCCTCAGGCTCGGAGAGGAGATGCGGGCGGTAGCGGCGCTCGGAACGCAGGACACCGGCGTAGCGCTCGAGCGCGGGGTCGGCCAGGAGAGCGTCGGCGCGCTCGTCGTCGAGCGCGGCCCATTCGAGGTCGAGAAACAGGAGCTCAGTCTCGGCGGCGGTCGCGCGCTCGCGGACGCGCTGGACGAGGGCTCCGCGCGCCTGATCGGTGGAGTCGGCGGCGAGCCGCAAGCGCGAAAAGGCTTCGACGCGGGTGAGCTGGGAGTGAATTCGCTCGCTCTCGGCGACCGCGTCGGCGAGCTCCTGCGCGCTCATCCCGGCGATCGTGCCGCGATGGCGCTCCGCGAACGCGAGCGCGGCGGCGACGGCCTCCTCGAGATCGGAGTCGAGTCGTGGGTCGTCCGGCCCCTCGTAGAGGTCGGACAGGTCCCATTCGACCTGTTCGGCCCCGGTCTCGGTCACAGCCACGTGGGGAACCTATCGTCCCGCAACGCGGTCTGGGTCTGACGTTGCCAGATGCGGTCGCGCTCGCGCTCCGGAGGGGCCAGTGACGAGTGACGAGTGACGAGTGACGACCGGCTTGCATCCGCTAGGTTCCAAACGGTGAGCGGTTACACGGTCTTCCACGCGGCCGACCTCGAGTGGCGCCCCCGCCGCGAGGGCGACCCGCGCCTGGCGGCCGGGCTCTCGGAGGCGATGACGCAGTCGCGCGCGAACCTCTTCCGCTACCCGTCGGGCGCGGTCGGCCGCAGGCACATCGACCCGGTTCAGGAGGAGGTGTTCGTCGTCCTCGCCGGCACGCTGACGATCCACATGGGCGAGGGGGACGAGCCGGAGCGGCACGATCTGGCGACGGGCAGCGTCCTCGTCGTCCAGCCGGGGACAGCGCTCCAGCTCTCGAACCGGCACGAGGACGAGCTGCAGTTGTTCATCGTGGGTGCTCCGCCGGAGCGCGGCGAGACGACGTTCCTCCCGGCGGTGGACTGACGCGGTAGCGGGTCTCCAGCCGGGACAATCGCCCGGTCGACCTGCTCGTCGACAGCCCGACGCTCCTTCTCTTCGTCGTCGCCGCGCTCGGGTTTCTGCTCGCGCGGGTGCGGGTGCACGGGTTCAGCCTCGGCATCGCGGGGGTGCTCTTCGCCGGGATCGCGGTCGGCGCGCTCGACCCGCGACTCAAGCTGCCCGAGCCGATCTGGGTGCTCGGGCGCACGGGCTCGCTCGTCTGGCAGGTGCCCTACACCGCGAACCTGACCCTGCGCCAACTCGGGACCGTCCTCTTCCTCGCCGGCATCGGCACACGCTCCGGTGACGCCTTTGCCCACACGATCACGGATCCGCAAGCGCTCGTCATCGTCGGGGCGGGGCTGCTCATCACCTGCGTCGTGGTCGGGACGGCGCTCGTCGGTGGCCTGCTCGTGCTGCGGCTACCACCCCGTGTCCTCGCGGGCGCGATCGCAGGGATGCAGTCGATGATCGTGAAGATCCTCGTCGCCCAGCTACTGCTCGAGGCGCTCTGCTAGCCAGGCCATGGGCTTCAGCCCTGTACCTGGCTACGCGGTGGCTGTGGCGGGCGCGGCCGTTGCGAACGACATCTTTCCGTTCTCGGCATCGACGCAGATCGTTTCTCCCTCCTCGAACTCGCCCGCGAGCAGGCGCTGCGCGAGCGGGTTCTCGATCAACCGCTGCACCGCACGCTTGAGCGGGCGGGCCCCGTAGGCGGGATCCCAGCCGGCACCGGCGAGCAGCTCCTTCGCGGCGTCTGTCAGCTCGAGCGAGAGCCTCCGCTCGGCCAGCCGCGTGCGCAACCGTCCGAGTTGGAGCTCGGCGATCTCGGCCAGCTGCTCGCGCGAGAGCGGGTCGAAGCCGACGATCTCGTCGATCCGATTCAGGAACTCGGGCCGGAAGTGGTCTCGCATCGCCTCGGGCGAGCGGAGGTTCGTCGTCATGATCACGACCGTGTTCCGGAAGTCGACCGTGCGGCCCTGGCCGTCGGTGAGGCGCCCGTCGTCGAGCAGCTGAAGCAGCACGTTGAACACGTCCGGGTGCGCCTTCTCGATCTCGTCGAGGAGGAGGACCGAGTACGGACGGCGCCGCACCGCCTCGGTGAGCTGACCTCCCTCGTCGTAGCCGACGTAGCCGGGGGGCGCGCCGATCAGCCGCGCCACCGCGTGCTTCTCCATGTACTCCGACATGTCGAGCCGGACGAGCGCGCGCTCGTCGTCGAACATGAATTCCGCGAGCGCGCGCGCGAGCTCGGTCTTGCCAACACCCGTCGGGCCGAGGAAGACGAACGAGCCGATCGGCCGGTCCGGATCCTGGAGCCCGGAACGCGAGCGCCGCAGTGCATCGGAGACAGCGATGATCGCCTCGTCCTGGCCGACCACGCGCCGGTGAAGGCGATCCTCCATCTGGATCAGCTTGTCGGTCTCTTCCTCGAGGAGCCGCGCCACCGGAATTCCCGTCCAGGCGCCGACAACGGCGGCGATGTCATCCTCGTCGACCTCCTCCTTCACCATCGGCTCCGCCGGCGCATGCCGCACCTCGAGCTCCTGCTCGAGCGCCGGCAGCTCGCCGTAGCGGATCTCTGCCACCCGCTGGAGGTCGCCCACGCGCTCGGCACGCTCGGCCTCCATACGCAGCTCGTCGATCCGGCTCGTGATCTCGCCGATCCGATCGAGCATCCCCTTCTCCTCGGCCCAACGCGCGGCGAGCTCGTTGCGGCGCTCCTGCGCCTCGGCGAGCTGGCGCTCGATCGGCTCGCGCACCCCCGCCGACTCCTTGGCCATCGCGGCCAGCTCGATCTCGAGCTGGCGGACAGCGCGGTCGGCCTGGTCGAGCTCGAGCGGCGAGGAGTCGATCTCCATCTTCAGCCGCGATCCGGCCTCGTCGATCAGGTCGATCGCCTTGTCGGGAAGCTGGCGATCGGCGATGTAGCGGTCGGAGAGCACCGCGGCGGCGACGAGGGCGGCGTCGCGGATTCGTACCCGGTGGTGCGACTCGTACTTCTCCTTCAGGCCGCGCAGGATCGCGATCGTGTCGGAGACGGACGGCTCGCCGACGAAGACGGGCTGGAAACGCCGTTCCAGGGCCGCATCTTTCTCGATGTGCTTGCGGTACTCGTCGAGCGTCGTGGCCCCGACCGTGTGGAGCTCGCCGCGGGCGAGCATCGGCTTCAGCAGGTTCGCGGCGTCGACGGCGCCCTCGGCGGCGCCCGCGCCGACGATCGTGTGCAGCTCGTCGATGAAGAGGACGATCTGGCCCTCGGCGTTCTGGATCTCCTTCAGGACGGCCTTCATCCGCTCCTCGAACTCGCCCCGGTACTTGGCTCCTGCGAGGAGCGAACCGACGTCGAGCGACCACACGCGCTTGCCCTTCAGCCCCTCCGGCACGTCGCCGGCGACGATCCGCTGCGCGAGCCCCTCGGCGATCGCCGTCTTGCCGACGCCCGGCTCGCCGATCAAAACGGGGTTGTTCTTCGTCCGCCGCGACAGCACCTGGATCACACGCCGGATCTCATCGTCGCGCCCGATCACGGGGTCGAGCTTGCCGCTCTCCGCCGCCTCTGTCAGGTCGCGGCCGAACTTCGAGAGCGCCTGATAGGTGCCCTCCGGGTCCTGTGAGGTGACGCGCTGGCCGCCACGCACCTCCTTGATCTTCGCAAGCAGATCGTCGCGCGGGACGACGTCGAGGGCGAGCAGCAGGTGCTCGGTCGAGACGTACTCGTCTTCGAGCGTTCGCATCTCGTCCTCAGCGCGGTCGAGCGCGCGCGACAGCGCGACGGAGGCGGTGGGCTGCTGCCCGCCACCCTGCACCGAGGGGCGCTCGCGGAGCTTCGCCTCGGTCTCGGTGCGAAGCGCCGCCGCATCAGGGACGAGCTGCGCCGGCAGCTCCTGGTCGAGCAGGCCGAGCAGCAGGTGCTCGGGATAGAGCTCGGGGTTGCCGAGGCGCCGGGCCAGCTCCTGGGCGGCGGCCACCGCCTCGCCCGACTTGACGGTCAGCTTGTTGAAGTCCATCTCGTTCTCCCTATCTCGTCGCCGGCGGCTGCGAGGGCCGATAGAGCACGACCTCGCGCCGGTACGACCGGTGTACTTCCTGGATCTGCCCGCGTAGCTCCCGCTCCCGCCGCTCCATCCGGGAGCGCAGCTTCTGGAGCTCGTCCTCGAGCCGGAGCACATGCTCGACGCCGGCGAGGTTGAGCCCGAGCTCGGTCGTGAGCCGCTGGATCAGCCGCAGCCGCTCGAGATCGTGCTCGGAGAAGAGCCGCGTGCCGCCGGGCGTCCTGCCGGGCCGGACGAGCCCCTTCGCCTCGTAGACCCGCAGCGTCTGCGGATGCATGCCGACGAGGTCGGCGGCGACGGAGATCATGTACCGGGGCCGGTCGTCGATCATCCCGTCACCTTCCGCAGCTCTTCGAGCAGTTCACGTTCCTGCTTCGAGAGCTTCTGCGGCACGTCGAGACGCAGGCGGGCGAGCAGGTCGCCCTTGCCGCCGCCCGTCAGCTTCGGCGCCCCACGCCCCTTCACCTTGAGCAGCTTCCCGTGCTGGGAGCCGGCCGGGACCTTGAGCGAGATCGGGCCTTCGGGGGTCGGCACCTGCACGGACGCGCCGAGCGCCGCGTCGGCGTACGACACGGGCACATCGACCACGAGGTCGGCGCCACGCCGCTCGTACAGGGTCGACGCTGCGACGCGGGCGACGACGTAGAGATCGCCTGACGGGCCTCCGTGACGGCCGGGCTCGCCCTTTCCCTTCAGCCGCACGCGCGTGCCGTCCTTCGCACCGGCCGGGATCTTGACGTTGAAATGCTTGGTCTTCCGCTCGTGACCCGTGCCGCGGCACGTCTTGCACGGCTTCTCGATCACGGTTCCGTTGCCGCGGCAACGCGGGCACGGCTGCGAGAGAGAGAAGAGCCCTTGCGCCTCGGCTCTAACGCCGCGGCCGCCGCATTCTGGGCACACGATCGGCGCCGTGCCCGGCTCGGCACCCGAGCCACCGCACGAGTGGCAGGCGGTCTCGACCTCGACCGGGACCCGCACCTCCGCACCTTGGAGTGAGTCCTCGAACGAGAGGCTGACATGAGCCTCGAGGTCCGAGCCGCGCTCGGGCCGGTGCCGCTGTGGGCCGCCCCGGCCGCGGCCACCGAAGATACCGCCGAAGAGATCGGAGAGATCGCCGAGGTCGAAGTCGGCCGACTGGAAACCGCCGCCGGAGCCCCCCGGCCCGGCCCCGTTCGCGGCCCCGAAGGTGTCGTAGCGCTGGCGCTTGTCGGGATCGGAGAGCACGTCGTAGGCACCCTGGATCTCCTTGAACTTCGCCTCGTCGCCACCGCTGTCGGGGTGGTGCTTGCGGGCCAGAGAGCGATAGGCCTTCTTGACCTCGTCCGCGGTCGCGCCCTTCGTGACGCCGAGGATGTCGTACGGGGTCGCCACGCTCACTCCGCGACGATCACCCGAGCGGGCCGCAGCACACGGTCGCCGAGCCGGTAGCCCTTCTGGAGCACCTGCACGACCGACCCCTGCTCGGCGCCCTCGGCAGGCTGCGTCAGCAGCGCCTCATGGACGTGTGGGTCGAACGGCCCGTCGGCTTCGATCTCGGAGAGTCCGTGCCGCTCGAGCAGGCCGGAGAGGGAGCGGTGGACGAGGCGAACGCCCTCCTCGAGGGTCGCCTCCTCGTGCGCAGCCGCAGCCTCGAGCGCCCGCTCGAGATCGTCGATCACCGGCAGCAGCTCGTTCAGCAGCCGCTCGTTCGCGCGCCTCGAGAGGTCGGCCTGTTCACGCACGACCCGCTTGCGGTAGTTGTCGAAGTCGGCGGCCAGGCGGAGGTAGGAATCGTCATGAGCCGGCTGCGCCTCCGCAACCGGCTGCTCCTCGCTCTCCTCGGCCAGCTCCTGTTCGCTGCGGGGCTCGTCCGTCATCAGGAGGTCTTCGCCTCCTCCTCTTCGTCGATCACCTCGTAGTCGGCTTCCTCGACGACCTCGTCCTCGGCCGGGGCGGTTCCGTCACCGGCCGCGGAGGCCTGAGCCTGAGCGCTCGCCTGGGCGTAGACCGCGTCGGCGAGGGCGCGGGAGGCCTCGGTGAGCGCCTCGGTGCGCCGCCGGATCTCGGCCACGTCGGTCGATTCGAGCGCCTGCCGGAGCTCCATGATCCGACCTTCGATCGTGCCGGCGGTCGCCTCGTCGAGCTTCTCGCGATGCTCCTTGAGGCTCCGCTCGGTCTGGTAGGCGAGGTTCTCCGCCACGTTGCGGGCGTCGGCGAGCTCGCGCAGCTCGTGCGCCTCGCCGGCGTGTGCCTCGGCGTCGTGGATCATCCGCTGCACGTCGTCCTCGGAG
>JBKJML010000257.1:0-4060 GCA_046596415.1 Gaiellaceae bacterium | reverse complement strand
CGCCGGCAGGTCGAACGCAGCAAGAGTGCGGATCAGCGCCTCTTCGAGGTCGCGGCAGTAGCGCTTGACGTCCTGCCCGTGGCGTTTCAGGTCGAGGATCGGGTAGCAGACGAGCTGGCCGGGGGCGTGGTAGGTGGACTTGCCACCGCGATCGACCTCGACCACCTCGACGTCTGTTCCCTCCGGCACGTGGAGCTCACCCTCCTCGGAGCGGCGTCCGAGCGTGACGACCGGCGGATGCTCGAGCAGCACGATCGTGTCCGGCCGCGTGCCGTCCATGACCTCGGCAGCGAGCGCGCGTTGTAGCTCGAGCGCCTCCTGGTAGGGAACGACGCCGAGATTCAGGACGCCGGCCGGGCGCGCCATCCTAGTAGTCCGATTCTCCCCAGCTCTCGAGCCGGGCGCGGAGGTCGCGCAGGAAGCGGCCCGCAAGGGCGCCGTCGACGAGGCGGTGGTCGTAGGTGAGGGTGAGGTTCATGATCGGCCGGATCGCGATCACGTCCTGGCCGAGCTCGTCCTGGATCACCCAGGGGCGCTTGACGACGGCGTAGGTGCCGAGGATACCGGCCTGCGGCTGGCTGATCACCGGGGTGCCGTGGAAGGTGCCGTAGCCGCCGGGGTTCGTGATCGTGAAGGTGCCTCCCTGAACGTCGTCGGGGGTGAGCTGCTTGTCGCGGGCCCGCTTGGCGAGCTCGGAGACCGAGCGCGCCATCCCGAGCAGGTTCAAACCCTCCGTGTTCTTCACCACCGGGACGATCAGTCCCTTGCCGTCGGCGAGCTCGACCGCGAAGCCGAGGTTGACGTAGTTCCGCGACACGATCTTGTCACCGCGGATCTCGCCGTTGATCCACGGATACTCGCGCAGCGTCTCGACGGTCGCGCGGGCGATGAACGACAGGTACGTCGGGTTGACGCCGTAGGCCGCCTCGTACTCCTGCTTCAGCTTGCCGCGGATCGCCACCACCTTCGACATGTCGACCTCGATCGCGCTCGTCACGTGCGCGGAGGTGTCGAGCGAGCGCCGCATGTGCTCGGCAATGCCGCGCCGCATGGCGGTCATCGGCTCGAACGTCTCGCCGGCCCCGGGGTCGCCCGCCGGTGCGGCGGGCTGCGGCGCAGCCTTCGGCGGCGCAGCCGCAGCCGCGACAACACCTTGTGGCTCAGAGCCACTTGGCGTCTGCGGGGCGGGTGCGGCAGCGTGGCCGCCGGACTCGACGAAGCCGAGGATGTCCTTCTTCGTCACGCGGCCGCCGCGGCCGGTGCCGGGAATGGCAGACGGGTCGACGCCGTGCTCGGAGGCGATCCGGGCGACGACCGGCGAGACGAACGTGCGGCCGTTGTCGCTGCCGGACGCGGCCGGTGGAGGCTCGGGGGTCGGCGACGCGGCGGCCGGGGCGACGGGGGTCTCCGCGCTCGCGGCTGCGTTCGCCTCGTCGGCAGCCTCCTGGGTCGCCGGCTCGGGCGGTAGATCCTCAGCCGGAGCCGGTGCGGCCGGCGTCTCGACGGCTGCTCCTTCGGGAGCGATCACGGCCAGGATCGTGCCGACATCGACCGTTTCGCCCTCCTGGACGAGGATCTTCGCAACGACGCCCTCGCCGGGGCTCGGGATCTCGGTGTCGACCTTGTCGGTCGAAATCTCGAGCAACGCCTCGTCGCGGGCGATCGCCTCGCCCTCCTGCTTCAGCCACTTGGTGATCGTCCCTTCGGAGACCGAGACGCCCATCTGGGGCATGACCACTTCGATTTGGGTGCCGGTCGCCATGCTTCCTCCTAGTACTCGGCGAGCTCTTTGAGCCCGGCGACGACGTCTTCCACCTGCGGGATGAAGGCCTTTTCGAGGGTGGGCGAGAACGGCACCGGGCAATCCGGCGCGGCGACGCGCTTCACGGGCGCGTCGAGGTCCTCGAACGCCTCCTCGGCGATCGTGGCTGCGATCTCGGCCCCGAAGCCGCCGGTGCGCGTGTCCTCGTGGAGGACGAGCACCTTCGAGCACTTGCGCGCGCTTGCGAGGACCGCCTCCTTGTCCCACGGCATCACCGTGCGGAGGTCGATCACCTCGACCGAGACGTCCTGCTTCTCGAGCTCCTTCGCGGCCTCGTCGGCCGTGTAGACCATCGCGCCCCACGTGATGACCGTGATGTCCTCACCCTCACGGTGGGTGCGGGCCTTGCCGATCGGCGTCTCGTAGCGCTCGTCCGGCACCTCGCCCTTGATCCGGCGGTAGAGGTGCTTGTGCTCGAAGAAGAGCACCGGGTTCGGATCCTGGATCGCCGCAGCGATCAGCCCTTTCGCGTCCTCGGGGGTCGCCGGGCAGACGCACTTGAGCCCCGGAATGTGTGCGAACGAGCTCTCCGGGTTCTGTGAGTGGAACGGCCCGCCGGAGAAGCCACCGCCCGACGGGAGCCGGAGCGTGATCGGGATCGGCGTACCGACGCGCCAGCGTTGCTTGGCAGCGATCGTGACCAGGTGATCCCAGGCGCACGAGACGAAATCGGCGAACTGCATCTCCGCGACGGGCCGCATGCCCATGATCGCCGCGCCGGTGGCGCCACCGACGATCGCCGTCTCCGAGAGCGGCGAATCGAGCACGCGCCAGGGGCCGAACTCCTCCTGGAAGCCGAGCGTCACCTTGAAGGCGCCGCCGTAGACGCCGACGTCCTCGCCGATCACGAACACGCGCGGGTCGCGGCGCATCTCGAGCCGGATGCCGTCGCTGATCGCCTGGAGATAGGTCTTTTCAGCCATCAGTGCACTTACTTGTGGTGAGGCGTGTCGAGGTCTTCCGGCGTCGCGTACACGCCGTCGGTCAGGGTCGCGGGATCGGGCAGCGGTGAGTCGTCGGCGCGCCGGATCGCCTCGTTCAGGAGCTTCTTGACGCCCGCCGTCAGCTCCTCCTCTTCCTCGTCGGTGAGCTCGGCGTTGTCGCGCAGCCACGTTCGGTAGCGCTCGACCGGATCGCGCTTCGCCCACTCCTCGAAGAGCTCCTTCGGGACGTAGAAGGCATCGTCGTGGACCGCGTGGCCCTCCATGCGGAGCGTCTGGCACTCGATCAGTGTCGGCCCGCCACCGTCCCGCGCCTTCTCGATCGCGGCCTTCGCCTCGCGATGGACGGCGAGCACGTCCGTCCCGTCGACGACGACACCGTCGAACCCGTAGGCGGCGGCGCGGTCGGCGATGTGCTCGACGGCGTAGCCGAGGTGGGTCGGGGTCGAGTAGGCCCACTGGTTGTTGTCGCAGATGAAGACCACCGGGAGCTGGCGGACGCCGGCGAGGTTCATCGCCTCGTGCGCGTCGCCGCGGGCCGCCGAGCCCTCGCCGAACCAGCCGACCGCGACGCGGCGCTCCTCCCGGATCCGGAAGGCGAGCGCGCAGCCGACCGCGACCGGGAGCATCGCCGGCAGATGGCTGACCATGGCGATCAGACCGAGATTCGCATCGGCCATATGCACGTTGCCGTCGCGACCGTGCGTCGGCCCGTCCTGGCGACCCATGTACTGGGCGAAGATCCGCCACGGCTCGACGCCACGAGTGATGTGGACGCCCATGTCACGGTGCAGCGGCGTGCCGACGTCGTCGGCGCCCATCGCCATCGCGACGCCGATCGCCGCGGCCTCGTTGCCGCGCCCGGTGTAGAACGAGCCGGGGATCTTGCCCTGCTTGTAGAGGATGTGCCCGCGCTCCTCGATCCCGCGCGTGATGAGCATGGTGCGGTAGATGCCGAGCAGGTCCTCGCGATCGAGACCTGCGTCCTTGACTTCCTTCAGCGAGCCGGCCGGCTCAGCTTCGCGTACCGCCATGCGTGCGTACCCCCGTTGGGTGGAGAAACCGGGAGAACTGTAACGGCCCGAGTACGATGGCGGGCGGATGTCCGAATGGCTCACCGAGGATCGCTTCGTGATCGACCAGCTGATCCGGCCGATGGTGAACCTGTATCGCATCTCCGCCGCAGGGCAGCCGGTCGCCTTCGTCCGCCAGAAGAAGCTCGCGATGAAGGAAGACATCCGCTTCTACCTCGACGAGAGCCAGACGGAGGAGCTCTTCCGGATCAAGGCACGGGCGC
>JBKJML010000008.1:0-4879 GCA_046596415.1 Gaiellaceae bacterium | reverse complement strand
CCGCTGCGCACGGTCGCGAACGCCGAGATCTGGACGGCGCGCGGCCAGGCGCGCGCAGGACTGATCGACTTCACACGCCAGAAGAGCCAGAACGACCGTCTGCTGCGGAACGAGCAGATCGAGGTCGTGAACGCCGCCGCGCGAGCGCTCGACCCCGATGTGCTGACGCTCGGCTTCGCGCGACGGTTGGCGACCTACAAGCGGCTGAACCTGCTCACCTACGACCAGCAGCGTGCCTTGCGGCTGATGACCGGCGAGCCCGCGATCCAGCTTCTGCTTGCCGGCAAGGCCCACCCGCTCGACGAGGGCGGCAAGAGCGTCCTCCAGACGCTCTTCAACCTGAAGGCGAGCGATCTCCGACTCTCCGAGCGGGTCGTGTTCCTCGAGGACTACGACCTGTCGGTCGCGACGCAGCTCGTCGCGGGCTGCGACGTGTGGATCAATCTGCCGCGCCGACCGATGGAGGCGAGCGGGACGAGCGGGATGAAGGCGAGCTTCAACGGCGTGCTCCAGCTCAGCGTGCTCGACGGCTGGTGGGCCGAGGCCTTCGACGGCGAGAACGGCTGGGGGATCCCCGGTGTCGAGGATCCCGACCCGGCCGTGATGGACGCGCGCGATGCCGGCGACTTCTATGACTTTCTCGAGCACGAGGTGATCCCGCAGTTCTACGAGCGTGACGCCGACGGGATCCCGAACCGCTGGTGCGAGCGCGTCAAGGCCTCGCTCGTCACGAACGGGCCCCGGTTCTGCGCCTCGCGGATGATCGACGAGTACGTTGCGAAGATCTACCCTCGGTGAGCGACGCCGCTGTCGGTCACAGGCGCGGGTGCGGTGGCCGTATCAGCCGGTGAGCGCTGGCGGCGCGAGAGCAGGATGAACGGCAGCGCGAGCGCCGAGATCGCAGCGCCGAGCAGGTACGAGCCAGCGTAGCCCCAGACGTCGGCCGACCGGCCGAGCACCGGCTGGGTGACGACGCCACCGGTCGAACCGAGCAGCGAGTCGAAGGAGAGGATCGTCGCCCGCTGCTGCGAGGGGATCAGCCCGTTCAGGTACGCCTGGCGGATCGGCATCGACGCGGCGGACAGCAACCCCCAGACCGCGATCAGGACGAGGACGATCCAGAACCGCTCGAAAGCGCCGATCAGAGCCAGGGTCACGCTTCCGGCTGCGGTGGCCGCGAGCACGGCGGACGTCCGGAGCCGGAAGAGCTTCCGGATCCATGACGCGCAGAGGCCACCGATGATCTGGGCTCCGGCGACGAGCGCGGCAACGAGCCCGGCGATTCCGTAGGCCTTCGGATCGCCGTACAGCTCGAGGAGGTAGGGCTGGAGGGCGTAAAAGGCGTAGAAGCTCACCCCAGCCGTGAACGGGGAGGCCAGCATCAGCCATTTCACCGCCGGCACGCGCCAGCCGTGCTCCACCGAGGAGCTCGCGATCCTGGCGACACCGTGTCTCAGGCCGCCTCCCTTTTGCGGGGTGAAGCCGACATCGCGCATGAAGACGTAGGCGAAGGCGAACATCACCACGAGCACGACGCCGCGCAGGACGAACGGCACCCCGAGGCTTGTCGCCTGGGCGATGTAGCCCCCAGTGACCGACCCGGCCAGCATCGCGCTGCCGGCAACGATCTGGCCCCTCCCGAAGACGGATTCCAGGCTGCCTGTGAAGCCGGTGGCGTCGAGCGCGTCGACGAGCCACGCTTCGACCGCACCTGAGAAGAAGGTGAAGCCGAGCCCGAGCAGCATCGAGACGAGCGCCCATTCCCAGAACGGAGCGTGAAGCTGCCAGAGCAGCACGTAAAGCAGGGTGCTGGCGCTGAGGGTCACCGTCCCGAGCAGGTACGAGGCTCGCCGGCCGATCGTGTCCGCCGTGATCCCGGTCGGTACCTCGAAGATGACCATCCCGGCCATGAAGAAGGCGTTCGCTCCGAAGGCCTCCAGGTTCGAGAGCCCTGCGTCGAGCAGGAAGATCGTGTTGATGCCCCAGATGAACGACGCAGCGAGCGTGTTGCCGAGGAGAAGCAGGAGGTAGGTCCGCTGGATCGCCGCGGGCGTCGGCAGGTCGAGCTCGCTCATCGACTCCAGTCTGCCTGCACCGACGAGCGAGGCTTGATGTCGGCCAGGTCGCGGTAGAGTGGGTGGATGGCGGAGGTGCACCCGGGAGTCGCTTCCACCGAGCGAACGGGGGCCGCGATCGAGCTGTTCGCGCCACTCGCCGCGACCTACGACCGCTATGCCCGGCTCCTGTCGTTTGCTCAGGATGGGCGCTGGCGCTCGTTTCTCGTCTCGCGAATCGCAGCCGCGCCAGGCGACCGAGTGCTCGACGTGGCGTGCGGTACTGCCGCCGTCGCGCTGGAGCTCGTGCGCTGCTACGGCTGCTCGGTGGTGGGAATCGATCAGAGCCCCGCGATGCTCGAAGAGGGTCGGCGCCGCGTTGCGAGCGCCGGCGAGAACGCCCGCGTCGAGCTCCGCGAGGGGCGTGCGGAGGCGTTGCCTTTCGAAGCAGGGAGCTTCGACGCGCTGACTTTCACCTACCTGCTTCGGTACGTCGACGATCCAGCGGCGACGCTGCGGGAGCTTGCACGGGTCGTCCGTCCCGGCGGCCGGATCGCCTCGCTCGAATTCTTCGTCCCCGACCGTCGTGTGGCGAACACCCTTTGGCGCGCGTATGTCCGCGCGGGCCTGCCCGTGCTCGGGCGGGCTATCTCGCCCGGCTGGCACCAGGTGGGCAGCTTCCTCGGCCCGAGCATCCGGGGGTTCTGGCGACGCTATCCCCTCGAGGAGCTCCTCGAGCTCTGGCAGGCGGCCGGAATCGAGAACGTCGAGGCACGGCGGCTCAGTCTCGGCGGCGGGATCGTGATCTGGGGCGAGCGTGGCGACTGACCGCCGGCGCCCGGCTTTCTACGCCCTTGCCGCGGGTGGGTGGCGCGACTACGTCACTCTGCTCCATCCGCCCTATACCGCCTGGCACCTCTCCTTCGTCGCAATCGGGGCGGGTCTGACCCCGGCGTTCTCGGTCTCCCGACTGCTCCCGACGCTGGCGGCGTTCTTTCTGGCCGTCGGCATCGGGGCGCACGCACTCGACGAGCTGCAAGGGAGGCCGTTGGCCACGCAGATCCCGGCCGCAGTACTCGTTGCCCTGGGCACCGTCGCGGTGGCGCTGGCGGTCGCGATCGGCGTGGTGGGCGCCGTGGTCGTCGACCCCTGGCTCGGGGTGTTCGTCGCCACGGGCTCATTCATCGTCCTCGCGTACAGCCTCGAGCTCTTCGACGGTCGCTTCCACAGCGACTTCTGGTTCGCGCTCTCATGGGGATCGTTCCCGGTCCTGACCGGCTTCTTCGCTGCCGCCGGGACGGTGAGCTTCGCGGCGCTCTTCGGCGCGCTCTTCGCATTCGCTCTCAGCCTCGCGCAGCGCAATCTCTCCACGCGTGTTCGCGACATCCGCCGCCGGGTCACCGCTGTGTCCGGGACCGTCACGCGGCACGACGGATCGGTGCAAGCGATCACGGCCTCCGAGCTCGTGCAGGCGGAGGAGCTGGCGCTCCGGGCTCTGACCGGCGCCACGGTCGCCCTTGCTGCTGCGCTTGTCGCGATGCGCATGATCTGAGCAGACGCGTGCGGCGGCGTCACCGCCTGTAAAGAGTGTGTACGAGCGTGGCCTGCGAGCCAGCCAGATCGGGTGCTGCCTGCCGGCGGCCTGAAGCTAGCTCTCCTGAATCAGGCCGATCGAGATCCGGTACGGCAGGCGGCCCACCTGGACCTCCGCTGCGTTGTACTCCAGGGTGAGGATCCGGCCGTCCTTGGTGCGGATCGGCGTCACACCGCGCTGGCTGTGTGCTCGGAGCAGGTCCGCGTAGATCGCAGAAGCTTCGGGGGCGACGGCCACCTCGGTCACCCCGAGCGACAGGAGTTCCTCACGCGTGTAGCCGAGCACTCGACATGCGGTCGTGTTGACGGCGACGTACTGCATCTTGTCGTCCGCTACGAAATCGAGCGACGCCGGGATAAAGGTCGCAAGCCCATCGTACGCCTGCCTGGACGACGGCTCAAGCCCCGCCTAGGCGCCGTCCGCTGTCTCGCTGGCGGCGAGGAAGCTGGCCTCTGCCGCCGGGCCTGCGGCGAAGCTCTTCTCGGCGAGCCAGCCGCCGTCCACCGTCAGCGCGATCCCGTTCACATATGCGGACTGGTCGCTCGCGAGGTAGAGCGCAGCGTCGGCCACGTCCGCCGCGATCCCCACGCGGCCCTGGGGGACGACGGCGCGCAGCCCCTCCTCGAACTCGGCCTCGGCGAAGTATTGCTCGGTCAGCGGTGTCCGGATCAGGCCGGGGCAGATCGCGTTGACGCGGATCCCGGCCGGGCCGAGGTCGCGGGCCAGGCTCTTCGTCAGCCCGACGACGCCGTGTTTCGCCGCCGTGTACGCCGGGCGCCGCGCCAGTCCGATCAGGCCGCCGACGGAGGAGATGTTCACGATCGCGCCGCCACCGGTCTGACGCATCCTTCGCGCAGCCGCCTGGCAGCAGTAAAACGTGCCGTTGAGGTTGACGGCGATCACGTTGTCCCACTCGTCGGTCGCCATCGTGTAGACGTCGCCGATCTCGCGGACGCCGGCGCTGCACACGAGGACGTCGATCCGACCCTCGGCCCTGACCACCTGGTCGACCGCGCTCTCGACTTCGGCGGGTGACCGGACGTCGCCATGGATCGCGACCTCTCCGGCGCGGTCGAATCCGGTCACGCGGGCCCCCTCGCGCGTGAACCGCTCGGCGATCTCGCGGCCGATGCCGCTCGCCGCTCCGGTCACCAGCACAACTCGGTTCTTCAGCATCGAGACCTCCTCCGAAGTACGTTAGCTCCATGAGCGCATGGACGATCACCGGGCC
>JBKJML010000217.1:0-4265 GCA_046596415.1 Gaiellaceae bacterium | reverse complement strand
CGCCGACCCGGCGCCAAGGATGAGCCGATCGCCCACGACGCCGTTTTCGCCACACTGACCGCATGAGGCTGACCGCATGAGTCGATGGCGCACCCACATGTGCGGCGATCCGCGCGCTGAGCAGGTCGGCGAGAAGATCGTCCTCTCCGGCTGGGCGGCCCGACGCCGCGACCACGGCGGGCTCGTCTTCGTCGACCTCCGCGACCGCAGTGGGATCACCCAGCTCGTGATCAACCCCGAGCACTCGCAGCAGGCGGCCGAGCTGGCCCACCAGATCCGCAACGAGTTCGTGCTGCGCGCCGAGGGCGAGCTCGTCGCACGGTCGACCGAGACCGTGAACCCCGGCATGCCCACCGGCGAGGTCGAGCTTCGCGTCGACACGCTCGAGATCGTCAGTCGCTCGACGCCGCTCCCGTTCCAACTCGACGAGGAAAACGTGGACGAGACGCTGCGGCTGCGCTACCGCTGGCTCGACCTACGCCGCGACAAGCTGCAACGCAACATCCGCCTCCGCGCTCAGATGGTCGGGATCATCCGGCGGACGATGGAAGACGCCGGCTTCCTCGACATCCAGACGCCGATCCTCTTCAAGCCGACCCCGGAGGGCGCTCGCGACTTCGTGGTGCCGAGCCGTCTGCAGCCAGGCCGCTTCTACGCGCTGCCGCAGAGCCCGCAAATCCTGAAACAGCTCACGATGGTGGCCGGATTCGACCGCTACTACCAGATCGCGATCTGTTTCCGAGACGAGGATCTTCGCGCCGACCGAGTGCAGGAGATCACCCAGCTCGATGTCGAGCTGTCCTTCCCCGACGAGGAGTTTCTATTCGACCTGATGGAGCGGATGTTCGCGCGGATCTGGGGCGAGTGCCTCGGGATCGAGATCCCGGCGCCGTTCCCGCGGATGAGCTTCGAGGAAGCCGACCGCCGCTTCGGCTCCGACAAACCGGACACGCGCTTCGCGTTGGAGATCGAGGACGCCACCGACCTGACGCGCGGCTCCGAGTTCGGCGTCTTCGCGAGCGCGGAGGCGGTGCGCTTCCTGCGCGTCCCGAAGGCGTTCAGCCGCGGCGAGCTCGGCAAGCTCGAGGAGCTCGCGAAGGAGTGGGGGGCGAAAGGGCTCGCCTACCTCGTCTTCGACGGCGACGAGGTGCGCTCGCCGATCGCCAAGTTCCTCTCCGAGACGGAGCTGGCCGCCCTCGCAGGTGAGCCCGGCACGACGCTCCTTTTCGCCGCCGACGGGTGGGAGAAGACCTCGCGCGTGCTCGGCGCGCTGCGTCTGCACCTGGCTCGCCAGCTCGAGCTGATCGACCCCGACGCGTTCACCTTTCTCTGGGTGTACGACTTCCCGATGTTCGAGCAGGACGAGGAGAACGGCCGCTGGAGCGCAGTCCACCATCCGTTCACCCGCCCGACCGAAGACTGGAAGGAGCGCTTCCCGGACGACCCGGAGCACGCCCTCGCACACGCCTACGACCTGATCGTGAACGGCAACGAGCTCGGCGGCGGCAGCTTCCGGATCCATGAGCCCGACCTTCAGGCGAAGGTGTTCGACCTGCTCAAGCTGAGCCCCGAGGAGCAGCGGTCGAAGTTCGGCTTCCTGCTCGACGCGCTCGCGATGGGGGCCCCGCCACACGGCGGGATCGCACTCGGGATCGACCGGATGACGATGGTGCTCGCCGGTGAGGCGAACCTCCGCGACGTGATCGCGTTCCCGAAGAACCAGGCGGGGGTCGATCCGATGAGCGGTGCGCCGTCCGACGTGACGCAGGAACAGCTGCGGGAGCTCGGAATACGCCTACTGGAGCCGCCGACGTAAAGCCGAGTGGCGACTCGACCGATACAACGGTCATACTTCCTTGCGCCGCCACGAGCGGCGCGTCCGCGAGCAGAGAGAAGACATGTCTACAGGTGATACGGAGCGTTCAACGCCAACCGCTCTGACGGCGCTGCCGTCGGTCGACGCCCTGCCGGTCGTCGAGTCCGGCTACGACCAGGAGCGGGTGCGAGAGGCGTTCGACGCGTTCCGCCGCCACAGCGCGCAGATGCAGGCGCAGCTTCGCGTCCTCCAGGCCGCCCGCAAGACCTCGAACGTCGAGCCCACCGGTCACGCCGTCCGGATGGACGCGCTGCACCTGATCCGCGCCGCCGCCGAGTTCGCCGACACGCTCGAGCGCGACGCCCAGACCGCTTCCGCCTCGCAGATCCAGCGAACCGAGGAGGAAGTGCGCGAGCGCCAGCGCCAGCTCCAGGAGAGCGAGGCCGAGCTCGAGCGCTACCGCGCCGAGAGCGAGCGGCAGCGCTCCGAGATCGTCAACGCTGCCAAGGCCGAGGCGCGCGAGCTGAAGACCAAGACCGCGGCCGAGACGAGTCAAGAGCTCCGTGAGGCCGAGTCCCGCGGCACCCGTTTACTCGAGCAGTCGCGCCACCAGGCGACCGAGCTCACGAACTCGGCGCGTGCCGAGGTCGAGCAGACACTCGAGTGGGCCCGTGCCCAGGCCGGCATCGTGATGGCGCGCGCCCAGAAGGGTGCCGAGCAGCTGCTGACCGCGGCGGGGCTCGGTGAGCCCGCACTGTCGAAGATCGTCGAGGCGATCATGACCGCCACCGAGGCGTCCGGCGAAAGCCGCCCGCAGCCGTCGCGTCCTGTAGAGGCGATCGCCGGCGGGGCGACAACCGCCCCGGCCCAAGCAGCCGAGCAGGCCGAACCGCCTGTCTCTGCCCCTGAGCCCGAGGAACGCCCGGCCGTCGACGACACCCCACCGCCGGCACCGCAGGCGGTCGCGCCGCCGCCCGTCACGCCTGCTCCGCCCGTCTCGCCCGAGGCTGCGCCTGAGGTGCCGGCCGACGAGGACGACGGGCGCGAGCCCGAGCAGTAGGCCCACCCGTGTTGCGGGGCATCGGGCCACGGTTCTACGTCGAGGCAGGCTTCCTGATCGTGGTCGCGGCCGTGCTCGCGGCCCAGCGCGTCCGCCCGCTCGAGATCGTCGTTGTCATGCTGGTCGCCTACCTGGGGGTGTTCTCGTTCGAGGTCGTGCTTGCCCGGCGTCGGGCGGCGGTTGCCAGGGCACGGCAGCCCGATGTCGCGTCAGGGCCGGCCGAGGATCCTCCGAGTGCGATCCTCGCCGTGCGTTCGGCAGACCCGGAAGAGCCCGTCGCGGTCCCGGTCGAGCTCGAGGCCCAGTTGGCAGACGCCGCGGAGGACGAGGCGCCGACGGAGTGGGTCGACGATTCGCCGCTGCGCCCGGTCGTCGCTGCGACTCCGATTTCGGAGCCCGAGACCCAGGTCGAGCTGGTCACTGACCCCGAGCCCGAGCTCGAGCCGGCTGTCGAGCCCGAGCCGATCGTCGAGCCCGAGCCTGAAGCGCCCGTCCCGGCGCTCGTCGCGGTCACAGCGCCCGAGCCCGAGCCCGAGCCCGAACCCGAACTTGAGCCCGAGCCCGAACTTGAGCCCGTGCCTGAGCCCGAGCCGGTGGTGGTCGCGTCGTTCCCGCAGCAGCCGCGTGCCTGGAATCTCTGGGAGCTCGAGCGGCTGGCCCGCAGCCGCGCGGGAGGCGACCCCCTTCGTGATGAGGAATGGACGTTTCTACTCGTCTACCTGCGTGATTTCGCCTCGTCTGAGGGCGTGCTGCCAGAGGAGTTCGACGCGCTCGTCCGCGAGTCGTTCGGTGACCTCCTGGAGGCGGCGGCGGCCCGGTGACGCTTGCCGCCGCGCAGCGGACGCTCGCGCTCGCTGCGGTAGCGCTGCTCTCGGGCGTGCTTGCGCTCGCGATCTCCTCCCGCGGCGCCGGGAACAGCGCCGCGGCGGATGGAGTGCCGGCCACTGACGGTGGCTGGTACGAAGCGCTCGCCGGCTCCCGCGGGCCCGCCGGCGACGCTGAGCGGACAGCATGTGGCTTCATCCTCACGTCCCGCTCGCTGGGCGTCTCGCACCCGGTGCTCCCTTGCGGGGCCAAGGTGGTCATCTCCTTCGACGGTCAGGAGGTGCTCACCGAGGTGATCGACCGCGGCCCGAAGACGCCGGGTCGGCAATTCGACCTCACCGACGCGCTCGCCGAGCGGATGGGGCTCGAGGGCACACAGCGGATCCGCTGGCGCTTCGCTGCGCCGTCCTGACGCTCGCTGCCAAGCCGGCCGCTACAATCGGTTGTGCTCGACCCTGTGCGTGGCCCACGCTTCAACGTGAACCAATAGTCACGTCAAGGGAGCTCTTGTCCGGTCTAGGCCTAACCCGCTGACGGCTGGCGGCGCACCCACCTGGGTTACCA
>JBKJML010000237.1:0-5235 GCA_046596415.1 Gaiellaceae bacterium | reverse complement strand
TGGGTACGGGCGTGAGGCGTGTGGAGAGGGGGTCGTCGCCGGTCAGCTCCCGGTAGGCCACCGGAATCTGACGCCGACGCGGGACGCCCAGCTTCTGCCTTAGGACGTCGCAGTGTGCCTTCGCCGTTCGGGGGGAGATACCGAGCCGCTCGCCGACTTCCTCGTTCGAGCAGCCGGCGGCGATGAGTGCGACGACCTCGCGTTGCCGGGCGGTGATTGCGACGGGCCTCTCGATCAGTACGTTGACCATGGCGAGGACACTAGGGAGCCGGCCAAGCTGTGACCATTGACCGGAAGGTGTATTCGCGGGCGTATCTTCAGAAGCCGGCTGCGTGCCCATCCCCGCGGCCGTCGCTGCCGCCGACGAGCGCATCCCCGAGCGTGAGGATCGCCTGGCCGACGCCGAAACCGCCCGGCTCCGAGCCCACGCTCACCTCGTGACCCAGCTCTCGCAGACCGTCGACCGCACCCGAAAGGCCTGGCTCGACGACCACCTGACGGCCCGACTCGACCCGGAAGCGGGGCGCGTCCAGGGCGGCCTGCGGGTCCCAGCCTTCCGCCAGCCGGTGCGCCACCTGGAGGTGCGCCTGCGCCTGCATCGCGCCGCCCATGATCCCGAACGGGCCTGCGAGAGCGCCGTTGCGCAGCAGCAGCCCGGGAATGATCGTGTGGTAGGGACGCTTGCCCGGCGCGATCCGGTTCGGGTGACCCTCCTCCTCGACGAAGCAGGCACCGCGGTTCTGGAGTACGACCCCCGTGCCGCCGGCGAGGACGCCCGAGCCGAAGTGGTAGTAGGTGCTCTGGATCAGGCTCACCGCCGTCCGGTCGCCGTCGACCGCGCACAGGTAGGTGGTGCCGCCGCGCGGGTCGCGCGCGGGGCCCGGGTCGAGCGCCCGGTCGGGCGAGACGAGCTTCCGGCGCTCCGCCAGGTGCGCCTCCTCGAGCAGGTGAGCGGGCAGCGGCGCGTCGGCGATATGCCGGTAGGCGTCCGCGAGCGCGAGCTTTGTCGCCTCGATCCGCGAGTGGAGCGTGTCGGGCAGCCCGTCCAGGAGCGCGAGGCTGATCAGAGCCGCCGCGCCCTGGCCGTTCGGCGGCAGCTCGCAGACGGTCAGGCCGCGGAAGTCTCGCCGCAACGGTTCGACCCATTCGGAAACGTGCGAGGCGAGGTCGCTCTCGGCGAGCCACGAAGCCCCGGCGATCGCCGCAGCCACCTCACCCTCGTAGAACGCGGCCGGCCCCTCGTGCGCGATCCGCCGCAGGGTCGCCGCGAGCTCCGGCAGCCGGTAGCGCTCGCCCGCCCGCGGGGCCGGCCCGGGCGCGCGCTCCTGGGCCTGCCGCCAGGAGTCCGCCACGCGTGCGGTCGCGGCGACCCCGCGCTCGGCCGCATCGATTGCGTCCGCGAGCAGCACGTCGAGGCCGAGTGAGCCAAAGCGCTCGCTCAGGTCGAACCAGGCCCGCACCGACCCCGGCACCGTCACCGAGCGCGGCCCGAACTCGTCGACGGTGAGCTGCAGCAGCACCGCCGGCGAGCGGCCCGAGCCGTTCAGGCCGTGCAGCTTCCCGTCGTGCCAGACCTGCGCGAAGAGATCGCCGCCGATGCCGGTGTGCCCCGGCTCGGCCACGCAGAGCATCGCCGCTGCCGCGAGCGCAGCGTCGACGGCGTTCCCGCCCCGGTCGAGCGCCCGCACACCGGCGCGAGTCGCGAGCGGATGGCTCGTCGCCACCATCGCCTCGCCGAGGATCGTCGGCAGGCGGCCGAAACCGCTCTGCCTCGCCTCGGCCGGCCGGAAGGGGCGCTCGAAATCCACCGTCGCCAATTCTCCCTCAGCCGGAGCCGAGCAGCGCCCGCACGTCCTTCAGCACCTCGGCAGAGGTCGGCACGCCGGCGTAGCGGGCCCGCCCGCGACCCGCGCCGTCAACGAGCAGGACGTACGCCGAGTGGCCGACGAGCGGCTGCCCAGAAAGACGCTCCGTGCCGACGTAATACGCGCGCCAGGTCCGAGCCAGCGACGCCCGCGAGCTGGTCAGGTAGCGAAACTCGGGCAGGAGCCGATGCTCCTTGACGAACGCACGCACCGCAGCAGGCGTGTCGCCCGCCGGATCGACGCTGATCGCGAGCACCCGCACCCGCGAGCGGTCGGGGCCGAGGCTGCGGAGCGCCTGGTTCAGCGACTCGGCTGTCAGCGGGCAGACATCCGGGCAACGCACGTAGAGGAACGCGATCAGGACGAGCTTGCCGCGCTGCGCCGAAAGCCGCACCGTCCGCCCGTCCTGGTCGGTCAGCTCGAAGTCGGTTGGCTCCGCCAGGCGTCCTGACGGCTCCGTCCCGCCCAGCTTGGCCGCAGCCGGCTTCTCCCCACCGCCGCCGCAACCGCCGAGCAGCGCCAGCACGGCGAGCGCTGCCGCAAGACCGACGAGGCGCATGCCGACAACCTACACTCGCCGCGTGCGCGTTCTTCTCGTCGGATCGGGCGGCCGGGAGCATGCGCTCGCCTGGAAGCTCGCACAGGCGCCGGGTCTCACCGAACTGCACGCCGCCCCCGGCAACCCCGGCATCGCACGGCTCGGCAGCTGCCATCCGCTCCGCGACCAGGACGGCGAGAGCCTGCTCGACCTGGCCCGTAACCTCGAGATCGACCTCGTCGTCATCGGGCCCGAGACGCCGCTCGTGGCAGGCGTCGCCGACGAGCTTCGACACGGCGGCGTCGCCGTCTTCGGCCCCTCCCGCGCAGCCGCCCGGATCGAGGGCTCGAAGGCGTTCGCCAAGGACGTGCTGGCGGCTGCCGGCGTGCCGGCGGCGGCCGGCCTCGACGTCCCTCGGGCGCCGTGCGTCGTCAAGGTCGACGGGCTCGCCGCCGGCAAGGGTGTCTTCGTCTGCCGCACCGCCGAGGAGCTCGAAGCTGGGCTGCGCGAGGCAGCGCGCTTTCCCGGCCCGCTCGTGGTCGAGGAGCTGCTCGCAGGCCCTGAGGTGTCGCTCTTCGCGATCTGCGACGGCGTCAACGCGCTCGCCCTGCCGCCCGCCCAGGACTTCAAGCGCGCCTACGACCGCGACGAAGGCCCGAACACCGGCGGGATGGGCTCCTTCGCCCCCGTGCCCGCGATGCCGCCAGAGCAGGTCGAGGCGCTGCTCGACACCGTCCACCGGCCTGTCCTCGCCGAGCTCGCCGCCCGGGGCGCACCGTTCGTCGGGCTCCTCTTCGCCGGCCTGATGCTCACCCCCGACGGGCCCCGCGTGCTCGAGTTCAACTGCCGCTTCGGCGACCCCGAGACCCAGTCGATCCTGCCGCTGGTCGAGGGCGACCTGCTCGGCGCGCTCGCGGCCGCCGCCGCCGGCGACCTGCGCGGGGTGGAGCTCGGCACGGCCGACGGCGCGGCTGTCACAGTCGTCGTCGCCGCCGGCGACTATCCCGCTGCCGGTGACAGCGGCTCGACGATCGAGGGGCTCGACGCCGCGGAGGAGACGGGCGCGGTCGTCTTCCACGCCGGCACCGCGCTCCAGGACAACCGTGTGGTCACGAACGGTGGCCGGATCCTGAACGTCACCGCCCGCGGCGCGACGATCGCCGAGGCACGGGAGCGGGCCTACGTCGCCGCCGACCTGATCACGTTCGTCGGCGCACGCATGAGGCGAGACATCGCCTCCGACGTAGGCTAGGGTCTCCGCCGTGGAGACCGGCCAGAAGCTCGTCGATGCCTACGCGCGGCTCGTGATCGGCGTCGCGGTGAACATCCAGCCGGGCCAGCCGCTGATGATCAACGGCTACCTCGACACCGCCGATCTTGTGCGTGCGCTCACCTCAGCCGCCTACGACGCGGGTGCCAGCTACGTCGACGTTCGCTACATCGACGACCACGTGCGTCGCATCCTGATCGAGCAGGCACCGGAGGAGGCGCTCGGCTACTCACCACCCTGGATGATCGAACGGCTCCAGACGATCTCCGACGGCGACGGTGCCGCCCTGCTGCTCGCCACGGAGCCGGCGCCCGGCTTCTTCGACGGCGTCGACGGAGCCAGAATCGGCAAGGCGCAGACGGTCGCCTACAACGAGGAGTGGATGCGCCGGCAGGCCGCCCGCAGGCTCGCCTGGGGCATCGTCGGCGCGCCGACACCCGCCTGGGCCGAGCACGTCTTCGGCGAGCCTGACGTCGACCGCCTCTGGGAGGCGGTCGGTAAAGCCGTGCGGCTCGACGAGCCCGACCCGATCGAATCGTGGCGAGCGCACACGGCCCGGCTCGGCGAGCGCGCCAGGCTGCTGACCGAGCGCCGCTTCGACGCGATCCACTTCCGCGGGCCCGGCACCGACCTCAAGGTGGGCCTGCTTCCGATCGCCAAGTGGAGTGGCGGCGCCTCGACGACCGCCTGGGGACAGACATATGTCGCGAACGTGCCCACCGAGGAGGTCTTCACGACGCCCGACTGGCGCCGCACCGAAGGCACGGTCCGATCGACACGACCGCTCGTTCTGCTCGGCACCGTCGTCGAAGGGCTCAAGCTGACCTTCGAGGCCGGGGGCGCCACGGAGGTACGCGCGACGAAGGGCGAGGACGTGATCCGCCAGCAGGTCCACCAGGACGAGCGGGCGCGATTCCTCGGCGAGGTCGCGCTCGTCGACGGCGACTCCCGCGTCGGCAAGAGCGGCATCACCTTCTTCACGACGCTCTTCGACGAGAACGCCACCTGCCATGTGGCGCTCGGCGCAGGCTTTCTCACGTCGATCGCCCCGGACGCGGGTGTCACCGAGGAGACCATGATCGATCGCCCCGGACGCGGGTGTCACCGAGGAGACCATGATCGAACGGGGCGTGAACCTCTCGCAGATCCACACCGACTTCATGATCGGCGGCCCCGAGGTCGACGTCGACGCGATCACTGCGGACGGCACGGCCGTGCCGGTGTTGCGCGACGACGAGTGGGTACTCACCTAAGAACATCAGTTCAGAACGAAGCCTTGAGCCGTCGGGCCCGCGCTGCGCAGCACGATCGCGGCGTCCTCGGCCGCCCTGATAGCGCTGCTATCGAGGCTCCCTGCGTCCTGGCGCTCACACCACCCAGCGCACCCCGACGGCGAAGGGTCATTCCGAACTGAGTTCAACTCGTCTTCAGCCCCGTTCGCCGGGCGCGGCTCTACAATCGATGCAGTGATCGCGCGCTACTCCCGTCCCGCCATGGCCGCTGTCTGGTCGGACGAGTCGAAACTGGCGCGCTGGCTCGAGGTCGAGCTTGCCGCACTCGAC
>JBKJML010000211.1:0-17197 GCA_046596415.1 Gaiellaceae bacterium | reverse complement strand
CCGAACTGCGCCTTGCCGCCCAGCGGCTGCTGGGTGACGAGCGAGTACGGGCCGGTCGAGCGCGCGTGGATCTTGTCGTCGACGAGGTGGAGCAGCTTCAGGATGTACATGAAGCCGACCGTGACCTTCTGCGAGAACGGCTCGCCCGTCTTGCCGTTGAAGAGCCGGATCTTGCCGGAGGCCCTGCGGCCGACCGCGCGCGACTCGTCGACGTTGAACTTGACCGGCGAGTCGGGGTTCTGCTTCGTCCAGGCGATCAGCGCCTCGTCCACATCGTTCGTGGTCGCACCGTCGAACACCGGTGTCGCCACCGGGCGCGGGTTCGGCGCGTTGATCGGTGCGCGCGGGTTGACCCCGCCGTCGCTCTCCTCGCCGAACACGCCGTGTGCGGCGGCCCAGCCGAGGTGCGTCTCGAGGATCTGGCCGATGTTCATCCGGCTCGGCACGCCGAGCGGGTTCAGGATCACGTCGACCGGGCGGCCGTCCTCGAGGAACGGCATGTCCTCCTCGGGAACGATCTTCGAGATGACGCCCTTGTTGCCGTGGCGGCCGGCGAGCTTGTCGCCCTCGGAGATCTTGCGCTTCTTGGCCACAAAGACGCGGACGAGCTCGTTGACACCGGGTGAGAGGTCGTCGCCGTTCTCGCGTGAGAACGACTTGACGCCGATCACCTTGCCGCCCTCGCCGTGCGGGACCTTGAGGGAGGTGTCGCGAACCTCGCGGGCCTTCTCCTTGAAGATGGCGCGGATCAGCTTCTCCTCGGCGGTCAGCTCGGTCTCGCCCTTCGGCGTCACCTTGCCGACGAGCAGGTCACCGGAGCCGACCTCGGCGCCGATGCGGACGACGCCGCGTTCGTCGAGGTTCGCGAGCGACTCCTCCGAGCGGTTCGGGATGTCGCGCGTGATCTCCTCGTCACCGAGCTTCGTCGAGCGAGCGTCGATCTCGTACTCGTGGATGTGGATCGAGCTGAGCACGTCGTCCTTGACGAGCCGCTCGCTGAGCACGATCGCGTCCTCGAAGTTGTAACCCTCGAAGGTCATGAAGGCGACCATCAGGTTGGCGCCGAGCGCGAGCTCGCCGCCGTCCGTCGAGCTGCCGTCGGCGAGCACCTGGCCCGGCTTGACCTTGTCGCCCAGGCCGACCACCGGCTTCTGGTGGATCAGGGTGCCCTGATTCGAGCGCATGAACTTCGTCAGGTCGTACTGCTCGCGGGAGCCCTTGCCCTCGACGACGATCGTCTCGGCGTCGACGTCGATCACGGTGCCATCCGTCTTCGAGAGGACGACGTCACCCGTGTCGATCGCGGCGCGGTACTCGACGCCGGTGCCGACGAGCGGCGCCTGCGCGATCATCAGCGGCACGGCCTGCCGCTGCATGTTTGCGCCCATCAGAGCGCGGTTCGCGTCGTTGTGCTCGAGGAACGGGATCAGAGCCGTCGCGACCGACACGATCTGGGCCGGTGCCACGTCCATGAACTCGACCTCCTTCGGCGCGGCCGTGACGGCCTCGCCGAGGCTCGAGCGGCAGAGCACGCTGTCGCGGAGGAACTTGCCCGTCTTCGGGTCGACCGGCTCGGAAGCCTGGGCGATCGTGTACTGGGCCTCCTCGGCGGCATCGAGATAGATGATCTCGTCCGAGACCTTCCCACCCTTGACGACCCGGTACGGCGTCTGGATGAAGCCGAACTCGGAGATCGTCGCCATCGACGCGAGCGAGCCGATCAGGCCGATGTTCGGGCCCTCAGGCGTCTCGATCGGGCACATGCGCCCGTAATGGGTCGGGTGGACGTCGCGCACCTCGATCGGGGCGCGCTCTCTCGTCAGCCCGCCGGCGCCGAGCGCCGACAGGCGCCGCCGGTGCGTGAGCCCGGCGAGCGTGTTCGTCTGGTCCATGAACTGTGAGAGCTGCGAGGAGCCGAAGAACTCCTTCAGCGCCGCGACCACAGGCCGGATGTTGATGATCGTCTGCGGCGTGATCGTGTCGACGTCCTCGGTCGTCATCCGCTCCCGGACGACGCGCTCCATCCGGTAGAGGCCGACGCGGAACGCCTCCTGGATCAGCTCGCCGGTCGTGCGGAGCCGACGGTTGCCGAAGTGCTCGTACTCGTCGAGGTCACCGCGGATCGGGTCGCGGTTCATCTGAGCAGCGTCGGCCGCGAAGTCCTTCGTGTCGAGGTCGACGCCGAGCTTCATCGGCAGATCGACAAGCCGGCGCACGAGCGCGATGATGTCCGCGGTGGTCAACGTGCGGGTGTCCTCGGGCACGTCGACGCCGAGCCGCTGGTTCAGCTTGTAGCGGCCGACCTTCGTCAGGTCGTAGCGCTTCGGGTCGAAGAAGAGGCTCCGGATCAGGTTGCGCGAGTTGTCGAGCGTCGGCGGCTCACCCGGCCGCTGCTTCTTGAAGACCTCGACTACGGCCTCCTCCTCGCGCGTCGTCGTGTCCTTGTCGAGCGTGTTCTGGATGAACGGCGAGTTGTCGAAGAGGGCGAGGATCTCCTCGTTCGTGTCGAGCTTGAAGCCCTCGTTGAAGTCCTCCCTTGCGAGCGCACGGAGGAGCGTGGTGATCGGGAGCTTGCGCTTCCGGTCGATGCGGGCGTAGACGATGCCCTTCTTGTCGATCTCGAGCTCGAGCCATGAGCCGCGGCTCGGCATCAGGTTCGCGATGAAGACCTGCTTCGCCGCGTCCTTGGGTTCCATCAGGTAGGCGCCCGGGCTGCGAACGAGCTGCGTGACGATCACGCGCTCGGTGCCGTTGATGATGAAGGTGCCCCACTCGGTCATCATCGGGAAGTCACCCATGAAGACCCGCTGCTCGCGGATCTCACCGGTCTCCTTGTTGACGAAGCGGACCGTCATCGAGAGCGGGGCCTGATAGGTCAGGTCCTTCTCGCGGCACTCCTGGATCGAGATGGGCGGGGGCCCGAACTCGTAGTCGCCGAACTCGACGGCGAGGGTGCCGGTGTAGTCCTCGATCGGCGAGATGTCGTCGATCGTCTCGCGCAGGCCTTCCGACAGGAACCAGTTGAACGAGGCCTTCTGGATGTCGATCAGGTTGGGGAGGTCAAGGACGTGCTTCAGGCGTGAAAAGCTCTTTCGCGCGCGCGGCGCGACAGCAGTGCTGCTCAAGTGGTAACAGCCTCCCTTACGGCGTGCAGAAGTCGGAACGGCAGGACGTCGGCGCAACCCCATACAGTAGCGGACGACACCCTTCCACCGCAAGCCGGAGCTGCGGCGGTGGCCGTGGTCTTCCCCCACTATAGCGCACGGGGGGTGGCGGCCGACGGACGGGAGGCAGTAAAGGCGCCCCCGGTTGCCCGGGAGCGCCCTCTGCGCCTGCCGCGCCGGGTTGAGCTGTGTCCCTACCCGGTGGTCGTGCCGGTCGTCGTGCCGGCCTTCTCGCCGTCGTCGGCCTTCGCCGGCTTCGCGGTCACCCGCTGGGCGAGCACCGCGCCGGTGGCGGCGTCGGCTTTGCACGCCCGGCCCTGCACAACGAGCTTGTCGCCCGCCTTCAGGTCGGCAGCACTGGCCTTGCCACGGCGCGTCACGCGCGTCTTGTCGTTGACGAGCACCGTCGCCTGCTTGCCGACGAAGCCCTTGGCGGCGTGGTTCCCCGAGGTGACAGCCATTGCGAACCCACCGGTGCCGGCTGCGACGTAGGTGCCTTTGAGGACGATCGCCTTGTTCGGCTTACACGCCGCGGCCTTGTCGGCACTCTTCCCGTTGCCCTTGGAGCCGGTCGTCGTTGTCGTGCCTGTCGTCGCGCCCGTCGAGGCAGCCGTCGTCGGCTTGCCCTTCCCGGGACTCGCGGGCGCCGAGACGGCGAGCGCCGCGGCGATCCCGAGCGCGAAGAGCGCCAGCATTACTGCCTTGAGCTTCATTTCATTGCCCTTTCGATTGAAAGACTGTCCAAAGCTTAGACGGCACGTACGGAAAAACCTTGCTCCCCCAGAAAGGTGAGAGGGGCGCCCGTCACGGGCGGCCCTCTCGTCGAGCGATGAGGCTGGAGCTACTTGATCTCGACCGACGCGCCGGCTTCTTCGAGCTGTGCCTTGATCGAGTCTGCTTCGTCCTGGGCGACGCCCTCCTTGACGGGGCCGGGGGCGCCGTCGACGACGTCCTTCGCCTCCTTGAGGCCGAGCCCGGTGATCGCGCGCACGACCTTGATCACCTGGATCTTCTTGTCGCCGGTGGCGGTGAGGATGACGTCGAACGCCGTCTGCTCCTCGACGGCAGCGGCGGCATCGCCACCTCCGGCGGGTGCCGCGGCAGCCGCGGCCGGAGCAGCGGCGGTGACGCCCCACTCCTCCTCGATCGCCTGCTTCAGTTCGACGAGCTCGAGCACGGTCATCTTGCCGAGCGTGTCGAGCACCTTCGCGGTATCCGTTGCCATTACTCCTGATCCTCCTGCGTG
Source organism: Gaiellaceae bacterium (assembly GCA_046596415.1). GTDB lineage: Bacteria > Actinomycetota > Thermoleophilia > Gaiellales > Gaiellaceae > JBKJML01. Next base: position 12,787 of record JBKJML010000211.1, on the reverse strand, counting down.
TCAGTGGTCACTTCTAGGGTCTCTTCGGTGTCTTCGGTCTCTACGACTACCTCTGCTTCGGGCTCTGCCTCAGGGACCGGCTCGGACTCGCCTTGTGGCTCTGAGCCACTTGGCTCGTTCGCGGCGGGCGCGTCTTCCTGCGTGCCGCCGAGCTGCTCGATCCGGGCGTCGATCAACCCGACGAGATCGCGCAGCGGTGCGGAGAGTAGGCCGAGCACCGTGGTGAGTGGTGCGATGATCGCGCCGAGCAGTTGGGCCCGGAGCACCTCGGCCGGAGGCAGCTTCGCGAGGCTCTCGACCTCGTCCGCCGACATCGCGGTTCCCTGCAGCACCCCACCGCGAATCGCGAGGATCTTCGTCTCCTTCGCCGCGGCGCCGATCGCCTTCGCCACCGCGACCGGGTCTCCCCCGGCCTCGATGAACGCGATCGCCGTCGGGCCCTCGAGCAGGGCGAGCAGCGCATCCGCACCGGCGGCCTCGGCCGCGCGGCGGGTGAGCGTGTTCTTGACGACCGTGAAGCGGGCGCCGTGCTCGAGCAACTTCGAGCGGAGGGCGTCGAGCTCGGAGTTCGTGAGCCCGCGGTAGTCGGTGACGATCAACGTCTCCGACACCCGCAGGCGTTCGGTGAGCTCCGCGACGACCTTCTCCTTGTCTTCTTTCTGCATTCCACCTCCTCGAACGATCGAGCCCGCACTGAGGCGGGCTCGGAAAGAAGGCGATGCAAGGCCGACTGTCGAAGCCGCCTCGGCCGGGCTTCTGCGCTGGAAGGCGCTGCCGGCTGTCTGTGGCGACGGGCGTGTACTGGGAAACTAGGCTGTGACGGGGCTCTCCTCGAGATCCTCGACGATGCCGCGAACGCGCGACGGGTCGACCCTGAGGCCGGGGCCCATCGTGCTCGTGAGCGTCACCGTGTGGATGTAGCGGCCCTTCGCAGCCGCCGGCTTCACACGGACGATCTCCTCCACGAGCGCGGCGTAGTTCTCGACGAGCTGACGCTCGCCAAAGCTCGTCTTGCCGATCGATACGTGCACGTTCGCGCCGCGGTCGGTGCGGTACTCGAGCTTGCCGGCCTTCGAGTCGGTGACGGCCTTCGCCACGTCGAAGGTGACGGTGCCCGTCTTCGGGTTCGGCATCAGGCCACGAGGCCCGAGCACGCGGCCGAGCCGGCCGACGACGCCCATCTGGTCGGGGGTCGCGATCGCGACATCGAAGTCGATCTCGCCCGCCTCGACCTTGGCTGCGAGGTCGGCCGAGCCGACGATGTCCGCACCGGCCTCCTTCGCCTCACGGGCCTTGTCGCCCTCGGCGAAGACCGCGATCCGCACGTTCTTGCCGGTTCCGTTCGGGAGCATGATCGTGCCGCGGAGCTGCTGGTCGGCGTGCCGCACGTTCAGGCCCAGGCGGAAGTGCGCCTCGACCGTCTCGTCGAACTTGGCCGCCGGAAGCTCCTTCAGCGTCCGCACCGCCTCGACCGGTGAATACAACTTCTCGCGGTCGATCGCCCCACGCGCCTCGTCGTAACGCTTGCTGTGCGAGCTCATAGGTCCACCTCAACTCCCATCGAGCGCGCCGTGCCGGCGATGACGAGCATCGCCTGATCCAGGTCGCGCGCGTTCAGGTCCTGCAGCTTGATCTCGGCGATCGAGCGCACCTGCTGCTTCGAGAGGCGGCCGACCTTCAACCGGTTCGGCTCCGCCGAGCCCTTGTCCAGCCCGAGCGCTTCCTTGATCAGGACGGCTGCGGGCGGCGTCTTCGTGATGAACGTGAACGACCGGTCCTCGTAGACGGTGATCTCCACCGGCGTGATGCGGCCGTTCTCCTGCGCGGTCTGCGCATTGAACGCCTTGCAGAACTCCATGATGTTGACCCCGTGCTGACCGAGCGCGGGACCGACCGGAGGGGCCGGGTTGGCCTGGCCGCCGGGGATCTGGAGCTTGATGAGTGTCAGTACTTTCTTCGCCATGACTTCCTAATCAGTCGAGCTTCTTGACCTGGTCGAAGCTGAGCTCCACCGGAACCTGGCGCTCGAAGATGTCCACGAGCACCTTCAGCTTCTGCTGGTCGGGGTTGACGTCCACGATCTCACCGTCGAAGTCGGATAGCGGGCCCGACGTGACCTTGACGGACTCACCGAGTGAGAACTGCACCTGCGAGCGCGCTGCCGCGCCGCCGGCCGCAGCCGCACCGGTATGCAGGATGCGATCGACCTCGGCCTGGTGGAGCGGCACGGGCTTCGCGCCGGCGCCGACGAAGCCGGTGACGCCGGGCGTGTTCTTCACAACCGACCAGGCGTCGTCGTTCAGGTCCATGTTCACGAGGACGTAGCCGGGCAGAACGCGCTTCTCGACCTGCACCTTCTGGCCGTCCTTCGTCTCGATGATCTGCTCGGTCGGGACAACGACGCGCCGGAAGCGCGGAGCCTGGTTCATCGAGATGATCCGATGCTCGAGATTGGCTTTCACCTTGTTCTCGTGCCCGGAGTACGTGTTGATGACATACCACTTGAACATTCGGCTACTGCCCCAGGAAGACTTGTTGGACGACACGGCGGAGGATCTGGTCGGCTCCGTAGAGATAGACGCCGACGATGACGCACGCGATGATGACAACCACGGTGCCCTGGACGACCTGCGGGCGGCCGGGCCACTCGACCTTCTTCAGTTCCCCCCACGACTCCTTGATGAACTTCCCGCGCTGGCGGCGCTCGCGGCGGCCTGTCTGGTTCGAGACGGGCTGCGCGCTCGGGCGCATCTGCTGCTGCCGCGAGCGGGCGCGCTGGGCCACCGGCGAGTCGCCGCTTGAACGCCGCTTTGCACGGCGCTGCGAACGGGTCTCGCGCGCCACTAGCGGGTCTCCCGGTGCAGCGTGTGACCGCCGCACCAACGGCAGTACTTCTTGAACTCGACGCGGTCCGGCGTGTTCCGCTTGGACTTATTCGTCTGGTAGTTCCGCCGCTTGCACTCCGTGCAGGCGAGGGTGATCGCGACTCGTACTCCGGCTGCCATGTGTGAGTTCTCTTTGTCTTCGGTGGGGCGAGGGAATAGCGGCGGCAGGACTCGAACCTGCGACACGCGGATTATGATTCCGCTGCTCTAACCAGCTGAGCTACGCCGCCGCGCGCGGGAGAGTGTAGCAAGCTCCCGCACGCCGCTTCGAGCGCGGCGCGTCGGTCAAGAGTACCTGTTATTACCGCGCCAGGTTGCGCCTGCGAACGAGGAACGCGAGCGGCAGCGCGGTCGCGAGGAGCACGTAGGGCGAGAGGAGCCGCGAGGCCTCGCGGCCCGAGACCGGCTTCGTCTCGCCGCTGCCGACGGCGGCGTGCGCGGCGGCAGCGAGTGCACCAAGGTTCCCCTCCGGCACGACGCCGCCGCCGAGCGACTCGGCGAGCTGCTGCGCGACCGCTCCGGCGGCGGGGTCGGGGACGTAGTCCCGCTCGGGACGGCCGCGCCGGTCGAAGACGGACTCATGCGGGCCGCCGATCCGAACGACGAGCCCGGTCAACCCACGGCTAGAGCGGAAGCTGCCGCCGAGCGCCTCGGCATCGAGCTGACTCGTCTCGCCATCGGTGAGCAGGACGACGAGGCGCTTGTCGATTCCCGGCGCGAAGAAGTTCTCGGTCGCGACGGCCGCGAGTGAGCTGAGGTCGGTGACGACCGTCCCTTGCTGCCTCGAGGGTGGGCTGCCGGGCCGGATCGTGTGCAGGAGCGTCGCGGCGAAGGCGGGCCGCGAGAACGTCGGGAAGAGGTGCGGCAGCACGCGGTCGGAGATCGAGGCGATCCCGACCGGAATGTCGGGCAGCGCATCGCGCAGGGCGAGCGCGGCAATGCGAGCGCGCTCGATCCGGGTCACCGAGCCCGGTGACGCGGCTGCGAGCATCGAGCGGGTGGTGTCGATGACGACGAGAGCCGCCGCGTCGGTACGGACACGGCGGCTCTCCTTCGAGCGGAGCACCGGTTGGGCTGCGGCCAGACCGGCGAGCAGCCCGACCGCGGCCAGCGCGAGCACCGGGCGAGCCACGCGCGGGCGCCCACCGGGCGGCAGGCCGATCGCAGCACGGGCGTGGCCGGCGCGACGCTCGGCGAGAACGAGCACGACGATCGGCAGCGCCGCTGCGAGCGCGACGGCAGCACCGGCCGGAGTGAGGAAGCCGACCGACATCAGTAGCCGGCCCCGCCGTTGCCGCCGCCGCTGTCCTTCCCGAAACCGCCGAAGCCACCGGTCGACTCGCCGCTGCCGCCACCGGTCGAACGGGTCAGCCCCAGCAGCAGCTCGAGGTTCAGCTTCGCAGCCTCATTCCCCGGGTCGAGGTGGAGCGCACGTCGAAAGGCACCGGCAGCGAGCGTCACTCGTGGTCCGCCGTCGGGATCGAAGACAGCCTCTTCGGCGACGAGGATCCCTTGCATGTTCGCCGCCTGCGAGCGACGGCTCGCCTCGGCTGCCGACCGCTCCACAGCGGCGAGCTGGATGCTTGCGAGCACGCTCGAGACGATCTGATCCGTCCCTTTCGTCGCGCCGGCGTCGAGCACGCGACCGCGGCGGAACATCGCGATTGCCCGCCGGAAGGCGGCATCGTCGGCTCCGCCCGCGATCGAGCCCGCGAGCCGGAATGGCACGCCGCCCTCCCACACGTCGACGGGGACGTCCCGCGCGCCGACGAGGAGACGGTCCTCGCGTGCGGCTTCCCCGGGCAGCCGCCACAGAGCGACCGCGAGCACGGCAAGCGCGATCCCGGCGGCGACGAGGACGACGCCCGCGACAGCCGGCAGCCCCTGGCGCACCCGGCTCATGCGACCCCCTCCCCCGGCTCGAGCGGTAGGCGGACGAGCAGGTGCTCGTTCAGGCCGACCGCCGCGACGAGCAGGAGGGCGAGCACGACGAGCTCGACCGGGAACGGCGTCGGTGGCACGGTCGCTGTCGGGCCGAGCGACGATCCCGGCAGCGCCGCGTCGCTGACGCTTCCCGGCCCGTTGATGAGCTGACGAAAGACCTGGCGGTCGTACGGCTGTGGATTGAGCCCGATCACGTGCAGCGGCAGGCGCTCGCGGCCGTAGGCCTCGAGTGTCCGCGCGAGGAGCGGGATGTCGAGGTAGTCGTCCTCGAGGTCGGAGACGAGCAGCACCTGGCCGTCCTGGATGTGGTCGCGCCTGAGCATCGCGCGCGCGAGGATCAGGCCACGCGAGACGTGCGTGCCGTTTGTGAACCCCGCTGTCCAGGGCGCGACCGGGAAGGTCAGGTTCTCCGAACGGAAGGTTCGGTAGGTCTTCGACCGGCTCGGCGGCTGCGGCAGGAAGTAACGGCGGACAGCGTCGAGCTCGGCAGCCCTCGTGCCCGGCGGCAGGAGCTCGTAGGCCTCGTCCGAGAACAGCACGAGGCCGTAGCGCTCGCCGGAGGCGATCGCGCGGGCGAGCGTCTGCTCGATCTGGCGATAGGTGGTCGGCTCGACGCTCGACGAGACGTCGAGCACGAGCACCGTGGTCTTGCCTGGTGGGGCGAGGCGGGGCGGATCGGCACCGCCACGAACGGCTGCGCGGACCCCGAGCGCGAGCACGACGGCGAGTCCGGCGGCAAGGCCGAAGCGGAGGACGCGACTGAGCCGGGCGCGGCGCGCGAGAGCGGTCGCGTCGGCGAGCGGCAGGCCGCGGATCATGTGTCGGCTCGCTCGACTGAGTCGGCGAGCCGCTCCATCTCGGTGCGCCCGGGCCGCTCCCGCGACCAGGCGAGCCGGCGCGCATCGCGGGAGCGGCCGCGCTCGGCGCCGCGAAGCTCCCGGGCGAGCAGGTCGAGAGCGCGGCGGCGCTCCTCGGCGTCCTCGCCGGCGGCAGCGTTCCGGACGGCAGCGAGGGCCCGCTCGAGGACGCTGCCCCCACGGCGCCGGACGGCCAGCCCGCGCGCCGTCTCCCGGCGCAGCCGGGCGAGCAGGAGCAGGCCTCCGCAGGCGAGAGCGAGCAGCGCAGCGAGCGCGGCGGCGGCCGCGAGGAGCCGTGGCGCGAGCCGGTAGCCCAGCGGCGGTAACGGGCGGATCTGCGCGCGCCACGGCAGCACCGCGAAATCGATCTGCCGCAGCTGCGACCCGATCCGGACCTCCGGCCAGCCAACCACCGTCGTGCGCGGACGACCGTCGGCGAGCGTGTAGCGAACGCTTGCGGGCGGCAGCAGGAAGCCGGCGTCTCCGTCGCCGCTCCCGTCTCCTGACGGCCCCGGCAGGCAGGCGCTGCGCAGGCAGTCGAGCACGTACTCGTACCGGAGCCGCGTGCGCTGCCCCGCATCGACCCGGTCACGGAGCGTCGCCCCGACGTGGAACGGCGAGAACGAGGCCTCGACCCGCACGGAGCCGGGGTCGACCGCACGACGGTCGAGCAGCACCTCGACGACGGCTCGCACCTCGTCGCCGAAACGCGGCGACGACGTCGAGAGGCCGGCTGCCGCCGCCAGCCGGTCGACGGCCGGGAGCGCACGACGGTCCGGCAGGAGGAGCGCCGCCGTGAGGAGCGCGATCCCCGCAGCGAGCGCCACAGCGCCTACTACGAGCGGCCGGCTCACCAGGTCCTCACCGCCGGCGCCTGCCGAAGCTCCGACCAGTCGAGGAACGCTCGGAGGACGGCCTCACGCGAGCTCTCGCCGACGAGCACCGGGTCGAGCCCGAGCGCAGCGAACGTCGCCAGGAGCTCGGCCAGGCGCGCCTGGTGCTCGTCGTGGCGAGACTGCGCGGCGCGGCGCGAGAAGCGGACCAGGTCGATGCGGCCGGTGACGGGGTCGGCGACCGGGACGACGAGCCGGCCGAGCTCGGCCGGGAAGGAGCGCTCCCAGGTCGGATCCTGGACGACGACCGGCACGACGTCCCAGCGCCGGTCGAGGCACGTGAGCCAGACGTGCTCGGGCGGCGGCTCCAGGAAATCGGAGCAGACGAAGAGAAAACTGCCGGTCGGAAGTGAGGCGCGGACGTGCTCGAGGTGCTCGAACGCGAGCGAGACGGCCCCGTCCGGCCCGTCGCACGCATCGTCCTCGAGCGTCCGCGAGGTCGCGCTCCAGCCGCGGCGACCCGCCTGCGGTGGGTGCCACGAGGGAGCCTCGCTGCGCAGATCGAGCAGAGCGACGAGGCCGCGGGCCGCGAACGCCGCCTCGGCGAGCACGTCGGCGACGTGCACGAGAGCACGTCGCTTGTCGAGCCACGGCGAGGGGTACAGGGCCATCGCCGGCCGGCGGTCACAGACGAGCGTCACGCGCGGCCCCTCCTCGGCGTAGCGCTCACGGACGATGAACTCGTCGGCGCCGCGGGCGGCGGAGAGACGCGCCGATGCCGCCCAGTCGATCTGGTGCACGTCGTCGCCGGGGTGGTACGGGCGTGAGCCGGCGACGTCGGAGCCCGAGCCCCGCCGGGCGCTTCGCAGGCCGCCGAATGCGAGCCCGTGTAGGCGGTGTCGCGGGACGAGCTGGACGACCTCGGTGCGCGCAGCGGCCGCGGCGCGCACGGCTAGACGGAGTGGATCTGGGCGGGCTCCGGCTGCGGCTCGGGCCGGGGGGCGGCCAGCCGGCAGAGCTCGTGGAACCGGTCGTGCGCGGCCTCGCTGCCAGCCCGGCGCAGTTCGACGAGGAATGCCGGGGTGAAGAGAATCCGATGCGCGACGACCGGAAGGAAGAGCTCCTCGACGTCCTCGGGTACGACGTAGGCGCGGCCGTGCAGCAGCGCCCACGCGCGCGCGCCGCGTTCGAGCGCGAGCGAGGCGCGCACCGACGCCCCGAGCGCCACTCCGTCGAGTTGGCGTGTCGACCGGACGAGGTCGACGAGCCAGGCGACGAGCAGCGGGTCGATGTAGACGTCCTCGACACCGTGCTGGAGCGCTTCCAGCTCGGCGAGTGTCACCGCCGGCTCGAGCGACCCGAGCGGATGGCCGTGGCGCTGCTCGAGCAGGATTCGGCGCTCGTCGTCGGCGCGCGGATAGCCGAGCGCAGTCTTGAGGAAGAAGCGGTCGAGCTGTGCCTCGGGCAGCGGGAAGGTCCCCTCCTGCTCGACGGGGTTCTCGGTCGCGAGCAGCAGGAAGGGCCGCGGAAGCTGACGCGTCTCACCGTCGACCGTGACCTGCGTCTCGGCCATCGCCTCGAGCAGGGCCGACTGCGTCTTCGGCATCGCCCGGTTGATCTCGTCGACGAGGACGACGTTCGCGAACAGCGGCCCGGGGCGGAACTCGAAGTCGCGGGTGCGCTGGTCGTAGACCGAGAGCCCGGTCGCGTCGGTCGGCTGGAGATCCGGCGTGCATTGGATGCGCGAGGCCCGGGCGCCCTCGATCGACTGGGCGATCGCACGCGCGAGCACCGTCTTCGCGGTTCCCGGAACGTCTTCGAACAGGACGTGGCCGCCACAGGCGAGCGCCGCGAGGACGAGCTTGATCTCCTCGCGCTTGCCGTGGACGACGGTCTCGACGTTCGCGAGCAGGCGCATCGCAACCTCCGATGCCAGCGCGAACGACTCCTCCGGCGCCTGCAACAGCACCCGGTTCTCACCCCAAGCCATGCGGGAACGATACGACGCCCGGCGCCGCGGTTGTGTTTTGCTGGGGTTAACCCGCGGCCACTGTGACGCGCCAGACGCCGGCGCACATGCCGGTGAGCAGTAGCAGCGACCAGGCGAGCAACATGCTCTGGAGCAGACCCAGGCCGACAGTGGACCAGCCGCTCCGGCGAACCGCCATGGGCCGAACGACCCAGCTTGTGCTCCCGCGCGGCCCACGGAACCGGTACGACCGGCGCCCCCTCTAGGATCGGCGAGTGATCCGGATCAATCCCCAGCGCGGTGGCTGGCTCGAGGTGATCTGCGGGCCGATGTTCAGCGGCAAGAGCGAGGAGATGATGCGTCGCCTGCGCCGGGCCGAGATCGCCGGCCAGCGGGTCGTGATCTTCAAGCCGCGGTTCGACGACCGCTATGCCGTCAGCGACATCGTCAGCCACGCGGGTGCCCGGATGCGCGGCATCGCGGTCGAAGGGGTGGCGGAGATCGCAACGCTCGGCGGCGACCACCAGGTGGTCGGGATCGACGAAGTGCAGTTCTTCGATCCCGAGGTCGTCGAGGTCGCGCTCGCGCTCGCGGACGACGGCGTGCGCGTCATCGTGTCGGGGCTCGACCAGGACTTCCGACGGCTCCCCTTCGGGCCGATGCCGGCACTGCTGGCGCACGCCGAGTTCGTCGACAAGCTCCAGGCCGTCTGTCACCGCTGCGGCGGCCCCGCGACGACGACGCAGCGGCTCGTCGACGGCGCCCCTGCTCCGTACTCGGGCGCGACGATCGTCGTCGGCGCCAACGAGCAGTACGAGGCCCGCTGTCGCGACTGCCACGAGGCCGGTGTCAGCCTCGCGGTAGCAGCCGCCTAGCTCCTGTCGGACGCTCCGGGTTCCCTCACTCGTGCCGCGGCTGCCACGAGGCCGGTCTCAGCCTCGCAGCAGTCGCGGCGTAACGCGTCGAACGATCTCTACTTCAGCCCGTTCGCCTTCAGGAAGGCGTCGGCGATCTTCGCCGCCGGCTTCTGGTCGACGTAGACGGCCTTGTTCATCGCGAGGATCGCCTTCAGGGTCAGCACGCGGCTGACCGCGTTCAGCGTGCCGGTGAACTTCGCGCCGTACTCCGCGACGAGCTTCTTCGACACGATCGGCGCCACGTTCTGGAAGCCGAAGATGTTCTTCGGGTCCTTCAGCACCGTGTACTTCGTCCCGGCCAGCGGCGGATCGGTCGAGAACACGCCGGCTGCCAGCACCTTCTTGTCATCGAGCAGCTTGTAGGCGCTGATGCCCGCCAGCGGGGTGAACTTGACGTTCACGACGCCGTAGACGCGCTTCATGCCGAGCAGTCCCGTCTGACGCGTCCGGAACTCCGGGAACGCTGCCAGGGTCAGGTCCGGCACCTTCTTCAGGTCGGCGACCGTCCGGAGGCCGTACTTCGTGGCTGTCGAGCGGAGAACCGCCACGGCATCGACGTCCTGGAACGGCGTCTTGTTCGTCAGCGTGTACCCCTTCGCCTCCCAGAGCTTCTTGACCTGGAGGTAGGTGGCCTGCGCGGTGGCCGGGAACGACTTCCTGCCGAACGTGGCCGTGAGCGCGACCCCTGTGTACTCGGGGTACATCGTGATCTTCCCGCTCGTGAGCGCCTTGGTGATCAGCTCGGTCGAGCCGATGCTCTCCTTGTAGCCAACCTTGAAGCCCTTGGCCTCGAGCGCCTGCTTGTAGAGCTGGCCGATCACGAACGCCTCACCGAAGTTCTTCGTGCCGATGATGATCGGCGTCGCCTTCTGCTGGTCCGGAGCGGCGCTCGCCGCGGCGGATCCGCCGAGAACGATTGCGACCCCCATCGCGACCGAGAAGGCCGCCTTGGCGGCTCGCCTCGTGTGCTTCCTGATCATGATGTTCCTCTCTTTCGTTGACCGACCCGTACGTTCAGCGCGACGGCGCTGCTTCCGACTCGATGACCCCCACGGCCGTTACAACGCCGGGGGCGTAGCCGGAAGTCCCGCGGAGAGCACGCGGCGTGAGCGCGCGCTGGACGCCTCCGAACATGGCGTCGGCAGCGAACGCGAGCGCGATCACGACGATCGACGCAGCGACGATGCCGGCCAGGCGGTAGCTGGCCTGGTTGAAGATGATGTCGCCGAGCCCGCCACCGCCTGCGATCGCGGCGATCGTGGCGCTCGAGACGACGAAGACCGAGGCGGTGCGGATACCCGCGAAGAGGAGCGGCAGTGCGAGCGGCAGCTCAACGCGCCGCAGGATCTGGAACGGTGTCATCCCCATCCCGCGGGCCGCCTCGACCGCTTCGGGCTCCACCTCGTCGACGGCGACGTAGGCGTTCGTGAGGATCGGCGGCACGGCGAGGACGACGAGCGCGACGAGCACGTTCGTGAAGCCGAAGCCGAGGAAGCCGAGCCCGATCGCGATCACCGCGAGGCTCGGCAGCGCGCGACCGACGTTCGCTGCGTTGATCGCGACGAACGAGCCGCGGTGCACGTGGCCGAGCCAGAGGCCGAGCGGCACGGCGACCCCGAGCGCGACCCCGATCGCAGCCCCCGAGAGCAGTAGGTGCTCCCACGTCTTGTCGAGGACGAGCCCGTGCTCGTCGACGAGGAAGCGAGCCGCATCGACGAAGACGCCGAGCCCGGCGATCACGTGACCCGCCTCGCGTAGGTCCACGGCGTCAGCAGCCGCTGAGCGCCGACGAGGACGAGGTCGGCCGCGAGCGCGAGCGCGATCGCGAGCACGCCGGCGGCGATGATCTCCGTCTTGAAATACGCGCGGAGCGCGATGAAGATCGGCCGGCCAAGCCCCTCCGGGATGACAACGGCGGCGATCGTCGCGAGCGCGATCGTCGAGACGGTGGCGACCCGCAGGCCGGCGACGATCGCCGGCAGCGCGAGCGGCAGCTCGACCCGCCAGAGCGTCTGGCGGCGAGTGAGCCCCATGCCGTGTGCCGCCTCGAGTACCTCCGGCGGGGCCGCCCGCAGCCCCTCGAGCACGTTGCGGAAGAGGATCAGCAGTGTGTAGCCGACGAGCGCGACCTCGACGGTCAGCACGCCGAGCCCGGTGATCGGCACGAGCAGCTGGAAGAGGGCGATGCTCGGGATCGTGTAGACGACCGCCGAGAAGAGGCTGAACGGGCCCTCGAGCTTGCGGTAGCGATGCGCGACGACGGCGGCAGCGAACGCGATCGCGAAGCCGGCGACAACGGCGATCGCGGTCAGCTTCATGTGCTGCACGAGCGCCGGCTGCAGAACGTCGCCCCAGTTGTCGCGCACCCAGCCGGGGCAAAAGAGGCGATTCTCGGTGATGCAGTCGCTCGCCTCACCGAAGTCGGGGATGACGGGGCCACCACCACCGCCTGTCATCGCAGCAGCTCGCTCAGACGGTCGAGCGTCAGCACCCCGGCCGGCGCGCCGTCGACGGTCACGACGAGCGTGCGCGAGCCTTCGCTCAGCATCAGCGAGAGCGCGTCGCGGAGCGTCATCGCGGCATCCGCGAGTGGGGCCGCCTGCCCGTTCAGGGGCTCGAGCTGGAGCTCGCCGAGCGTCGAGAGGGAGAGCCGCTTCAGGCCGCGGTCGGCGCCGACGAACTCGGCCACGAACTCGTCGGCCGGCTGCGCGAGCAGCCGGTCGGGCGTGTCGTACTGGGCGAGCGTCCCGCCCGGCCGGAGAACCGCGATGCGGTCGCCGAGCAGGATCGCCTCGTCGATGTCATGGGTGACGAAGATGATCGTCTTGCGCATCTCACGGTGGATCCGCAGCAGCTCCTTCTGGAGCCGGGTGCGGGTGATCGGGTCGAGGGCACCGAACGGCTCGTCCATCAGCATCACGGGTGGGTCGGCAGCCAGCGCCCGCGCGAGCCCTACCCGCTGGCGCTCCCCGCCGGAGAGCTGCGCGGGATAGCGGGTGCGATAGTCGACCGCCGGCAGGTCGACGAAGTCGAGCAGATCGTCGACACGCCCGGCTATGCGTCCATTCGCCCAGCCGAGCAGGGACGGGACGGTGGCGACGTTCTCGGCCACCGTCATGTGCGGGAACAGGCCGATCTGCTGGATCACGTAGCCGATTCCGCGCCGCAGCGTCGTCGGGTCGAGGTCGCGCACGCTCGTGCCGTCGATTCGCACGTCCCCGTCGGAGAGCTCGATCAGCCGGTTGACGAGCTTCATCGCCGTTGTCTTGCCGCCGCCGCTCGGGCCGACGAGCACGCAGATCTCACCGGGAGGGACGCTGAGCGACAGGCCGTCGACCGCTGGCGCCGGTCGGCCCGGATAGCGCTTCGTGGCCCGGTCGAA
>JBKJML010000113.1:0-16937 GCA_046596415.1 Gaiellaceae bacterium | reverse complement strand
CGCGGCGGGCCTGCCCGCCGCTGCCGTGATCGCCAGCGACGACGACGGGCTCGCGCTCGAGCTCCAGGCGCAGATCAACTCGAGCACCTTCAGGGTCTATGTGAACGACGACGTGGTCGGGGTCGAATTCTGCGCGGCCGCGAAGAACGTGATCGCGCTCGCCGCAGGCGGCGCAGACGGCCTCGGGCTCGGCGACAACGCCAAGGCGGCGCTCGTCGCGCGCGGGCTCGCGGAGATGGCGCGGCTCTCCGAGGCGGCCGGCGCGAAGCCGGAGACGTTTGCCGGCCTCGCCGGGATGGGCGACCTGATCGTGACCTGCTGGGCGAAGTCGGGGCGGAACCGGCGCGCAGGAGAGCTGATCGCGCAGGGGGCGACGCAGGCGGAGGCGGTCGCTGCGATCGGGCAGGTCGTCGAGGGGCTGACGACGGCGCCCGTCCTGCGTGAGGTCGCACACCGGCTCGGGATCGAGCTGCCGATCACCGAGAGCGTCGTGGACGTCCTCGATGGCGTCCCCCTGCACGAGCTCGTCGGTAACCTCATGGGTCGCGTGCCGACCACGGAGTAGGAGTACGATGAGCGCGCAATGCGCTCCCGGCTCGCACTCGCGCTTCTCGCCGTCGCGGCGCTGCTCATGCTCGCCGCGTGCGGCGCCAGCGACACCGCTTCCTCCTTGGGGCCTGGCGCGGCTGCCTCCGTCGTGCCGGCAGACGTCGTCGCGTTCATCGACGTCTCCTCCGAGCTCGAGTCCGCCCAGTGGCAGCAGGTGCAGACGCTCGCTGAGCGTTTCCCCGGCAAGGACAAGGCGATCCGCCAGATCCTCGACTCCCTCGGTGAGCAGGACCTCGACTGGAAGACCGATGTCGAGCCGGCGCTCGGCCCGGAGACGGCAATCGCAGTGATCCGCGTCGGCAGCGAGACACAGGTGGTCGGTCTGACGAAGCCGGACGACAAGGCCAAGCTCGACGCGCTGCTCGCGAAGAGCGACGAGCCGAGCGAGCAGCGCCAGGTCGACGGCTGGACGGCGATCGCCGACACGGCCGCGGTGCTCGACGCCTACGAGACGGCGCTGAAGGCCGGCTCGCTCGACGGCGCGAAGGCCTATCAGGATGCGACCGACGGGCTCCCCGCCGACGCGATCGGCACGTTCTACGTCGGTCCGGGCGCAGCTGACGCAGCCAGCGGCGTGCTCGGCTCCCTCGGCCCGGCGGCCGCAGCGAACGGCAAGCTCGAGTGGCTCGGCGGCGCGCTCCGGGCTCAGGACAACGGCCTGCTGCTGACGGGCTCCGCCAAATCGACCGGTGGCCCGAAGGCGGCCGCCTACGAGCCGGCGTACCTGAGCGAGATCCCGGCCGACGCGATCGCCGTCATCTCGTTCCACGGCACCGACGATCTGATCTCGCAGTTCCGCAAGGCCGGTGGCTCTGAATTCGTCCCGATGATCGAGAGCGCGCTCGGCGTCACGCTCGATGATCTCGCGCCGCTCTTCGCGGGCGAGGGAGCGCTGTACGTGCGCCAGGGGACGCCGATCCCCGAGGTGACGATCGTGCTCGGCGTCGCCGACGAGGCGAGCGCGCTCACGACGCTCGACAAGCTGGCCGGCAAGGCCGCGGCACTCGTCGGCGGCAAGACCGGCATGACGAAGGTGGACGGGATCGACGCCAAGTACATCGACATCCAGGGTGTACGCGTCTCCTACGCGGTCTTCGACGGCAAGCTTGTCATCACGAGCGGTCCTTTCGGGATCCGCGAATTACGCGACGGCGGCGACTCGATCGCCGACGACTCCGCTTTCAAGGACGCGGCCGGCGCGGCGGGGTACGAAGGATCGACCGCCGGGCTCGTCTACGTCAGCCTCGAGGACGTGCTCCCGCTCGCCGACTCCCTCGCAGGGCTTGGCGGCCAGCCGCTCCCGGACGAAGTGCGCGCGAACCTCGAGCCGCTCCGCTCGTTCTTCCTCCAGGGTGACGCCGACGGCGACCTCACACGGTTCTCCGCGTTCCTCGGTGTGGCCTGACGGGTATCGTTTCGCCTGCGATGGCCGCCCGTTCCTTCAGCTTCTCCTCGGAGTCCGTCACCGAGGGGCACCCCGACAAGATCGCCGACCAGGTCTCTGACGCTGTCCTCGACGCCGTCCTCACCGATGACCCGAACGGCCGCGTCGCCTGCGAGACACTGATCACGACGGGCCTCGTGGTCGTCGCCGGTGAGATCACGACCGAGACCTACGTCGATATCCCACGGCTCGTCCGCAAGACGATTGCCGGGATCGGCTACACGCGCGCCAAGTACGGCTTTGACGCCGAGACATGCGGCGTGATCGTGGCACTGGACGAGCAGTCGGCCGACATCGCTCAGGGTGTCGACGAGTCGTTCGAGGTGCAGCATGGCGACGGTGACCCGATCGACCAGGTGGGCGCGGGCGACCAGGGGATGATGTTCGGCTACGCGAGCCGGGAGACCGACGAGCTGATGCCGCTGCCGATCATGCTCGCGCACAAGCTGGCCAAGCGGCTCTCCGAGGTGCGCAAGGCGGACATCCTGCCGTACCTGCGCCCGGACGGGAAGTCGCAGGTGACGGTGCGCTACGAGGTCGACGCGCACGGTATCCAGCGGCCGGTCGAGATCGAGCGGATCCTGATCTCGACTCAGCATCGTGACGGGCTCGACTCGGAGTCGCTGATCAAGCCGGATCTCGTCGAGCAGGTGTTGCGGCCGATCCTGCCGAAGGATCTCTACGACGAGACGCGGCTGGAGGACAAGGACTTCTTCTACGTCAACCCGACCGGCAAGTTCGTGATCGGCGGCCCGATGGGGGATACCGGGCTGACGGGCCGCAAGATCATCGTCGACACCTACGGTGGGGCCGCGCCGCACGGCGGCGGCGCCTTCTCGGGTAAGGATCCGACGAAGGTCGACCGCTCGGCCGCCTATGCGGCGCGTTACGTGGCGAAGAACGTCGTCGCCGCCGGCCTCGCCGACCGCTGCCAGATCCAGGTTGCCTACGCGATCGGCGTCGCACACCCGATGTCCGTGCTCGTCGAGACGTTCGGCACCGAGGCCGAAGGGCTGACGCAGGAGCGGATCGAGGAGCTCGTGCAGGAGCACTTCGACCTGCGGCCGGGAGCGATTCTGCGCGACCTCGATCTCCGCCGGCCGATCTACCAGAAGACCGCCGCGTACGGCCACTTCGGCCGCGACGACAAGGACTTCACCTGGGAGCGCACGGACAAGGCCGACACGCTCCGCACCGCCGCAGGCCTCGGCGCGCTCGTCTCCAGCTAGACGACACAAACCGTCTACGAAGCCGTGCGGATGGCGCGTTCGGACGCTGCGCGAACCCGTCCCGAAGGGCGAGCTAGAGGGCGGCCGGCACGCCGGTGCGCTTCACATAGAGCCCCGCCGCGGCCTTCTCGCTGATCGCGCGGTCGCTCCCCGCGAGCAGCACCTTGAACTGCGCGGCGGCCGGCTGGGCCTCGATCACCTGGACGCTCGCGCCCGGCACGAAGCCCTCGTCGTAGAACCAGTGCAGGAGCGCACCGTCGTGCTCGGCGAGCCGCACGATCTCGCCCGAGGCGCCGAGCGGCAGGTCGGCGAGCGGGGTCAGCTCGCGGTTCTCCTGCTGCTCGAACTCGGGATCCACCGGCCAGCCGTGCGGGCATCGGTCTGGGTTGCCGAGCTGCCGTTCGATCCTGTCGACCATGTCGTCGCTGAACGTGTCGCCAAGCTCGTCTGCGTGCACGTGGGCCTCCGCAGCGGTGTAGCCCATGAAGTCGGTGAGGAGGCGCTCGATCAGCCGGTGTCTGCGCACGACCCGCTGTGCCCGCTCGATGCCGGGCGGCGTCAGGATCGCCTCCTTCTGCTCGCCGCGCTCGACGAGCCCCTCGGCCTCGAGGCGCTTCAGCATCTCGCCGGCCGAGGCGCGGGAGACGCCGAGCATCTCCGCCACGCGCGAGGCGATCGCGGTCGAGCTGTTCGGATCGGGCTTGTACTCGCCGATCGGGAAAGCCAGGAAGTAGATCGTCTCGAGGTACTCGTCGACGGAATGACCGGCCATGCGAGCCACTCTAGCCGCGCTCGACAGCCTCGGGCCGGTGCCGGCTGGAGAGCAGGTAGACGAACGGCGCCGAGAGGAGGATCAGGAGCAATGCGGGCACCGCGGCCCGAGAGTACGCACCGACGGAGGTGAACTTCCAGATCTCGGTCGCGAGCGTCTCGAAGCCGATCGGGCGCAGCAGGAGCGTCGCCGGCAGCTCCTTCATGGCCGAGAGGAAGACGAGCGCGGCGCCCGCCAGGATGCCCGAGCGGACGAGAGGCACGGTGACGGTGAGCGCCGTCCGCGCAGGCCCGCGGCCGAGCGAGCGCGAGGCCTCCTCGACCCGCGGCGAGACATTCGCCAGCGCGGCCTCGACGCCGGCGAGCGACTGCGGGAAGAACCGCACCACGTAGGCGAAGACGAGCAGCCCGAGCGTCTGGTAGATCGGGCTCGCGTAGTTCGCGGCGAAGAAGACGAGTGAGAGCCCGATCACGATCCCCGGCAGCGCGTTGCCCGCGAACGAGAGCCGTTCGAGGAGGCGCGTCCAGCGGGCGGGGTAGCGCTGCGCGAGGATCGCGACGGGAATCGCAGCGAGCGCGGCCGCGGCTGCAGCCAACCCCGAGGCCGAGAGCGAGTTGAATGCCTCGTGGAGCGGTAGATCCGCGCGATCGAGCCCGCGTGCCAGCCAGTAGAAGAGCACCGTCGCCGGCACGACGAGGAACGCGAACGTCGTCGCTCCACAGAAGGCGAGTGCGGGCCAGCGCCAGCGCCCGAGCCGGTGCGGTCGTTGCCGCCGCGCGACCCCCGGTGAGCTGCGACTCGTGCGCAGCCGGGAGCGGCCCTCGACGTAGAGCACGAGCGCGGTCAGCGCGACGAGAACGAGCGCGAGCACGGCAGCCGGCGTCCGGTCGAAGAGCGACTTGTACTGGAGGTAGATGCCGCGTGTCAGGGCGTCGTAGCGCATCAGCGAGACGACGCCGAAGTCGGAGAGCGTGTAGAGCGCCACGAGGAGTGCTCCGGCTCCGATCGCAGGCCGCAACGCGCGGAGCGTGACCGTACGGAAGACGCGCGAGGGGGTGTGTCCGAGCCCGCGCGCCGCCTCCTCGATGGCGGGGTCGAGCCCCCGGAGCGCGGCTGAGACAAGCAGGAGCACATAGGGGTACGTCGAGAGCGTCAGCGCGGCGAGTGCACCCCAGAAGCCGTAGATCTCCGGCAGCCGCTCGACCCCGAGCAGTTGCTGGAGCAGGCCGCGCGGCCCGAACGCGCCAAGCAGGCAGAACGCGGCCACGTAGCTCGGGATGACGAGCGGCAGCACCCCGGTGACCGCCCAGATCCGTCGGCCGGGGAGGTCGGTACTCGTGACGAGCCAGGCCAGCGTGACCCCGATTGCGGCCGAGGCGACAGTCACCGCGACGACGAGCACGCTCGTGCTCACGAGGAGGTCGATCGTCGTCGGCCGCCAGAGGACGCGCCAGGCTCGCGCACTCGAGCCTGCCCGCAGCACGAGGTAGACGAGTGGGAGCAGGAGGAGCGCGACCGTGACGAGCGCGGGCAGCGCGAGGGAGAGCGGCGCTCTCCCTCGCGTCCACCGCGCGCGCATCAGGACGTGAAGCCGGTCTCGTTCAGGAGCTGGAGCGTCCGCTCGAGCTCGCCACCGAACAACGACAGGTCGACCTTGGGGCCGCGCTGCTCGAGCTCGGCGAGCGACGGGACGCCGGGCTTCGGGTCGATGCCGGCGACGAGCGGAATCTCCGCTTCCTCGGCCTCGTCGACATAGAAGCGCTGCGAGTTGTCGGAGAGCAGGAACTCGACGAAGCTGCGCGCTTCGCTCTCATGCTTCGACCCCTCCAGCACGCCCGCGCCGGCGACGCTGACGAGCGCGCCGGGATCGTCGCCCGGGAGGTACTTGTTCGCGATCGGCGCGTCGGCGCCGAGCTCCTTCTTGACGAGGTAGAGGTAGTAGTGGTTCACGAGCCCGAGCTGCACCTCGCCGGCTGCAGTCGCCTCGACCACCGGCGTGTTCTTCTCGTAGAACTTGGGGTCGTTTGCCTTGATCCCTTGGAGCCATTGGCGGGTGCGCTCCTCGCCGACGTCGAGCCGCATCGCGGTGACGAAGGCCTGGAACGAGGCGTTCGTCGGCGCGATCCCGAGCTTGCCCTTCCATTTCGGGTCGGTCAGCTCGAAGACGGAGTCGGGCACCTGCGCCGCGGTCAGCTCGTCGGTGTTGTAGACGATCACGCGGGCGCGGCCCGAGGTGCCGACCCAGCGGCCCTTCGAGTCGCGGAACTGCTCGGGGACGCGCTTCAGGATCGAGTCCGGCAGTTTTGCGAGCCGGCTCTCGACAGCGCCGAGCGAGCCCGGGTCCTGCGCGAAGAAGACGTCGGCGGGGGAGTTGTCGCCCTCCTCGGCGATCGTCGCCGCGAGCTCGGCGCTGTCGCCGTAGCGGACTTCGACCTTCGTGCCGGTCTCCTGCTCGAAGCGCTCGAAGAGGGGCTTGACGAGCTCCTCCTCCCGGCCCGAGTAGACGACGAGCGTGCCACCCGCCGAGCCTCCGTCGTCCCCTCCGCAGCCCGCGAGCGCGAACGCGAGCCCGCCAAGCACGACCAACAGCAGCAGTGTTCTCATCCGTACATTCCTCCTTGTAAGGGTTGCCTTACCCAAATAAGAGGCAGACCTTACAGAACTAGGAGAAGACGGCGACTTTTGAGACGTGCGGCCGTACGTTGACGCGCGCGCCGAGCGGTACGACCTCGTTCGAGGGCCGCTGCGAGACGAGCTCGACGCCGTCGAGGAGGACGCGATAGAAGACGTCGTGGCCGCGGAACTCGCGCGCCACCACCTCGCCGTCACCGGCGGGATCGAGCTCGAGCTCGAGCAGCTCCGGGCGGATCAGCACCTCGACCGCGCTCGCGCCGTTCGCGTCGGCCGCCGGGAACTGGCCGACAGTCGTCTGGACGACACCGTCCGCCAGGCGGCCCGGAAGGAAGTTGCCGGCACCGACGAACTCGGCGGCCCAGCGGTTGGCCGGGGCAAGGTAGACCTCCTCCGCGGTGCCCTCCTGGACGACCTTGCCGTCGCGCATCAGCGCGATCCGGTCGGCGAGCGAGAAAGCCTCCTCGCGGTCGTGCGTGACTAGGACGACGGTGACGTGGATCGAGCGCAGGATCCGAGCGAGCTCGTCACGCATCGAGGCGCGCAGGTGTGGGTCGATGTTCGACCACGGCTCGTCGAGCAGGATGAGCTGGGGGCCGGGCGCGAGCGCGCGGGCGAGTGCCACACGCTGCTGCTGGCCACCGGATAGCTCGTGCGGGTAGCGGCCGCCGAGCCCGCAGAGGTCGACGAGCGCGAGCACGATCGGCACGCGCAGCTTGCGCTCCGCGCGCGGCAGCCCGAAGCCGACGTTCTCGGCGACGGTCAGGTGCGGGAAGAGCGCGTAATCCTGGAAGACCATGCCCACCTTGCGGCGCTCCGGCGGCACCCAGGCAGTTGAGCCGTCGGGCTGCACGCCGGCGACGGGGGTACCTGCGATTTCGACCGTGCCGGACTGCGGCTCCTCGAAGCCGGCGATCAGGCGTAGGAGTGTCGTCTTCCCGCAGCCGGAAGGGCCGAGCAGCGCCACGAACTCGCCGCGTTCGACGCAGAGACGCGCGTCGTCGACGGCTACGACCGGGCCGTAGGCCTTCGACACGCCGTGCACGCAGATCATCCCGCAGGCCATGTAAGGCGAACCTTACACGACCACTCTCCCCGCTACGGTGGGCCGGGTGCCGCTCGCATCCGTCTTTCCGCTCGTGCGCGCCCGCTCGCTGGCCCGCACGTTCACCTACGAGGTGCCCGACGGGGTCGGCAAGGGCGCCGTCGTCGCGGTGCGCTTCGGGCGTGCCGCTCAGCGCGGCGTCGTGACCGAGGTGGGGGTCGAGGCGCCCGCCGGAGTGACCGTGGCGCCGATCCAGCGCGTCCTCTACGAGCTGCCGCCGGAGCTCGTCGATCTCGCGCTCTGGACGGCCGACTACTACGGGTCGACCCCCGCCCGCGCGCTCGAGCTGATCGCACCGGTGATGCGCAAGCGGCGCGGCGAGCTCCAGGCACCGGCGGAGCGTGAGTCGCTCGGCGGCGAGGTCGAGCCGGCGAGCCTGACGGAGCCGCAGCGCGCGGCCGTCGCGACACTGGTCGGCGCGCTCGGTAGCGGCGGCCACTTCCTGCTCGCAGGCGCCACGGGCAGCGGCAAGACGGAGGTCTACCTTCAGGCCTGCGCAGCGGCGCTCGAGCGGGGGCTCGGAGCGATCGTGCTCGTGCCGGAGATCGGGCTGACGCCGCAGACGGTCGGCCGCTTCCGACAGCGCTTCGGCGACCAGGTGGCGATCGTGCACTCCGCGCTCGGCGACGCCGAGCGCCGCGACGAGCGGGAGCGGATCCTCTCCGGCGACGCGCGCATCGTCGTCGGCGCACGCTCGGCCGTTTTCGCTCCCGTGCGGAAGCTCGGCTTGATCTGCATCGACGAGGAGCACGACGCCTCGTTCAAGCAGGAATCCGACCCGCGTTACGACGCACGCACGGTCGCCGCCAAGCGCGCGGCGCTCGAAGGGGCGGTCGCCGTCTACGGCAGCGCAACGCCGCGGCCCGAGAGCTGGGAGCGCCTGCCGCGGCTCGAGCTCGGGACGCGCCTCGGCGCGCCGATGCCGCATGTCACGCTCGTCGATCTCCGCCGCGAGGCCGGCTACCCCCTGTCGGCGCCGCTCCTGCGCGAGCTCGGGAAGATCGCGCACGAGGGCGGCAAGGCGATCCTCCTCCTCAACCGCCGCGGCCTCGCACCCGCGCTCCACTGCCGGGCGTGCGGCGTCTCGCGGCGCTGCGGCTCCTGCGATGTGGCGCTCACGCTGCACGGCGACGGCCGCATCCACTGTCACCACTGCGGCTACTCCGAGCCCGTGCCCGAGTCGTGCCCCGCCTGCGGCTCGACCGAGATCGCGCGCATCGGCGCCGGGACGCAGCGCCTGGAAGCCGAGCTCGAGAAGCACGTCCCCGAGCTCGAGCGGCTGCGACTCGACGCCGACACAGCCTCGAAGCCGGGTGTCCTGCGCGCAACGCTCGCCCGCTTCGCGGCCGCCGACCGGATCGTCCTCGTCGGCACGCAGATGGTTGCGAAGGGGCACCACTTCCCGGGCGTGACACTCGCGGCGGTGGTCGACGCCGACACCGGCCTCGCGATCCCCGACTTCCGGGCCGAGGAACGCACCTTCCAGCTCGTCACGCAGCTCGCCGGCAGAAGCGGGCGTGACGCGCCCGGCAAGGTGCTCGTCCAGACCTTCCAGCCCGATGCGAAACCGCTCACCTACGCGGCGCGCCACGATGTCGCCGGCTTTCTCGCCGAGGAGATCGAGCGACGCCGCGAGCTCGGCTACCCGCCGTTCCGCCATCTCGTGCGGCTCGTCGTCTCGGGCGACGGCCCCGAAGGCCCGGCGCAGCTCCTCCGCGAGCTCAAGGACGGCCTGCCGGGCACCGACCTGCTGGGGCCGGCGCCACTCCTGCGTCTCCGCGGCCGCCACCGGGCTCAGCTCGTGGCGAAGACCGACCGCCCGCGCGAGCTCGCGACGCGCGCCGCGCAGCTCCTCGCGGCGGCCTCGCCGGCGATGCGGCGCGCGGGGCTCACGGCCGTCGTCGACGTCGACCCGCAGTCGCTCTAGTTCACGCGGATATCCTGCCGCCGTGGAAGACGAGACCGAGCCCGAGAACGTCGAGCGCCCCGACCCCCAGGTCGAAGCCCGGCGGCGCGTGGCGCTGGCGCAGATTCGGCAGTACCCGGATCCCGTCCTGCGAATGCGTGCGAACGACGTCGAGCGCTTCGACGACGACCTCGCGCGGCTCGTGCGGCGCCTGACGGAGCTGATGCACGACGCGCACGGCGTTGGCCTCGCCGCCACCCAGGTCGGCGTCCTCCAGCGGCTGTTTGTCTTCCTGCGCGACGAGGACGACGAGGGCACGGCGATCGTCAACCCGGTCATCGCCGCCCGCTCCGACGAGACCGACCTCGACAAGGAGGGCTGTCTGTCGCTCCAGAACATCCACGTGCCGGTCGAGCGGAACGTCGCCGTGACGATCGAAGGGCAGGACGTGACAGGTGCTCCGATTCGCCTCGAGCTCGAGAATCTCCCGGCGCGCGTCGCGCAGCACGAGCTGGACCACCTCGACGGGGTGCTGATGATCCAGCGCACCGACGACGAGGCCCGGCGGCTCGCGCTCGGCAGCCTGCGCGCCCAGCCCGTTCTCGGCGGGCGGTAGGACGTGCAGATCGCCGTCGCCGCGACGGCGCCCTTCGGCGCCGACGTGCTCGAACGACTCGCCGCCCGCTACGAGGTAACGGCACTCCTGACGCGGCCCGACAGCCTGCAGGGCCGCGGACGCAAGCTCACCGGGTCCGCGGCGAAGGAGGTGGCCGAGCGGCTCGGCATCCCCGTGCACCAGCCCGCGCGGCCCACCGGCGACCTGGAGCTTCCCGCCGAGACGGTCGTCGTCGCGGCGTACGGCCTGCTGATCCCGCCGTCCCTGCTCGAGCGTGGCCTCTGGCTGAACGTCCATCCGTCGCTCCTGCCGCGCTGGCGCGGCGCCGCGCCGGTCGAGCGGTCGATCATGGCCGGCGACGCGGAGACCGGCGTGACGATCCACGAGACCGTGGAGGCGCTCGACGCCGGCCCGATCGCCGCGCAGCGCGCGTTTGCGATCGGGCCCGACGACGATGCGGGCGCCGTGTTCGACCGCGCGGCCGCGCTCGCCTTCGAGCTGCTCGAGGAGGTGCTGGCCGCGCCGTCGTTTCTCCCGCAGGCGGCCGAAGGCGTCACGTACGCGGAGAAGATCGGCCCCGCCGACCGGGCGCTCGATCTCGACGCCGACCCGCAGGAGCTCGTGAACCGGGTGCGCGCGCTTTCGCCCCACATCGGCGCCCACGCCGAGTTGCACGGCCGCCGGCTGACGATCTGGCGTGCCCGGGTCGAGGACGGTCGGTTCGTGCCGGTCGAGGTGCAGCCCGAGGGGAAGCGGCGCATGGGCTACGACGAGCTGCTCCGCGGTCTCCGGTGATCGCCCCGGCGCGCCACGCTGCCTACGAGGTGCTGCTCCGCGTCTTCGAGGAGGACGCCTACGCCGACCGCGCGCTCCGCAGCGCCTCCCAGAGACTCGACGACCGCGATCGCTCGCTGGCACGCCGGCTCGCGTACGGCGCCGTCCAGCAGGTTCGCACCGTCGACCACGCGATCGAGACCCTGGGCAAGCGGCCGGTGCGCAAGCTCGACCCGCCGGTGCGCGCAGCGCTTCGGCTCGGCGCCTACCAGCTCGGCTGGCTCGACGGGGTCGCGCGCTACGCCGCGGTCAACGAGTCGGTGGAGCTCGTCCGCCGCGCGCGGCTCGAGCGCGCGGTGCCGTTCACGAACGCGGTGCTGCGCAGGCTCGAGCAGGGGATCGGGCCGCTGCTCGAGTCACTCCCGGAGGGGCCGCTGAAGCACTCCTACCCCGACTGGATCTACGAGACGTGGCGTCGCGACCTCGGCGACGAGGATGCGCTCGCGTTGATGCGGGCCCAGAACGAGCCGCCGCCGACGGTGGTGCGTCTCGTCCGTGGGGAGCTCGACGGCACGCCCGATCCGGACGTGCCCGGTGCCTGGCACGTCGACCGCGTCGACGAGACGGCGCTCGCAGAGGGCAGGATCTGGCCGCAGAGCGCCGGTTCGCAGCTCGCCGGACTCGCAGTCGGCTCCGAGGAGGGGGAGCGTGTGCTCGACCTCTGTGCCGCACCGGGCGGCAAGACCACGCAGCTCCGGGGTGAGGTCGTCGCCGTCGAGCTGAACCAGGCGCGCGCCCGGGAGCTCGAGGAGAACGTGCGCCGCCTCGGCGCCACGAACGTCACCGTCGTCCGGGCCGACGGGCGCGCGCTGCCTGAGCGCCTGACCGGGTTCGACCGGGCGCTCGTCGACGCGCCGTGCTCCGGGCTCGGCGTCCTCGCACAGCGGCCGGACCTGCGCTGGCGCTCGCAGCCGCTGCCCGAGCTCCAGCTCGAGCTGCTGCTCGCCGCCGCAGCCCGTGTGCAGCCCGGTGGGACCGTCGTCTACTCCGTCTGCACGACCAACGCAGACGAGTGCGAGGCGGTCGTCGACGCGTCGGGCCTCGAGGTCGACAGGTCGCTCGCGGAGCAGTGGCCGCGCTTCCGCCACGCGCGTCGGCCGGAGTTTCTGCTGACGCTCCCGCACGTCCACCGCACAGCCGGCTTCTTCGTCGCCCGATTGCGGGCGTAGTATCCCTCCTCGATGGCATGGCGCGACTGGGTGCGGACGGTCGAGATCGAGCCTTCTCTGTATGCGGCTGATTTCGCGAATCTCGGTGAACAGGTCCAGTACCTGCTGAACGCGGGCGCCCGCGTTTTCCACTTCGACGTCGGCGACGGCCATTTCGTGCCGCCGGTCACGATCGGCCCCGTGGTGTTGCGCTCGATCGCGCCGATGATCCACCGGCTGGGCGGCGTGATCGACTGCCACCTGATGGTCGACGACCCGGCGCACCACTTCCCCGAGCTCGCACAGTCCGGCGGCGACAGCGTCACCTTCCACGTCGAAGCGGTGACCGACGTGCCCGAGACGATCGCGCAGGCGCGCGAACACGGGCTCGAAGTGGGGATCGCCTTCAATCCGGGCACCGAGCCCGAGGTGGCGGCTGAAGCGGCGAACGCGGGCGCCGACCTTTGCCTCTGCATGTCGATCGTGCCCGGCTATTCAGGCCAGGAGTTCATGCCCGAGGCGCTGGAGCGGATCGGACGGCTGCGCGCGCTCGTCGACTGCTACGTCCAGGTGGACGGCGGCATCACCCAGGACAATGTCCGTGAGGTGCACGACGCGGGCGCCGAGCTGCTCGTCGCGGGCAGCGCGATCTTCGAGCGCGAAGATCTGCCGCGCTCCTACCGGCGGCTCGTGCAAGCGCTGGCATGAGCCTGGAACGGGCGCTCGAGCTCGGCGGGCGCCAGCGCGGGACCGCCCATCCGAAGCCCACCGTCGCGGCCGTGCTCGTCCGCGACGGCAAGATCGTGGGGGAGGGCTGGACTGAGCGAGACGGGCGCCACGGCGAGCTCGTCGCCCTCGAGCAGGCGGGGGAGGGCGCCCGCGGGGCGACGCTCTACGTGACGATGGAGCCGTGCGCGCACCACGGGACGACGCCGCCCTGTACCGAGGCGGTGATCGCCGCGGGTGTCGTGAAGGTCGTGGCAGGGTCTCGTGACCCGAACCCCGAGGCAGCCGGTGGCCTGGAACTGCTCCGCGCTGCCGGGCTCGAGACCGAGCTCGACGAGCGCTTCGAGGCGCGCGCACAGAACGAGGCGTGGCGCACCTGGGTGACGGAGGGGCGGCCATTCGTGATCTACAAGGCGGCGGCCTCACTCGACGGGCGCAGTAGCGTCCCCGATTCCCGCTGGGTCACCGGTGAGGCTTCCCGCCGCCTCGTCCACGAGTTGCGAGCGACCGTCGATGCCGTCGCGGTCGGAATGGGAACGGTGCGCGCCGATGCGCCTCGCCTCGACGCGCGCGACGTCGGCGCGGCGCGCCAGCCGCGGCGGCTCGCCTTCGGCCGCGGGCCGCTGCCGGAGAGCTCGGAGCTCGAGCTGCGGAGCGGGCCGCTCGAAGCTGAGCTCGCCGCCCTCGCGGCCGAGGGCGTGCAGTCACTCCTGCTCGAGGGCGGTCCGACCCTCGCCGGGTCGTTCCTCCGCGCCGGGCTTGTCGACAAGGTGTTGCTTTTCGTCGCCCCGACCTTCTCCGGCGCCGGGCCCGGCATCCTCGACCGGCTCGACGCGCCGCTCCCGCTGACTCGGTTGACGGTGAGGCAGGTCGGCGAGGACGTGCTCGTCGAGGGCTACCTGCACGAGCCGCGGTAGCCTCAGCAGCGTGTTCACGGGCATCGTCAGGGAACGGGGGCGCGTTGTGGCCGTCGAGGGCGGCGCCGAAGGAATGCGGATCGAGATCGACGCACCCGAGACGGCGACCCTGACTGCGGTCGGCGACTCGGTCTCGATCGACGGTTGCTGCCTGACGGCGGTCGCGGTCGGTGGCGCTCGGCTCCGCTTCGAAGCGGTGCCGGAGACGCTCGCACGGACGGCACTGTCGGCACTCGTGCCCGGCGTCGAGGTGAATCTCGAGCCTGCGCTCCGGGCCGGCGAGCCGCTCGGCGGCCACTACGTGCAGGGGCACGTGGACGCCGTCGGCACCGTCGTCTCCGTGGAGCCCGAGGGTGACGGCACCCGGATCGCGATTACCGCTTCCGACATCGCCCGCTACTGCGTCGAGAAGGGCTCGATCGCCGTCGACGGTGTCTCGCTCACCGTCGCAGCACTCACCGAGACGGGCTTCGAGGTGGCGCTGATCCCGCACACGCTGACGGTGACGACGCTCGGTCGTCTTGTGCCCGGCGACAGGGTGAACCTCGAGGCCGACGTGCTCGCCAAGTACGTCGAGCGCCTGGTTGCCTCCCGCTGACTACCATTGCCGCGATGACGAAACTCGCCGCGGTCCAAAACGACAGCCCGTTCTCCTCGATCGAGGAGGCGATCGAGGACATCCGTCAGGGCAAGTTCGTGGTCGTCGTCGACGACGAGGACCGCGAGAACGAGGGTGACCTGACGATCGCGGCGCAGTTCGCGACCCCCGAGGCCGTCAACTTCATGGCCACGCACGGTCGCGGCCTGATCTGCCTCTGCCTGACCGAGGAACGCTGTGACGAGCTCGGCCTGCGCCAGATGACCGACCAGAACGAGACGCCCTACGGCACGGCGTTCACGGTCTCGATCGAGGCGCGCGAAGGGATCACAACCGGCATCTCGGCCCCCGACCGCTCCCGGACGATCCAGGTGGCGGTCGACCCGACCTCCGGGCCGCGCGACCTCGTCCAGCCCGGGCATGTCTTCCCGTTGCGCGCCCGGCCAGGCGGCGTGCTCCAACGCTCCGGGCAGACCGAGGCCTCGGTCGACCTCGCCCGCCTCGCCGGACTGATCCCGGCCGGCGTCGTCTGCGAGGTGATGAAGGACGACGGCACGATGGCCCGCGTCGTCGACCTCGTCGACTATTGCCGCCGCCACGGCTTGAAGCTCGTCACCGTCGCCGACCTGATCGAGTACCGCCGCCGCCACGAGCAACTCGTCGAGCGCGTGGTCTCGGTCCGCATGCCGACCGCGCACGGCGCGTTCACCGCCGTCGCCTTTCGCGAGACACTCTCCGGCAAGCATCACGTCGCGCTCGTACGAGGCGAGGTCGCCGGCAAGCAGAACGTCCTCGTGCGTGTCCACTCGGAGTGCCTCACCGGTGACGTTTTCCACTCGCTGCGCTGCGACTGCGGTGAGCAGCTCGAGCTTGCGATGCAGCGAATCGCGGCCGAGGGTGAAGGCGTCCTCCTCTACCTCGCGCAGGAGGGCCGTGGGATCGGCCTCTTGAACAAGCTGAAGGCCTACGAGCTCCAGGAGTCGGGCCTCGACACGGTCGAGGCGAACCAGCAGCTCGGCTTCGCCGCCGACGCGCGGGAGTACGGGATCGGCTCCCAGATCCTGGCCGACCTCGGCCTCTCGACGATCCGCGTCCTGACCAACAACCCGAAGAAGATCGCCGGCATCTCGGGGTTCGGGCTCGAGGTCACGGCGCAGGTGCCGATCGAGATCGAACCGAACGCCGAGAACCGCCGCTATCTCGACACGAAGCGCGAGAAGCTCGGGCATACGATCGGCTCCGGCCGGTTGCACCATCAGGATCTGCGCTTCGAAACCGATGACTTCACAGGAGCAGAGGCATGAGCGAACGCTACGACGATCCGATCGACCCGCCGACCGAGCTCGAGCTCCCGGTCGACGAGGATGCGCCCGAGGGCTGGCCGGACGAGGTCGAGCCCGAGGGTGACGGCGCCGCTGAGCCTGAGTCGCCCGAGTCGCCCGAGTCGTCTGCTGAGCACGCGGGCGGCGAGTTCCGCGTCCCGGAGGGCTACACCGCCCTCGAGGGCGTGCCGCAGGGGGCGCGCCGCGCGGTCGGAGTCGTCGTCAGCCGCTTCAACGGGGCCGTCACCTCGCGCCTGCTCGCAGGGGCGCTCGCCGAGCTCGAGGCAGCGGGCGTCAGCAGCGACGCGATCACGGTCATGCCGGTCCCGGGCGCGTTCGAGCTGCCGCTCGCCGCGATGGCGCTCGCGAAGACACGCCGCTACGCCGCGATCGTCGCGCTCGGCTGTGTGATCCGCGGCGAGACGCCGCATTTCGACTACGTCGCGGGCGAGGCCGCGAGCGGGCTCCAGCTCGCCGCGCTCGAGAGCGGCGTGCCCGTCTCGTTCGGGCTCCTCACGCTCGAGTCGGCCGACCAGGCGGACGCGCGGATCGGAAGGGGCGCCGAGGCAGTGCGCACGGCGCTCGAGATGGCCGACGTCTTCGCGCAGCTCCGAGCTGCTGCTTCGCGCTAACAGGTTCCGCTACACTCCGCAGCCGCGATGTCCAAGGTGTGCGCAATCTGCGGCAAGAAGCCGTCGTTCGGGAACAATCGAAGCCATTCGATGGCCGCTACGCGCCGTCGCTTCGACCCGAACCTCCAGCGCGTCCGGGTGCTCCTGAAGGGCGTCGCGCAGCGGGCCTACGTGTGCACGAAGTGCCTCAAGGCCGGCAAAGTGGAAAAAGCGGTCTATCCGCTTCCGCGCGCAACCTGGCTCAGCTCCTACTCGTCTAAGCTCGCGGATCGTGGACCGCGCCCATGTCACCCACACCTCGCCGCTCGGGCGGGTCTCCGTCTCCAGTGAGGCGATCGCCCAGATCGTCGGCCACACGGCGGCCGAGTGCTACGGCGTCGTCGGGATGGCGTCGCGCAAGCACGTCCCGCGGCTGCTCGCGCGCGAGAAGCTGACGCAGGGGATCGTG
>JBKJML010000201.1:0-6489 GCA_046596415.1 Gaiellaceae bacterium | reverse complement strand
AGCACTCCCGCCAGCGGCCGCTGCTCGGTCAGCCATGCGAACGCGTGCGGAACCTGGGTGAAGACGTCGATCTGCACAGCCGGTCGAGGTTACCTAGATGGTTCAGCGGAGCGCGATGCGGCTGGGCGGCCAGTAGCTCGCAACGACCGCCCCGATCAGGTTCTCGCGCGGCACGGTGCCCCATTGGCGCGAGTCGCAGGAGGAGCCCCTGTTGTCGCCCATCACGAAGTAGCCACGCGACGGGATGCGCGGCCACGACTCGGTGCGTGTGTCGCGCTTGTTGCGCGGGATATACGGCTCTGCGAGCGGCTTCCCGTTGACGTAGACCCTGCCGTCGCGCTCGGAGACGACCTCGCCGGGGAGCCCGACGATGCGCTTGACGAACGTGCCGCCCGCACCGCAGCGGCGCGCCGTCTCGGGTGGTGTCTGGAAGACGACGATCTCGCCGCGCTTCGGGTCGCGGTAGCGGTAGGCGAGCCGGTTGGCAAGGATCCGCTCGTCGAAGCGGGCCTCGCAGCCGCCGCCCGGCATTGCGCAATGGAGCGTCGGCTCCATCGACGCGCTCGGGACGCGGTACGGGTTGATGACGTACGCCTTCAGGGCGAGCACCGTCCCGATCGCCACGGCCAGCGTGGCGAGCCATTCCACGGAGCGGCGCATCAGTCGTCGTCCAGGAAGCGAGCGTCGACTACGACCCTGCCGGCGGCGACGTCGACCGAGCGGACGCAGTCCTCGACGAGCGGCAGGAGCGTCCCGTTCTCGAGCTCCAACGAGTCGTTTGCGGCGCCGGGCAACACGTCCTTCACGGTGCCCAGGACGCGACCGTCCGAGTCCTCGACGTCGAGCCCGACCAGCTGGAAGACGTAGAACGCGTCCGCCTCCGGCTCAGGCAGCTCGTCGCGGCGGACCGCCAGCGTCGCGCCACGGGGGGCCTCACGGTCGAGGCGGATCGCCTGCCTGGCGCCACCGGCGCGCTTCGACGAGACGACCTTGGCCGGCTGCCCGTCCACGAGCACGACGGCACCGACGGCGAATCGCCGCTCGTCCTTGCTGCCGTGCTCCACGACGAACGAGCCGTCGATCCCGTGCGGCCGGCCGACACGACCGACCGGCACGAGCTCCTCGCTCACTCGACGATCTCGAGCACGACGCGCCGGTGGGTGCGGGCGCCGCTCGCGCGAACGACGGTACGCAGGGCTCGCGCGATGCGGCCCTGACGTCCGATCACCTTGCCGATGTCGTCGGGCGCGACCCGAAGCTGAAGGATCGTCACGTCAGCCTCCTCCACGACCTCGACGCGCACCGCCTCGGGTTCGTCGACGAGCCGCTTTGCGAGCCACTCGAGCAGCTCAGCCACCGGTCACCTCAACCACTGATGCCGGCGGCCTTGATCAGCTTCGAGACCGCAGCGGAAGGCTGCGCGCCCTTGCCGATCCAGTCCTTCACCTTCGCCTCGTCGAGCTCGATCGTCGAGGGATCGGTCTGCGGGTTGTAGCGGCCGATGATCTCGATGAACCTGCCGTCGCGCGGGGAGCGCGAGTCGGCCACGACGACGCGGTAGATCGGGTTCTTCTTCGAACCGATCCGCGTCAGCCTCATGCGTACTGCCATTCGTCCTACCTCCGTCCGGCTTTGGTGAGTTGGGTCGGGAGCGCCGGCAGCTTGCCCTTCCCCATCTGTTTCATCATCTTCTCCATCTGCTTGCGCGCGGAGAGAAGCTTGTTCACATCCTCGATCGTCTGCCCGCTGCCCACGGCGATCCGCTGGCGGCGCGAGCCGTTGATCAGGTGCGGTATGCGGCGCTCCTGCGGCGTCATCGAGAGCACGATCGCCTCGACCCGCGCCAGCTGCCGTTCGTCGATGTCCACGTCCTTTAGCTGGTTGCCGATGCCGGGGATCATCTTCAGGACTCCCTGCAGCGGCCCCATCTTACGGAGCATCTTGTGGGCGGCAAGGAAATCGTCGAAGGTGAACTGGCCGGCGCGCATCCGCGCCTCCATCGCCGCCTGCTCGTCTTCCTCGACCGCGGCCTCCGCCTTCTCGATCAGCGTCAACACGTCGCCCATGCCGAGGATCCGCGAGGCCATCCGGTCGGGATGGAAATACTCGAGCTGGTCGAGCTTCTCGCCGACCGAGACGAACTTGATCGGCTTGCCCGTGACGGCCTTGACCGAGAGCGCCGCGCCGCCGCGTGCGTCGCCGTCGAGCTTCGTCAGCACGACCCCGTCGAAGGCGATCCGTTCGAAGAACGTCTCGGCGACGTTCACGGCCTCCTGACCGGTCATTGCGTCGAGCACGAGCAGGACGTTCATCGGCTTCGCCGCGTCGCGGACGCGGACGAGCTCGTCCATCAGCGCCTCGTCGACGTGCAGGCGGCCGGCTGTGTCGACGATCACGACGTCGTTGCCGGCGCTCGTCGCGGCCTGGATGCCGTACTTGACGACCTCGACCGGATCCTGGGTGTCCTTGCAGTAGACGGGGATCTGGATCTGGCGGCCGAGCTGCTCGAGCTGGTCGATCGCGGCGGGCCGCTGAAGGTCGGCGGCGATCAGCGCCGGGCTCTTCTTCTCTTTGCGCAGCAGGAGGGCGAGCTTCGCGGCGGCGGTCGTCTTACCGGCCCCCTGGAGGCCCGCGAGCAGGATCACGGTCGGCGGGCGGCCGAATGCAAGCCGCGAGTCGCCGGAGCCCATCAAGCTCGTCAGCTCCTCGTGGACGATCTTGACGACTTGCTGGCCCGAGCTGAGGCTCTTCAGCACGTCCTGGCCGGTCGCGCGCTCCTTGACGTGGGCGACGAAGTCCTTGACCACCTGGAAGTTGACGTCGGCCTCGAGCAGCGCGAGGCGGATCTCGCGCATCGCCTTCGAGATCTGTTCCTCGTCGAGGCGGCCCTTGCCGCTGATGCCGCCAAGAGCCGCCTGGAGCTTGTCTGAGAGCGTGTCGAACACGGCTGGACAGTGTAGAGACGCCGCGCGCACCCTTGTGGCTCAGAGCCACAAGGCGTTTTTCAGGTTGCGGCGACGAGGGCGCGCGCGAAGTCGTGAGCGTCGAACGGGCGCAGATCCTCGAGGCCCTCGCCGACACCGACGAGCACGACCGGCAGGCCGAGCTCGTACGCGATCGCCACCGCGATACCACCCTTCGCCGATCCGTCGAGCTTCGTCAGTGCGACACCGGTGACGCCTGCCGTCTCACCGAAGAGACGGGCCTGCTGGAGGCCGTTCTGCCCGGTGGTGGCGTCGACGACGAGAATCGTCTCGTGGGGCGCCCCCTCCAGACGCCCCTCGATCACGCGCCGTACCTTGGCGAGCTCCTCCATCAGGTTCGCCTGCGTGTGGAGTCGGCCCGCGGTGTCGACGATCACGACGTCCTTGCCGCGTGCCCGGCCCGCCTCGACCGCGTCGAATGCGACCGCGGCGGGGTCGGCACCGCGCGGAGCGCCGACGAAATCGGCTCCGGCGCGCTGCGCCCAGATCTCGAGCTGCTCCTCGGCGGCCGCGCGAAACGTGTCGGCGGCGCCGAGCAGGACGGAGCGGTCATGCTGACGCAGCTTCTGGGCGAGCTTCCCGATCGTCGTCGTCTTGCCGGTGCCGTTCACGCCGACGACGAGGATCACCGACGGCTTCGCCTGGAGGTCGAGCGTGCGCGGCTCGCCGAGCAGCTCGGCGATCTCCTCAGCAAGCGCCTCGTTCAGGTTGCCGAGCTCGTTGCGTGCCTCGAGTCGCCGGACGAGCTCGGCGGTGGCACGGACACCGACGTCGCCCTGGATCAGCGCCTCCTCAAGCCGCTCCCAGTCCTCGGCGTTCCCCGGATCGAACGTCGCGGCGGCCAGCTCGCCGGTGAGCGCCCGGCGGCTCTTCGACAGCGACTCACGCAGCCGCCCCAGGAAGCCCTGCTGCTCCTCCTCGGTCTCCCCCGCCCCCGCAGCGTCACCGAGGAGATCTGCCCAGGTCCGTGCCATCGCGTGAGGTTAGCCGTCGGGATAGACGGCTGACCGTCGTCAGGCGATGGCTGCTGCCCGCTCCTCACGCGGCAGCCGCCGTGAGACGACCTGTGAGACGCCGTCGCTCCCCATCGTGACGCCGTAGAGGACGTCCGCGGCCTCCATCGTGCGCTTCTGATGGGTGATGACGATGAACTGTGCCCGGTCGGCGTAGCGGCGCAGCAGCTCCACGAAGCGGCCGATGTTGGCGTCGTCGAGCGCTGCCTCGACCTCGTCGAGGAGGTAGAACGGGCACGGCTTCGCGAGGAAGAGCGAGAAGAGGAAGCTGATCGCACCGAGCGCCTTCTCGCCGCCCGAGAGCATCGAGAGGCGCGTGATCCGCTTGCCGGCCGGCTGCAGCTCGATCTCGACGCCGAGCTCCCCTTCCTCGTCCTCGGGCTCGACGAGCCGGAGCCGGCCGCCGCCACCCGGGAAGAGGGTCGACGCGACCTCCTCGAAGTTCGCTGCCACGGCGCCGAAGGTCTCCTCGAAGCGACGTGCCACCGTCTCCGCGAGCTCGGCGCGAAGGCTCTCGATCTCCGCCAGGCTCCGCTCGAGATCCTCACGCTGGAGCGCGAGCTCGGCGAGTCGCTCCTGCTCGGACTCGTACTCCTCCTTGGCGAGCGGGTTGACCTGGCCGAGCTGGATCCGGCGCGTCTCGAGCCGCTCGGCGCGCGCCGCGAGCTCGTCGCGATCGTCGCCCTCGCCAAGCTCGATGTCAGCCTCCTCGATGTCGGCCTCCTCGAGGCGACGCTGCGCCTCGGCCGCGTCGCCCTCCAGCCTTGTCAATTCGATCTCGATCGCCTGGAGACGCTGCCCCGAGTCCTCGACCGCCTGCCGCAGCTCGACCTCGGCGGCGCCGAGGCGGCGCAATTCGCCACCAAGCGCGCCTGCCCGGTGTGCGCCGGCGTCGACCCTGGCCCGGAGCGGCGCCTCGAAGCGCGAGGCGCCGCCGGCCACGGACGCCAGCATGCCCTCGAGCCTTGCAGCACCATCGGCGATGCGCGCGAGCAGGTCGGCATCGATCATCGTGCGCCGCTTCGGAACCCGCTCGGCGAGCGCCGACTGGGCCAGCCGAGACTCCTCGGCGGCGACTGCCGCGGCTTCGCCGACCCGCGCCGCCTCGGCGGTCAGCGCGCGCGCCTCACCTTCGACCGCGCCGCGGTCGTCAGCGGCCGCGCCCTCGGCGAGCACGAGCTGCCCCCCGCCGAGCCTGATGCACTCGACATCTGCGGCCGACGCGTGCCTGGATGCCTCACCCGCCTCGCGACGTGCTTCGAGCTCGCGGGCGCCGAGCTCCGTCAAGGCGCCGCCCAGCTCGCCGGCCCGCTCGGCTGCAGTGTCGACACGCTCGCGCAGCGGGCGCTCGACTCGAACCGCCACACCAACGGCGGCGACGAGCACCTGCTCCAGCGATTCGGCCTGCGCCACGAGCTGCGCTGCCAGGGCGGGATCGAGCGGCGGCGCTACTCGCAGGTGAGCAACCGCGGCGTAGGCAGCCTCGGCGGCGGCAGCCAGGGCGAGGGCTTCGTCGGCGGTTCCCGCGGCAGCCTTCGCGTGCGCGTCGAGCTCCGTGCCCTCGCGCTCGAGCTCGCGACGGCGCGCGTCGAGCTCGAGCAGCACCGCCTCGGCGGCCTCGCCGGCGAACCACAGCTCACCGCGCTGCGGGTCGAAGCCGAATCCTTCCGCTGTCACTGCCGGCGCCTTCGCCGCGAGCAGCTCAGCCAGAGCCACGACCGGCAGCGCGGCGACGAGATCCTCGGGCCGGCGGCCGACGAGGACGGTCAGGCTGCCGAGGCCACCTTCCCGTGCGCGTTGCAGCAGCTCGAGCCCTGCCCTGGCGTCGTCTGCGAGCACGGCCGACGCGCGCCAGCCGAGCGCGGCGGCGACGGCGCGCTCAGCGCCGGGCTCCACGTGCAGCAACGAGAGCGCCAGCGTCTCGCCCTGCTCCGCCAGCGCGCGCGCCGCGGGCGGGATCCCCTCCCGCTCGGCGAGCGAGCGCTCGAGCGCCGCCAGCCGCTCCTTCGCGAGCCGGGCCCGCTCCGCGAGGTCGTCACGTTCGTGCGCAGCCGTCCGGGCGAGAGCGGTAGCCTCGTTCGCAGCCTGCTCCAGCTCCGCAGGCGACGGGCCCTTCTGGCGGGCGGCTGCCTGGGCCTCGCCGAGGTCGGCCTGGAACCGCTCGCGGAGCGAGCCCGCCGACTCGCGGCGTAGGGCGAGCCGCTCACGGATTCCACCGAGCTCGTAGAGCCTGCCGGTCGCGCCCTCACGGCCGCCCGCCGCGGCTGCGAGCTCCGCCTCGAGCCGCTGCCGCTCCACGCTGAGCTGCTCGAGCCGTTCCTCGGCGAGCCGTGCGACGCCACGCTCGAGAGCGGCCAGACGCGCCTGCGCCGCGCGGGCCCGCTCGTTGGCGGCCGCGCTCGCGAGGGCTGCCGTGCGCGCGGCCGCGCCCGCGGCGGCCGCGACGCGCTCGAGTGCCACCACCTCGGCGTCGGTCTTCGTCTTCGCTAGCT
>JBKJML010000030.1:0-12177 GCA_046596415.1 Gaiellaceae bacterium | reverse complement strand
ATCAGGAGCAGGACGAAGCCGCGTACACACAACCGCTGATGGTGGCGCGGATCGCGGAGCAGCCGACCGTCCGCGAGCAGTACGCCGCCCGGCTCGCCGCCGACGGCGCGCTCACCGTCGAGCAGGCGACCGCACTCGTGGACGAAACGCAGGCCGAACTCCGGGCGGCCCACGAGCGGCTGAAGCAGAGTTTCGGCCAGGCGCCTGCGCCGCGTCGGCAGGCCGACCAGCGCACTCCGAAGGGCACCGGCGAGGCGGTCGTCACCGCCGTTGCCGACGAGCGGCTTCGCACGCTGAACGAACAGCTTCTCGCCGTTCCGGACGGTTTCACCGTCCACCCGAAGCTCGAGAAGCAACTCGAGCGTCGTCGCGAGACGGTCGACGAAGGCGGTATCGACTGGGGGCAGGCCGAGGCGCTCGCATTCTCGTCGCTGCTCACCGAGGGGATCCCGATCCGCCTCTCAGGTCAGGACACCGAACGCGGTACCTTCGCCCACCGGCACCTCGTCCTGCACGACCCGCACACCGGCGAGACGTACGCGCCGCTGCAGCACCTCCCCGAGGCGGCCGCCTCGTTCGAGGTCTACAACTCGCCGCTCTCCGAATATGCAGCGCTCGGGTTCGAGTACGGCTACTCCGTGGCTGCGCCCGAGTCGCTCGTCCTCTGGGAGGCGCAGTTCGGCGACTTCGTCAACGGCGCTCAGATCGTCATCGATCAGTTCCTCGTTGCGAGTCTCTCGAAGTGGGGGCAAACCTCTCGGCTGACGCTGTTGCTCCCGCACGGGTACGAGGGCAACGGCCCTGAGCACTCGAGCGCGAAGCTCGAACGGTTCCTCCAGCTCGCGGCGCAGGAGAACATCCGGATCGCCAACTGCACGACCGCCGCGCAGCAGTTCCACCTGCTCCGCCGCCAGGCGCTCGACGCGGTTGCCCGTCCGCTCGTGGTGATGACCCCGAAGGGGTTGCTCCGGCTCAAGCAGGCAGCCTCGACTCTGGACGAGCTCGCGGGTGGCGGGTTCCAGCAGGTGATCGATGACGCCGGCGTCGACCACGAGCGCATCACGCGGCTCGTGCTCTGCTCGGGCAAGGTCTACTACGACATCGTCGGGCACGACGAGCGCGCCGCTGCGGAGAGCGTGGCAGTCGCGCGCCTCGAGCAGCTCTATCCCTTCCCGGTTGAGGCGGCAGCCGAGCTCTGCTCTTCCTATCCGAAGCTCGAGGAGCTCGTATGGGCTCAGGAGGAGCCCCAGAACATGGGGGCGTGGCGCTCGATCCGCCATCGGCTCGAGCACGCAGTGCCTACCGGGGTGCCGGTGCGCTTCGCAGGCCGCCCCTGGCGTGCGAGCCCGAGCGAGGGCTACCCGACGTCGCACGTGCGGGAACAGGATCGGATCGTCCGCGAGGCGCTCGGCGCCCCGCCGCACTCCTAAGGCCGGCGGCGTTTCAGCGCAGCGGCTGCAACGCGGGGCCCATGCTTGCGGGTCGCGTCGAGCAGACGGCGTCGCTGCTTCGGCGGCAGGCGCCGGTACAGCTCGAGGAGCGTCAGCGCAATCCCAATCGGGCTCGTCGGGCGGCGGAACGGTGCCATGACCTCATCCTCGCACATGCGGCCCGCTAGCAAACGCTGCAATCCTTCGGCAATGCAGATCCCCACCGGCCTGGAATGGTGGCGAAACGAGCCAGGCGGCGGTGCGTGGCTCGAACGCCTGCCGCAGCTCGCCCTCGAATGCGCCCAGAACTGGGACCTCGCTCTCGGCGATCCGTTCGACGCCGCGAGCGTTTCGTTCGTCGTGCCGGCGACTCGCGCCGACGGCACCGGGGCCGTGCTGAAGCTCAACTTCCCGGAGCCGGAGAGCGAGCACGAGGCGGACGCGCTCGCTCACTGGGATGGGCGCGGTGCCGTGCGGCTTCTCGACCAGGACCACGACCGACGGGCGCTGCTCGTCGAGCGGTGCCGTCCAGGTGCGCAGCTCTGGCAGGTGGTCGACGAGGACGCAGCGAACCTCGCTGCGGCAGGCGTCTTGCGCACGCTCTGGCGGCCGCCGGACGACGGCACGGCCTACCGAACGCTCGCGGCTGAGGCGCGGCGCTGGTCAGCCGAACTGCCCGACCGTTGGGAGCGGCTCGGGCGGCCGTGCGAGCGCCCTCTCCTCGACCGTGCCGTGGCCGCGATCGCCGAGCTTGCGCCCTCGCAGCCCGAGCTTGTCGTCGTCCACCAGGACCTGCACGGCGGCAACATCCTCTCGGCCGGGCCTCAGGCGTGGCTCGCGATCGACCCCAAGCCGCTGCTCGGCGAGCCGGCCTTCGATCTCGCGTCGCTCCTGCGCGACCGGCGAGGCTCGCTCGTGGCCGACCCGGCGCCGCAGCGGCGCATCCGGCGTCGTCTCGACGTGCTCGTGGGCGAGCTAGGGCTCGACCGGGAGCGCGTACGCGGTTGGGCCGTTGCGCATGCCCTCGGCTGGGGCCTCGACGAAAGGGGCGGGCCGAACGAGGCGATGATTGCGGCCGCCCGCTGGCTGGCCCGTGCCTGACGAGCTAGTAGCGCTTGTCGTGGCCGTGCTCGCGCTTGTTCTCACGGCCGTTCTTGCCGCGCCCGTCGTCGTCGCCGTCCTCGTCGTCGGAGTCGTCGGCGACCAGTTCGAGAACGGGTTGCTCGGCCGGTGCCGCCGTGCTGAGGGTTTGCACCGCGGCCGGGGAGGCGCTGGCCGGCTCGCGCTTCTCGCTCTTGGCCTTCTGCTTCTTCTCCTTGCCGCGCCGGTTGCCGCGATCCTCCGGCTGCGTGGCCGTGGGCGCCACACTCACGGCAGGCGCGACGGCGACGATGAGCACTGCGACGGGCACCGGCTCCGCGGCGGGAGCGGGAACCGCGATCGGCGTCGAGGCCGAAGCGACGATCGCGACGGACGGCTCGGCGCGCACGATACGGACCGGGCGAGGTGTGACCGGGGCAGTGACCTGCGGGCGCGGCTTGGCCGGCGCCGCACGGTTCACAACCGGGGTTGCAGCGCCCTCTGCCGGGAGGGAGCGAAGGGCAAGAACCGGAGCCTGGGCCTGCTTCACCGGCGT
This sequence comes from Gaiellaceae bacterium, assembly GCA_046596415.1. Taxonomy (GTDB): domain Bacteria; phylum Actinomycetota; class Thermoleophilia; order Gaiellales; family Gaiellaceae; genus JBKJML01. The sequence continues at coordinate 9,111 of JBKJML010000030.1, read as the reverse complement.
ACGGCGGGCCTGCGGTACGGGTGCGGGCAGTCGAACGACGTGCGAGGGGATGGAGGCGGGGGCAACCACGTCGGCGCGTCCGTCGGCCGGTGCGCTGAGGAGCGTTGCGGGCAGGCGGAGGGCGCCCAGCGAGCCAGCGACCAGCAGCGCGATCGTCAGTCCTTGCAGCAACGCCAGTCTCATGTTCCCCCCCTTCACTGCCGACAACGAACTCGTAAGTGCACATCGGCAGGGGGGTGCCGGAACTGAAGCTCTATCGCATCGGCGGTTTCCGGGCCAGGCTCGTGGCCTACTTCGTGCTGCTCTCACTGCTGCCGCTCGCAGGGGCGTTCTGGGCGTTCGTCGCGGTCGCCGAGCGCAGCGTTGCGAACGAGGCCGACGCGCGCCTCCAGGCCGGGCTGCGGGCTGCCCTGGCCGCGTTCGAGGACGAGCGGCGCTCGTCCGACATCGCAGCACAGGAGCTCGCCCGTGACACCGCCTTCCAGCGCGCACTCGCCGCACGCAACCGCGCGGAGCTCGCCCGCCTTCTCCGTCCCCTGCCGCAGTTGCGGCTCGAGGCGCCGGGTCTCCGGCTCGGCGTCGTCCCTGCGCGGGCCGCCGAGACCCGTGTCTCCCTCGTCGGGCCACGCACGGGCGCCGCTGCGGTCGTCGCTTCGGTGTCGCTGGATGGTCGGCTGATCGAGCGACTGCGGAGGCGCTCAGGTCTCGCTGTGGAGGACGAGCTGCTGCTCGCCTCCCGCGGCCGTGTTGTCGCCGGCAGGCGCTCAGGCGAGACGCTTGTTGTGACGCCTGGGCGTCTGGCCGAGACGACGATCGGCGACGAGCGCTATCGCACCGTGTCGGTCAGGCTGGTGCGCGACCGTCCACTGACGCTTGCCGCTGCCGCCCCACGCGCGGCCATCGACGCAGAGGCGCGAGCGCTCGAGCGGCGGCTCTTCGCGGCTCTACTCGCCTCACTGCTCATCGTCGCGTTCGTGGCGTACCTCGCCGGTCGCTCGATCGTCGGCTCGCTCCAACGGCTCGTTGCGGCGGCGAACTCGATCGCGGCCGGCCGGCTGCGCGAGCGGGTGCCCGTGCGGGGTCACGACGAGTTCGCGGCGCTCGGCAGCGCCTTCAACCAGATGGCCGACCAGCTCGAGGAGCGCGTCCGCGACCTCGACGCCGAGCGCGCTCGCCTGCGAGGATCGACCGCTCGCTTCGGCGAGGCGCTGACCGCGACGCTAGACGCCGAGCAGCTCCTGCGGGTCGTGGTCAAAACGGCGATCGACGCGACCGGGGCAGCAGGCGGTGTGTTGACGACGGCAACCGGCGACCGGATCGTGATCGGGACCGGCGACGGCGGTGCGACGCGGATGGAGTTCCCGCTCACCGCGGGCCGGACGGACTTCGGAGTCCTCCTGCTGAGTGGCGAGGCGTTCGGGCCCGAGGAGCGCATGGCAGCTGCGGCGCTCGCCGGTCAGGCGGTGGTGGCGCTCGAGAACGTCCGGCTGCATCGCCTGGTCGAGCGCCAGGCGCTGATCGACGGGCTCACCGGCATCTCGAACCGCCGCCACTGCGACGAGGCGATCGTGCAGGAGCTCGCACGGGCAGCACGCTTCGGTGGCTCTGTCAGCCTGATCCTTGCCGACATCGACGACTTCAAGGGGGTCAATGACCGTCACGGCCACCCGACCGGTGACGACGTCCTGAGGGCCTTCGCCGCGACGCTCCACGAGACGGTCCGCGACATCGACGTGCCTGCGCGCTGGGGTGGGGAGGAGTTCGCCGTGCTTCTGCCGGGCACCGACGAGGACGGTGCCGCGCTCCTCGCCGAACGGATCCGGGCCGCCTTCGAGAAACGCCCGCTCGAGAGCGCCGACGGCGAGCGGCTCGAGGTGACCGCGAGCTTCGGCGTCGCTGCGTTCCCCGAAGCGGCGACTCCCACCGAGCTCGTGGAGGGGGCTGACGCGGCGCTCTACGAGGCCAAGCGGGCAGGCAAGAATCGGGTCGAGCGCCGCTCGGAGCCAGCCGTCGGCCGATAGAAACTGGCAGGAGCAGGCCTTTACGACGCCGAACCTCGGCTACAATGACCTGCTTGCGCGACGACTCGCCCCCGAACTCGGAGAACCCTATGCCAGTTGAGACACCCTCGATCTTTGCCCGTGTGATCCAGGATCACCTAGAGCTCAGGCGGCGTAACGCCGAGCTCGACCCGTCGATGCCCCTCGACCGCTACAAGTCCGAGGACCCGTTCGACAATCATCCGCTCTTCAAGACCGAGGAGCAGGCCCGTCTCGAGGAGACGATGGACGGCGAGGAGCCGGCCGTCACGCTCGAGTCCGCGGCGCCCGCGGCGTGGCCCGGCGAGGAGTCGGGGGAGAACGCGCCCGTAGCGCCCGCGGAGCAGGACGAGAGCCTGTGGAGCCGCTCCCGCGACTTCGACTGGGGCGACTAGCCTCGAACTAGTGCCCAGGTTCAGTCGCACTTCACCCGTGTAGGGTTTCGCGCGTGATCGCGGAGGAACGTCTCGAGCGCTACGCGGAACTGATCGTCCGCGTCGGCGCGAACGTCGAGGAGGGACAGCCCGTCGTCGTGCTCGGGCTCGTCGAGCACGCACCGCTCGTCCGGGCGATCGCCCGCCAGTCCTACAAGGCCGGCGCCAAGCTCGTGACGGTGCTGTACGGCGACACGCACTTGAAGCACGCGGCGATCGCGCTCGGGCCTGAGGCGATGCTCGGGCATTCGCCCCAGTGGATGATCGACTTCGCCCGCACGTGGGGGCCCGACCGCGCTGCGTTGATCTCGCTCACGGGCGACCCCGAGCCCGAGCTCCTGAGCGACCTCGACGGCACGCTCGTTGGGAAGTCGGTGCAGAAGGAGGTCGTCGCCGTCTACATACCGCTCGTCACCGAGCGGAAGATCAACTGGACGATCGCCTCGGCGCCGAACGAGGGTTGGGCGAAGCAGGTGTTCGGTGAGCCTGACGTGGAGCGCCTGTGGGACGCGGTTGCCACCACGGTCCGGCTCGATACGCCCGACCCGGTCGCCGCCTGGCAGGCGCACAACGCGAAGCTGAAGGCACGGTCGCGGCTGCTGAACGAGCGCCGCTTCGACTCGATCCGCTTCCGCGGTCCAGGCACCGACCTGACGGTCGGCTTGTTGCCGGGGTCGCGCTGGACTGCTGCCTCGACGGAGACGGTCTGGGGTCGCGAGCACGTCCCGAACATGCCGACCGAAGAGGTCTTCACGACCCCCGACTACCGCCGAACGGAGGGCACCGTCCGCTCGACATTTCCGCTCGCGGTTGGCGGCACGACCGTCCACGACCTGGAGCTGCGCTTCGAGGGCGGCCGCGCCGTCGAGGTCAAGGCCTCGGCCGGCGAGGATCTGATCCGACAGCAGCTGGCGACCGACGACTCGGCACCGCAGCTAGGCGAGGTCGCGCTCGTCGACGGCGAGTCCGCCGTCGCGAAGTCGGGGATCATCTTCTTCAACACGCTCTTCGACGAGAACGCCTCCTGTCATATCGCCTACGGCTCGGGGCTCGGCTTCGCGGTCGAAGGCGCTGAAGGACTGTCGCCAGCCGAACAGGACGCCATCGGGATCAATCAGTCCGCGGTGCACACCGATTTCATGATCGGCGGCCCCGACGTCGAGGTCGACGGGATCGAGGCCGGCGGGCAGGCTGTGCCGCTCCTCCGCGGCGAGGCTTGGCAGCTCACCTAGAGCTTCTTCACGTCACTCCCACGGGGGATCGGGCGCCGGCCGAGAACAGGCGATGTTCGGGGATGTCCATGCGCTCCCTCCTGCTCTCGCTGTTCGCCGTTTCGCTGCTGGCTGCTGCGCCTGCCGCAGCCGTCGGGCCCACGCTGCTCAAGGCGCGTGGAACGATCGTCGCGATCGACGAGGAGTGGATCGCAGTCAAGGGGGCCGAGGAGACGCTGCGCTGCCGGATTCCGGATCGCCTCGTCGACAGGGCCGAGAGTTTCGCAGTCGGCAAGCGGGTCGGCATCGTGTGCTCGAAGCGCGGCAAGCGCTCGCCTGAGCTCCAGTCGATCAACCACGCCGGTGCCGACGAGAAGGGCTCCGACGAGAAGCGTGAGAAGTCCGACCACGAGCAGGCACTCGCCGGCACGGTGAAGAGCGTCTCCGACGACTCGATCACTGTCGCCGACGGCGACCGGGCGTTGAAGTGCGTCGTTCCGTCAGCGAAGGCGGAGAAGCTCGAGGGCGTCGAGGTTGGCGATCGCGTCAAGCTGCTTTGCAAGGGCGGCGACCTGGTGCAGCTCAGCCGGTCCGAGTCCCACGCCCCCGCCGTCCAGGCTGTCGACATCGCCGGGCTCGTCACGGCCGTCTCCGACGCCTCGATCGTGGTTTCGAGCACGGACAAGAGCCGTTCGCTCACGTGTTCTGTCCCGTCGCGTCTCGCCGAGTCGGTGCACGCGCTCTCGGTCGGCGACGCCGTGAAGATGATCTGCAAGCGCTCGAGCGCCGCGACGGAGCTCCACTCGATCGCCCGCTTCCTCACCAGCGACAAGCCGAGCGACAAGCCGAAGGAGCAGCCGAAGGCGGAGTGGACGATCGCCGGTGCGATCACCGCGCTCTCCGGCGACCGCGTCGCTGTCAGCGCTGAGGGCCGCACCCTCTCGTGCTTCATCCCGCAGGAATGGCGGGAGAAGCTCGCTGGGCTCGTTGTCGGCGCCCGCGTGAAGCTCTACTGCCGTGGTGTCGACGAGCGCTCCGCCGCCGTCGCCGGGCTCGTACGGCTCTAGTTCCGGGCCACCGACTACTGACTAGTCGGCGGTGAGCTCGCGCGCCGTTGCTTCGGGCGCCGCGTCGTGCAGGCTCTTCGCAAGCTCGCGGAACGGCCCCTCCTGCCCGAGGAGCTCGCGCTCGGTGCCGCGCTGGACGATGCGGCCGTGCTCGACGACGAGGATCTCGTCGGCCCGGCGAACGGTGGCGAGGCGGTGGGCGATGATGATCGACGTCCGGCCTGCGAGCAAAGTGTCGAACGCGCGCTCGATCAGCATCTCGGTCGGGCGGTCGATATTGGAGGTCGCCTCATCGAGGATGAGGATCCGCGGGTCGGCGAGGAGTGCGCGGGCGATCGAGATCAGCTGGCGTTCGCCGGCCGAGAGCCCGGCACCGCCCTCGCGCACGATGTGGTCGAGCCCGTCTTCGAACCGGGCCGCGATCCGGTCGACGCCCACCGCCGCGGCGGTCGCCTGTACTTCGTCGTCGGAGGCGTCGGGGCGCGCGAAGCGGATGTTGTCGGCGATCGTGCCGCTGAACAGGAAGGGATCCTGGAGGACGACACCGAGTTGCCGGCGGTAGCCGACGAGCTGTACCTCGCGCAGGTCGGTGCCGTCGACGCGGACCGACCCCTCGAGCGGGTCGTAGAAGCGTGCGATCAGCTTTGCCGTCGTCGATTTGCCGCCGCCGGTCTCGCCGACGAGCGCCAGGCAGCCTCCGGCTGCCACCTCGATGTCGATGTCGTGCAGGACGGGGTGGTCGCCGTACGCGAACGTCACGTGCTCGAGCCGCAGATGCCCTTCGATCCGGCCGATCGGGCGCGCATCAGGCCGGTCGTCGATGTCGATCTCGGCGTCGAGGACGGAGCTGACCTTGTCCATCGCAGCACCCGCCGCCTGAACCTGTCCGTACAGCTCCGAGAGCTCCTGGAGCGGCTGGAAGACGAGCTGGAGCAGCCCGACACCGGCGATCAACGTGCCGACGGTGAGGCTCCCCTCGTCGTGGAAGCGGGCACCGGCGTACAGCACCATCACCGTGGCGGTGGCGCCGAGAAACTCGATCGCCGGGAAGAAGAACGACGAGAGTTTCTGGGCGTAGCGGTTCGCTCCCCGGTTGGCCTCGTTCAGGGCGTCGAATTCGTCCTGAAAGGCGCGCTCGCGGTTGAACGCCTGGATTACCGCCATGCCTGACACAGACTCTGCGAGCTGCGCGGTCAGCGCCGAGATCCTTGTCCGCACGTCGGTGAACGCAGCGTGGGAACGCGTCTGGAACAAGCGCGTGCAGACGATTCCAGGCGGCAGCACGATCAGGGCGACGAGCCCCAGCCGCCAGTCGAGCAGGAAGAGCCCGATCACGGCTGCGGTGAGCGTGAGCGTGTTCTGGACGAGCGTCGTCAGTCCCTGCGAGAGGACGTCGGAGAGAGCGTCGATGTCGCTCGTCAGGCGCGCGATGATCCAACCCGCCTTCTGCTGCGAGAAGTAGCGCAGCGAGAGCGAGGTCAGGTGGTCGAAGAGGTGGCGGCGCAGGTCGAGCACGACCTGCTGGCCGAAGGTCGCGAGGCCGAGCCACATGAACGTCCCCAGACCCCACGCCGCAGCGTTGACGCCGATGTAGCCGAGCACGTCGAGGGCGAGCCGGCCCTCGTTTCCGGGCTGCATGCCGTTGTCGACGGCGTCGCGGACGAGGTGCCAGCCGACGACGGGCGCAGCCGCCGAGAGGCAGGCAGCGACTGCGAGCACGGTGAGACGCAGGCGGCGGCCGCCCGTATAGAGGGTGAGGCGGGAAAGCCCGGTGTGGTGCTTACGCTGCTGCAACTTCGTCTCCGAAAAGTGCGGTGAAGGGCCCGCCGGCGCGGAGGAGGTCGGCGGGGCGGCCATCCTCGACCACCCGCCCGTCGACGAGCACGACGGCGCGGTCGGCGACCTCGATCGTCGACAGCCGCTGCGAGGCGATCAGTACGGTGCGACCGGCGACGGCGGGTCGGAGGTTCTCGACGAGTAGCCGCTCGGTCTGGGTGTCGACCGCCGACATCGGGTCGTCGAGCACGAGCACCCGGGCTCCTGCGACAAGGGCGCGCGCGAGCGCGACCCGCTGGCGCTGGCCGCCCGAGAGGTTGACGCCGCGCTCGCCGATCAACGTGTCGTAGCCGCTCGGCAGGTCGTCGACGAATGCCGAGACGCCTGCCGCGTCGCACGCGGCGAGCACGTCCTCCCACGGGGCCTCGGGCCGCGCGGCGAGCAGGTTCTCGCGCAGCAGGACGGAGAAGAGGACGGGACGTTGCGTGACGAGCGCGACGGCGGAGCGCAGCTCCCGGACGCCCACTTCGCTCGTGTCGATGCCTCCGACGAGCACACGTCCGCCGGTCGGGTCGTAGAAGCGGGGCAGCAGGTTGAGGAGCGAGGTCTTGCCGGCGCCGGTGCCGCCGCAGACCGCGACGATCTGCCCCGGCTCGATTGCGAGGTCGACGCCGCGCAGCACCTCGGCGCCGGTGCCGTAGCTGAAGTGGACGTCCTCGAAGCGGATCGGGAGCGGCCCGGGGGGAAGCGACCTCGGCGCCGCCGGCTCGGGCAGCGACTCGATCCCGTCGAGCCAGGCGAAGCTTCGTCCGGCCGAGGCCACGGCGCGCTGGCCCAGGTTGATGATCCAGCCGAGCGCCTCGAGCGGCCAGACGAGCTGGAGGAGCAGGGTGACGAAGAGCGCAAACTCGCCCTTCGTCAGCTGGCCGCCGATCACGTCGTGGCCGCCGAACCAGAGCACCGCAGCGATCCCGAGCGTGGGGAGGAAGAGGAGGCCGGGCAGGAAGCGCGCCTCGACCGACGCCTGGCGCATCGTCTCGTGGCGCACCGCCTCGGCGCGGCCGCCGAAACGGGCGCGAACGTCGGCCTCCCGGCCGAACGCCTGCACCATCTCGATCCCGACCACAGCCTCGTCGGAGGCCTCGGTCAGGTCGGCTTTCCGCGCCTGCACGACCCGTGAGATCGGGAAGACGCGGTGCGCGAAGAACCACGTCAGGACCGCGATCGCAGGCATCGCCACCGCCGCCCAGAGCGCCAGCGTCGGGTTCACGACGAGCAGCACGATTCCGGCGGCGACGATCATCATCGCGCTCTGGCAGGCCTGCACGACGCCCCAGCCGATGAAGTACCGGACGGGGTAGATGTCGTTTGTGGCCCGCGACACGACCTCACCGGTCGAGTGCCGGTCGTAGAACGCGCGTGGGTAGGTCAGGTAGCCCTGGTAGAGCATCCCGCGCAGCCGAGCCTCGACGTTGATGCCGACCCGCGCGGTTGCGTAGCGGCGGGTGAAGTTGACGGCGAAGCGGAGCACGGCGATGACGGCGATCGCGCCGAGGTAGGGGAGCAACCGGTTCCGGTGGGTGCCGTCGATCGACTCGTCGATCACCCGCTGAGTGAGGATCGGGATCGTGATCGAGAGGCCGGTGAAGGCGAGCGCGCACGCGAGGCCGATCCCGACCAGGCGGCGCTCGCCCCACCAGAGGGGGAAGAGGCCGCGGAGTGTTGGGCGGAGTGATAGGTCTGGCGGGTCGACGGAGATGGAACGCCCTCCTGCGCACGGACGTGCGCGGATCGGTGTCGCAGGCTCGAAGGTGATCGCGCCGGCGTGAGCTAGCGCGACGCGACGCCGGCGGTGGGCGGCGCAACGAACGCACTGGCGCTGAGATTCACGTTCATGGCTGCCCTCCTTCCGGTGTCGACGACGAGTGTTCGACGATACCAATCCGAGCGGCCGACGGCGAATCTGGGCCGGTGCAGTCATCCTGAAGGCACAATGACGCCACAATGACTTGACAGATGCCATCTATGATGTCATAGTGACGTCATGCAGCTGGCACCCCACATCCAAGCAATCCAGTCCGACCTCGCGGCCGCGGCCGCGCTCGGGAACGAGGCAACCGCCGAAGCGGGGCAGCGACTGAGCCAGGCACTCCAGTCGTCGCTCCACCTCCGGCTGCTCGACCTGCTCACGGAAGTTGCCGGCTCACTCAGCGCGCAGCTCACCAGCGGGCATGTCGACGTCAGGCTCTCCGGCCGCGACCCCGAGCTCGTCTTCGTCGAGGAGCAGCGGGCCGAGCCCGCCCCCGCGACGACCGACGACGGCGAGACGGCACGGATCACCCTCCGTCTCCCCGAAGGCCTGAAGGTCTCGGTCGAAGTGGCCGCGTCCTCCGAGGGCGTCTCCGTCAACAACTGGCTCGTGCGGGCGGTCGCCCGCGCGCTCGAGCCCCGTCAAGGCCGGGGTCACTCCGGCCGCAACCGTCTCCAGGGCTTCGCCCAGAGCTAGGAAGGAGCACCCGATGTCCTCTCTCTACCCGTCCCTGTTCTCCGGCCCGGTCACGCTTCCCGAGCCCGACTTCAGCCG
>JBKJML010000258.1:0-9259 GCA_046596415.1 Gaiellaceae bacterium | reverse complement strand
TCGTGCGCGGCCTCGAAGAGGGCCCGCGCGTAGATGCGGTGGGCGACGGCCACGCTAGCTCCGCTCTTGCTCCAGCACCGAGAAGTCGAGCTCGCCGAGTGCCTCGTCGATCAGACGGCGCTGGTCGTCGCGGTCGATCGTCCTGCCGAGGATCTTCTCCGCGGCGACAACCGACAGCTCGGCGACTTCCTGCCGGATCTGCTCGAGCGCCCTGGCGGTCTCGGCGTCGATCTGCTTGCGCGTCTCCTCCAGGCGCCGCTGCCGGTCGACCTCGGTCTCGTCTTTCGCCCGCTGGGCCTGCGCGTCGGCAACCTTGCGGGCCTCCGCGAGGATCCCCGAGGCCTCGTCGCGGGCCTGGCCGATCAACGCCTTGTGCTCCTCGAGCAGGGTGCGAGCCTCGGCGCGCGCGGCGTCCGCCTCGTCGATCGACTGGCGGATCCGGTCGCGGCGCTCGTCGATCGTCTTCTGGATCGGCCCGAACGCGTATCGCTTGAGGACGATGAACGTCAGCCCGAACGAGATCAGCGTCCAGATCATCAGGCCGGGTACGACCTTGATCAGACCCGATGAGGCGGCAAGCAGCGTCATCGGGCTAGATGAGGACGTAGGCGAGCAGGCCGCCGATCAGGCCGTAGAACACGACGGCCTCGGTGAGCGCGAACCCGAGCCACATGATCCCCTGGAGCTCGCCGCGCAGCTCGGGCTGGCGGGCGACCGACTGGATCATGGAGCCGAAGATGTTGCCGATGCCGACGCCGGCCCCGAGCGAGCCGAGACCGATGCCGAGCGCGAGCGCAATCGCCTTACCGGCGTCCGCGCCGTCACCGACGGCGGCAAGAAGTGTGAGAGACATTCGGTGGTTCCTCCTTAATGCTCCGGCTCGATGGCCGAGCCGATGTAGATGGCAGAGAGAGCGGCGAAGATGAACGCCTGGATGCCCACGACGATAACGACCTCGAAGAGGTAGAAGGCCGTGGCGAACGGCACCGCGACGACAGCGAGCGCCAGGTTCTCGAGCACGAAGATCAGCCCGATGAAGGTCAGGATCAGCATGTGCCCGGCGAGCATGTTCGCGAAGAGCCGGACGGAGAGCGAGACGAGCCGCATGAACTGGCCGAGAATCTCGAGCGGCACGATCAGCGGCAGCATCACCTTCGGCACCTCGGGGATCCAGCTCTTGAAGTAGCGGATCGGACCGTTGTGGCGGATCCCCTCGACGTGCGTGAAGACGAAGGTCATCAGGGCCAGCGCGAGCGTCACCGAGATCGACGCCGTCGCAGCGTAGATCCCGAACGTCGGCAACTCGACGCCGCCGAGCGTGAACTTCTCGTCGGAGAGCGGGAGCGGCACGAAGCCGAGCAGGTTGACGACGAAGATGAACAGCATCAGCGAGGCGACGTACGGGAACCAGAGCCCGACCGCCTTCGAGGGCAGTCCCTGCTCGGCAACCTGCGTCTGTGCGATCTCGTAGATCATCTCGCCGACAGCCTGGCGGCGGCCGGGCGGCCCCGTCACCTTGACGCGCATCAGCAGGACACCGACGAGCATCGTCACCGCGGCGCCGAGCAGCAGGTAGGCGACCGCCTTGTTGATCGAAAGGTCGAGCCCGCCGAGGTGGATCGGGATCCAGGGGTGAAGCTCGAACTCCTCCTCCGGGTGGAAGTCGCCCTTCGCCAGCGCTGTGGACGGCAGGGCGAGGAGGAGCAGTCCGGCGAGGAGGCTAAGCCGCTTCACGGGTGCCTCCCGCAAAGTAGGAGCCGAGCCCGACGGCCAGTTCAAGCGTGTACGCGAGTGCGTAAAGGAGCGCGGCGGAGAGCCCCAGCCGCGCATCCGAGACTGCGACCGCGATGACGACGATCATCACCGCGACCGCGCGAAAGGTCATTCCAAAGCCCACCACGCCAGAGGCGGCGAGGTTACCTGCGCCGAGCTTCAGTCGCGTCAGTAGCAGCGCGATCGCCTGCGCTGCCGTCCAGAGGACGGCGGCGAGAGCCCAACCGGCGAGCGGCCAGCCGGCCAGCAGGAAGATGGGCAGGGCGAATCCGATCACGGCGCCACCGGCCAGGATCGGTGCGGTCCGATTCGGCAGTGGCCGCGGGGTGAGCGTGCCCTCGAGCATCAGATCGCGTCCTTGTAGCGACGAACGGTGAACGCGATCCCGAGCGGGATGCCGACGATCGCCCCGACGAGGAAGCCCCACGCGAGCGAACCGGCGAGCCAGCCGATCAGGATCCCGGCCACGATCGCGGCGCCCGTTGTGCCGATCAGCACGCTGCCGGCCCCGGCGAGGCTGAAGCCGGGGGTGCTGGTCTGGGCAGGCGTCATGCGTGGCGAGCATACCAGACCTTGTGCGCGGTTTGTGACAGTCCGAAATCGCTTGTTTCGGTCGATTTTGCGGCGATTATGGTGGAGTTCGTCACACGGGTACGATCGGGCGATGGAGCGGCTTGTGCTCGTACACGGCAGCGTGACGAACGGAGCGTCGACCTGGCGCGCGCAGGCCTCGCTCGCCGACCGCTACGAGCTCGTGGTGCTCGACCGGCCCGGCTTCCCGCCGGGGCCGCCGGTCGAGCGGGTGGACTTCGACCACGACGCGGCGTGGCTCGCGCAGCTCCTCGAACCGGGCGATCACCTGGTCGGACATTCATACGGCGGTGTCGTCACCCTGCTCACAGCGGCGCTGCGACCCGATGCTGTCGCGTCGCTGACCGTGATCGAGCCTCCCTGCGTCGACGTGGCTCGCGGCGACCCGGCCGTCGAGGCGTTCCTCAGCGGCGGCAAGGCGCTCCGGGAGAGCGGCCCTCGCGAGCCGGAGGCGTACCTCCGCGCGTTCCTTGCGGGCGTCGGCGCGCCGCCTCCCCCCTCCCCGTTGCCCCCGGCGCTCCTGACGGGAACGCTCGCGCTGATGGCGGAGCGGCCACCATGGGAGGCTCGAATCCCGCTCGCGGAGCTCGCTGCGGCCGACTTTCCCACGCTCGTCGTCTCGGGCGGCCACCATCCGGCCCTCGACGCCGTCTGCGACGCGCTCGAGGCTGGCATCGGCGCGCAGCGGGCCGTGATCCCGGGCGCCGGCCACGCCGTCCAGCGCACCGGCGAGCCGTTCAACCTGCTGCTCGACGCGTTCGTCCGCAGCGCCCCGGCCGGGATCTAGCGGGGCTCGGGCACGAGCGCGACGTTCTCGAGCTCGCTCGAGTCGCGTGACGATGCGTCGAAGCGCGCACCGTCCCAGCGCTGCAACCGGTAACCGCGCTCCGCGGCGAAGAACAGCAGGTCGTCGAGCGTCCATTCGAACCGCTGCATCCAGTACGGGTTCAGCTCGAGCACCACGAGCGGGCGGCAACGGGCGAGCAACTCGTCGCTGCCGCGGAGGACGGCGAGCTCTCCCCCTTCGACATCGATCTTCACGAGGTCGCAGCGTTCGAGCGACTCCCGCGCAGCGAAGACATCGACGGTCGTGAGCGGAGCCAGCTCTCGCCCTGGCGCAGCGCCCGAGACCGGATACGAGGCTGCGTTCCCCGTCGGTGCACCCAATTCCGGCTCGAGCGCGACCATCCCGTCGGAGCTCCCAAGGGCCGAATGCCAGACCCGTGCCGCCGCGGTCGCCCCGTTCAGAGCGACATTCTCGAGCAGCCGTTCGTGGTTTGCCGCCAGCGGCTCGAACGCATGAACGACGCCTCCGAGCCCTTGCAGCCGCACCGCAAGCGGAACCGTGTAGAAGCCGATGTTGGCGCCGATGTCGAGTGCCACGCCTCCTGGACGAAGCGACGCGACCAGGAATGACACGAGGCGGTGGTCGTAGCGACCGGTCCAGATGGAGCCTGCCTCGGTGCGGCTGGCAGGATCGAGCCGCAGCCGACTCCCATCCTTCATCGCCACCTCAACGGGGCCGGCGGGGCTCCCCACGGTTCGGTACAGCGCCGCTCCCAACCGGGCTTTGCCGGGAAAGTCAGGCGTCGCGCGGAGCAACGCGGCGCCCCGCCAGGCGATGTGCATGCTTACGCGACCGTCCGGTCGCGGGCCGCCTCCTCACGACGGCGCACACGCGGGTTGGCGAGCTTCACGATCTCGAGCACGTAGACCACGTAGAGCGACGCCGCGACCGCGACGAGCCCGATCGCAGCAGCGAGCACGGTCCACCAGAGGTGCCAGTCGCCGTGGCGGCTGAACGGCACGAAGCGCGTCGCGAGCGCCGCGCCGGCCAGTGTCGCGCACCAGCCCCACATCGTCAGGGCGGCGCGTGTCTCGCTGAAGCCGCGGCGCAGGAAGCGGTGGTGCAGATGCCCCTGGTCGGCGGCGTAGACCTTCTCCCGGTTCTTCAGCCGCCGTGCGACGACGAACGAGGTGTCGAGGATCGGCACGGCGAGCACGAGGAGCGGGAACAACAACCCGACGGTGGCCGCAGTCTTCAGCAGCCCCTGCACTGCGAGCGCCGCGAGCACGAAGCCGAGCAGGAGCGCGCCCGAGTCGCCCATGAAGATTCGGGCCGGGTAGAAGTTGTGGCGCAGGAAGCCGATGCAGGCGCCTGCAACGATCGCGGCGAGGATCGCGGGGTCCGGCTTCCCGAGCGAGAGCGCGATCACGGAGAAGGTCACACCTGAGATCGCGCACACCCCGGCGGCGAGCCCGTCGAGACCGTCGAGGAAGTTGACCATGTTCATGATCGCCACGATCCAGAGGATCGTCAGCGGCACGCCCACCCAGGCGGAGAGCTCCTGACTGCCGAGGAACGGGAACGTGAAGTGGTCGACCCAGACCCCGAACCACGCTGCGGTCCCGGCCGCCAGAACCTGTCCGCCGAGCTTCGCCCACGGTGGCAGGCCGCGGAAGTCGTCCACGGCTCCGACCGTCGCGGCGATCGCCGCCCCGACCAGCACGCCGCGGGTGTCACGGCCGAGATCGAGGAACGCGAGCGCCGGCACGAAGATCCCGAGCAGGATCGCGAGCCCGCCGAGCCGCGGTATCGGCCGCATGTTGATCCGCCGACCGCCCGGCTGGTCGACAACGCCGAGCAGTCGCGCCATTCCGCCCACGGCAGGCGTCAGGAGGATCACGATGAGAAGCGCGACCGCGAACCCGTACAGCACCTCCGGGTGGTCGGCGAGCGCTCGGCCCATGACCGCCTACTTCGTTCCGTAGAGCCGGTCGCCTGCGTCGCCGAGCCCCGGCACGATGTACCCCTTCTCGTTCAGGGCGCGATCGATCCCGGCGACCACGATGTGCACGTCGGGATGCTCCTCGTGGATCCGGTCCAGCCCCTCCGGAGCGGCGATCAGCGCGATCAGGCGGATCGACGTCGCGCCCGCCTCCTTCACCCTCGCCACCGCCGCGGCGGTCGAGTTCCCGGTCGCGAGCATCGGGTCGAGCAGGATCACGTCGCGCTGCGCGATGTCAGCCGGCAGCTTGACGTAGTACTCGATGGGCTCGAGCGTCTCCTCGTCGCGGTAGAGGCCGATGAAGCCCACCCGCGCACCTGAGATCAGGGAGAGGACGCCGTCGAGCATCCCCATGCCGGCGCGGAGGATCGGGCAGATCGCAACCTTCTTGCCGCTGATCCGCGTCACCGTCGTCCGCTCGAGCGGCGTCTCGACCTCGACGGTCTCGGTTGCGAGCTCCTTCGTGGCCTCGTAGGTGAGCAGAAGCGTCAGCTCGTTCACGAGCTGACGGAAGAGGTGCGTGTCGGTCGAGACGTCTCGGAGCAAGCCGAGCTTGTGCTGGACGAGCGGGTGCTCGACGTGGGTCAGCTTGTCGGCGATCACGCGTCGTAGCGGGCCCAGCCGCGGAAGCCCGGGTAGAGGGGCCGTTTCGCGCAGAGCGCCTCCGACCTGGCGGCGAGCGCCGACAGGTCGGCGCCGTCGTCGAGCGCGCCGGCGATCACGCGCGCCACCTCGCGAAAGTCCTGCTCGTCGAAGCCGCGCATCGTCGCGGCGGGCGTGCCGATCCGGACGCCGGAGGCGACCGTCGGCGGGCGCTCGTCGAAGGGAACGGTGTTGCGGTTGACGGTCAGCTTCACCTCGTCGAGCCGCTCCTCGGCGTCCTTACCTGTCCATTCCGTGCGGCGTAGGTCGAGCTGGAGCAGGTGCGTGTCGGTCCCGCCGGTGACGACGTCGAGGCTGTGCCCGATCAGCTCTTCAGCGAGGGCATCGGCGTTCACCCGCACCTGCGTCTGGTAGTCGCGGAACGCGTCGGTCGCCGCGATCCGGAAGCAGGCGGCCTTGGCGGCGATGGCATGGACGAGCGGCCCGCCTTGCATGCCGGGGAAGACCGCCCGGTCGACCGCCTGCGCATGTTCCTCCCGGCACAGCACGAAGCCCGCGCGCGGCCCGGCAAGAGTTTTGTGCGTCGTCGAGGTGACGATGTCGCAGTGCTCAACGGGGTTCGGGTGGATCCCGGCGGCGACGAGGCCGGAGAAATGGGCCATGTCACACATCAGGAGCGCCCCGACTTCGTCGGCGATCTTGCGGAACTCCCAGGTCTCGACGGTGCGCGGGTAGGCGGAGCCGCCGCAGATGATCAGCTTCGGCCGGTGCTGCTTGGCGAGCTCGAGCACCTCGTCGTAGTCGACCATGTTCGTCTCGCGGGAGACGCCGTAGTGGACGATCGTGTAGAGCCGCCCGGAGAAGTTGACCTTCAGCCCGTGCGTCAGGTGACCGCCATGGTCGAGCCGCAGGGAGAGGATCGTGTCACCCGGCTGGAGCAGCGCGAAGTAGGCCGCCATGTTCGCCTGGGCGCCCGCGTGTGGCTGCACATTGGCGTGCTCGGCACCGAAGAGGCTCTTTGCCCGGTCGATCGCGAGCTGCTCGATCTCGTCCACGACCTCGCAACCGCCGTAGTAGCGCTTACCGGGGTAGCCCTCGGCGTACTTGTTTGTCGGCACCGACCCGACCGCCTCGAGCACGCTCGGCCAGGTGAAGTTCTCCGAGGCGATCAGCTCGATCTGTGAGCGCTGCCGGTCGAGCTCGCGCCCGAGGAGGGCGGCGATCTCCGGATCGACCTCCTGGAGGCCGGCGCTCCTGAGGTTCTCCAAGGTCTCCTGCGCGACTGCCATCGAGGTCTCCTTCCGGGGTCGATTCGGATCGTACTCTGGGGCTCAGTCGAGGGCGTCAGCCACGCGACGGAGCGCCTCCGCCGAGGGGGCGGCGCCCTCGCGGAGAACGATCGGCTCGCGCCCGGTGAAGTCGATCACCGTCGAGGGTGTCCCGGGCAGCTCACCACCGTCGACGCCCGCAGCGACGACGAGGAGCTCCGCGGGCACGTCCACGAAGCGCCGGGCCTCCGCGCCGCCTGCGAGGTTCGCGGAGGTCGCAACGAGCGCGCCGACGCGATCAAGTACGTCGCGGCCGGGGCCGGTGAAGTCGGGGACGCGCACGCCGATCGCGTCCGGAGTCGTCCCCGTTAGCCAACGGTAACGGCGCGCCGGGTTCGCGAGGATGAGCGTGTACGGGCCTGGTAGGAGCGCGCTCGCGATCGTCCCCGCGCGGCCGCGCAGCTCCGGGACACACTCGAACAGGAGCTCGAGACTCGCCGCGACGAGCGCGCTGGGCTGGCTCCCGTCGCGGCCCTTGAGCCGGTAGAGGCGCCGTACGGGAGCCTCGGAGTAGGGGCTCGCGACGAGGCCGTAGACGGTGTCGGTCGGGATCACGGCGCACCGGCCGGCCCGGATTGCCTCGACGGCGGCATCGATCACGGGCGCCTCCCTTCCACCACTCTGTCGCGGCCGGCGAGGTCGGGTGTGATCGCGATCTGCTGGTAGCCGAGCTGCTCGAGCAGGGCGGTGACGGTCGCCGCCTGCTCGTCGCCGACCTCGAGCACGAGCGCTCCGCCCGCGCGGAGCGCGTCGAGCGCGTGCCGTGCGACCGTGCCGGTGAGCCCGTCGCCGACGAGCGCAACGTGCGGCTCGTAATCGCGCACGTCGGGCATCAGGCCCGCCAGCTCCTCGGGCGCGACGTACGGGGGGTTCGAGACGACGAGATCGAGGTCAGTCGCGCCGAGCCCGTCGATCAGGTCGCGACGCTCGAGCTCGATTGCGAGCCCGGTGCGCTCCGCGTTCTCGCGCGCGAGCGTGAGCGCCTCTTCTGAGACGTCGATCGCGGTGACCTGCGCGCCAGGATGTTCGTCGGCGATCGCGAGCGCGATCGCTCCGGTGCCGACGCCGACGTCGAGGACGCGGGGCCGTTCGAGCCCGCGGATCAGCTCGAGGCACCGCTCGACGACGGTCTCCGTCTCCGGCCGAGGAATCAGCGCGCGCGAGTCGACGGCGAGCGTCAGCCGCCGAAAGCCCCACTCGCCGAGGATGTAGGCGACCGGCTCCCGCTGCGCGCGGCGTGCCACGAGCTCACGGCAGGCTGCGAGCTCCGTCTCGGTCAGCGGCCGGTCGAACGCGGTGTAGAGCTCGATCCGCTTCAGCCCGAGAGCGTGGCCGAGCAGGAGCTCCGCGTCGAGCCGCGGCGTCTCCGAGCCTCGTCCTCCAAGATGCTCCGTCGCGAGCCGGAGGACCTCGGCGAGCATCACGTCGTCGTGGCTTCGAGGGCCCGTCGGCGATCCTCAGCCTGGAGCGCCTCGGTGAAGTCGTCGAGCCCACCGGGCAGCACCTTCTCGAGGTTGACGGTCACCTTGACGCGGTGGTCGGTCGCGCGACTGTCCGGGTAGTTGTAGGTGCGGATCTTCTCGGAGCGCTCGCCGCTGCCGATCTGTGCCTTGCGCGCCGCCGAGAGCTCGGCCTGCTGGCGCTCCCGCTCGGCCTCGAAGATGCGCGCACGGAGGACGCGCAGCGCCTTCGTCTTGTTCTGGAGTTGCGACTTCTCGTCCTGCATCGCGACGACGATGCCGCTCGGGAGGTGCGTGATTCGAACGGCGGAATCCGTCGTGTTGACGCTCTGGCCACCGGGCCCGGTCGAACGGTAGACGTCGATCTTCAGGTCGTTGTCGTTGAGCTCGACTTCGACGTCCTCCACCTCGGGCATCACGGCGACCGTCGCGGTCGAGGTGTGGATCCGGCCCTGCGACTCGGTTTCCGGCACGCGTTGGACGCGGTGCGTACCGCCCTCGTACTTGAAGATCGAGTAGGCGCCGTCGCCCTTGACGGCGAAGACGACCTCCTTGAAGCCGCGCCTTTCGGCGTACTTCGAGAGCATGTGGAAGACGCTGCCGGCCCAGAGCGCCGCCTCGTCGCCGCCGACGCCCTGCCGGACCTCGATGATCACGTCCTTCGAGTCGAGCGGGTCGGTCTTGACCAGCGAGAGCTTGAGCGCCTCCTCGAGCC
>JBKJML010000155.1:0-3402 GCA_046596415.1 Gaiellaceae bacterium | reverse complement strand
GGGACGACGCTCAAGTCCGTTGAAGCGGACAGCCTCGTACTCTCCGACGGCAGTCGCCTCGAGACGCACACCCTCGTCTGGACGGCGGGCGTGCGCGCCCACCCTCTACTCGCCGAGCTCGGCCTCCCCCTCGACGAGCGCGACCGGGTACGCGTGGATGACATTCTTCGCGTCGAGGGCCGCGGCAACGTCTGGGCGCTTGGCGACTGCGCCCGCGTGCTGAACGCGGCCACGCCGGACCACCCGGATCCACCGACGAGCCAGCACGCCCTCCGCCAGGCGCGGCGACTGGCGAAGAACCTGCAGGGGGCGCCGAGGCCGTATCGCTACCGCATGCGCGGGATGGTGGCGACGCTCGGGCGCCACAAGGGGGTCGGCGACGTGCTCGGGCTCCGCCTCCGCGGCTTCCTCGGCTGGTTTGCGACGCGGACATACCATCTCTACCAGCTCCCGCTCACGTCGCGAAAGCTGCGGGTCGTCACCGACTGGACCGTCTCGCTCTTCTTCCGCCGGGACATCGCCGAGCTCTCCATGCTCGGCCACACCCGCGGCCTCTCGTGGGAGGGGCACGAGGCAGCTTCGACTATCCCGGTGACCTCCAGCACCCGAGAAGGCGAAGGCGTCGATTAGAGGCGTGCCGTGCTCACGCATGACTCGATCCTCGGCCGCAGCCCCGCGAACCGTTCTCGGGTGAAGGACGAGTGCCGCCGGTGACGGCACGACGCTGAGAGGGAGCGTCGGCCCGGGCTTCGACATCAGCCTCGACGGCGCCGACGGCCTGACCGCCGGCAGCTACACGCTCGTCGTCGACGACAAGGCCTCGAACCACAACTTCCACCTCACCGGCCCGGGCGGTGTCGACGTCGCGACCGACGTCGGTGCGGTAGGCGAAGAGACGTTCGAGCTGGAGCTCGCGGCCGGCGAGTACCGCTTCCTCTGCGACCCGCACGCCTCCTCGATGAACGGCACCTTCACCGTGGGCTGGTCGTCAGGCCGCCGAGCCGGTCGCCGCAGATCCGTCGCTGGCCCCAGCGCGGGTTCTCACGCGCGAGTCGCGCGCAAACGGCTGCTACGCTTCGCCGCATGCCGTTCGGAATCGGAATCTGGGAGATGCTCATCCTGCTGCTCGTGCTGCTGCTCGTCTTCGGTCCGAAGCGGCTCCCCGAGATGGGCCGCTCGCTCGGCAAGTCGATGCGCGAGTTCAAGGATTCGATTTCCGGCGACAACGACGACGACCGCGACAGCACAACGACGACGACCCCGGTCGCTCCGGCGGAGCTACCGCCTGCCCAGGTCGTCCCGGTGCAGCCCGCGCCGATCCAGACGCCGATGCCCGTGCCGACTCCGACGCCGGAGCCGCCCGAGGCACAGTCCGGCGAACCGGACCGCACCTCCTAGCGAACCTCCTTCGTGCTCAAACGCCTGCCGCGAAGGCTTGATCCCGGCGAGGAGGCGACCCTCGTCGAGCACCTCGGCGAACTGCGCGGGCGAATCCTGATCGCGCTCGGCACGACCGGCGTCGCCTTCATCGTCGCGTTCGCGTTCCACGAGCGCCTCGTCGACTGGCTGACCGAGCCGCTACCGGACGGCCGCAAGCTTGTCACGTTCGGGGTCACGGAGCCATTCACGACCTCGGTGAAGGTGAGCTTCTACGCAGCCGCCGGCATCGCGCTACCGGTCATCCTCTACCAGCTCTGGAGCTTCCTGGCGCCCGCGATCGACCGGCACGTCCAGCGGACCGTCGCGCTCTTCTCGTTCCTCGCGACCTGCCTCTTCGCGGCCGGCGTCGCGTTCTCGTACTTCATCGCGCTGCCACGCGCACTCGACTTCCTCGTCAACTACGACGCCAACCTCTACGACACACAGATCCGGGCGAGCTACTACTACTCGTTCGTCTCGCTGATCCTGCTTGCGATGGGTCTCGTCTTCGAGCTGCCGATCTTCATCCTGGCGCTCGTGCGGCTCCGGGTCCTCACCGCCGACAAGCTGCGCAACAACCGCCGGATCGGCTACGCAGCGGTGATCGTCGTCGCGATCCTGCTGCCGACCGTCGACCCCGTCTCGCTCCTCTTCGAGTCGATTCCGCTCTTGCTCCTCTACGAGAGTTCGATCTGGCTCTCGGTCTTCATGGAGCGCCGCTGGGAACGGAGCGGCTCGCTCCCGGCCGACCGGTAGAGTCGCGCCCCGTGGCGACGGTGCTCTCGGCAGACTGGGTGCTCCCGGTCGAAGGGCCGCCGATCGAAGGCGGGGCCGTCGCGATCGAGGGTGGCCGGATCGCTGCCGTCGGTACCACGTCCGAGCTCGGCACAGGCACCCGCTACGAGCGGTGCGCGATCGTCCCGGGCTTCGTGAACGCCCACTCGCACCTCGAGTACGCCGTCTACGCAGGCTTCGGCGACGGGCTCGCGTTCCCGCCCTGGCTCAGCCTCCACATCGAGCGGAAAGCGCGCCAGGAGCCCGGCGACGCGCTGGCGATCGCCCGGCTAGGCGCGGCCCGCTGCCTCGAGAGCGGGATCACGACCACGGCGGACTACAGCTTCACCGGTGCCGCAGCGACCGCCTGCGCGGAGCTGGGCCTGCGCGCCACCGTCTACCTCGAGGTGTTCGGCAGCGATCCCGCCGCCGCGCTCGCCCAGTTCGAGGGCAAGCGCAACACACTCGGGGAGCTCGGTCCTCGCGTCACACTCGGTGTCTCGCCGCATGCGCCCTACACCTGCTCGGTCGACGTCTTCGAGGCCTGCACGGCGCTCGGGCTCCCCGTCGGCACGCACATTGCCGAAAGCGAGTCGGAGCGCGAATGGCTTGTCCACGGGCGAGGCGAGCTCGAGCTCGTGCGGCACCTCGTCGTCGAACCAACCGGCGAGACCGGCACGCGCATGCTCGCCGCAGCCGGCCTGCTCGGCCCGCACCTCGTGGCGGCCCACTGCGTCCACATCGACGAGGAGGAGCTGGCCCTGCTCGCGGCCCACGACGTCGGAATCGCGCACTGCCCGCGCTCGAACGCACTCCTCGGCTGCGGCATCGCGCCACTCGCCGCGTTCAGGGCAGCCACCCCGCGCGTCGGGCTCGGTACCGACAGTCCAGCGTCCACGCCCTCCTTCGACATGTTCGAGGAGCTGCGCGCCGCCGTGCTGGTCACACGTGCGCTGGAGCGCCGGCCGGACGCGCTCGGAGGCGCCGAGGCGCTCGAGCTCGTGACGCTCGGATCGGCCCGCGCGCTCGGGCTCGATACCGAGCTTGGTTCGCTCGTACCCGGTAAGCGCGCCGACCTGGCTGTCGTCTCACTCGATGCCTCCCCGTACGTTCCGTGGGAAGATCCCGCGGCGGCAGTGGTCTTCGGCGGCTCCCCGGGGCGCGTCGTCGCTACTCTCGTAGATGGCACGACCCGATTCGAACGAGGAG
>JBKJML010000151.1:0-7901 GCA_046596415.1 Gaiellaceae bacterium | reverse complement strand
GCGAGGCTGAACGAGTTCTACGGCCAGACCGAGGCGAACCTGCTGATCGGCAACTGCTCCGCCTGGCCTGCGAAGCCGGGCTCGATGGGGCGGGCCTACCCGGGCCACGACCTGCAGTTGGTGGATGGCGAGATCACGGTCGGCATGGAGGGCGACCCGGTCGCGTTCCTCGGCTACTGGCGCTGCCCGGAGGCGACCGCCGAGAAGGTGCGCGACGGCCGTCTCCACACGGGCGACCTGGCGGAGGTCGACGACGAGGGCTACTTCACCTTCGTCGGCCGCACCGACGACCTGATCTCGAGCGCCGGCCACCGCATCGGCCCCGGCGAGATCGAGGAGTGCCTGATCCGCCACCCGGCCGTCGCGCTGGCGGCGGTGATCGGGATCCCGGACGCGGTGCGCGGGCAGGCGATCAAGGCGTTCGTCGTGGCGGTGTCACCGTCGGAGGAGCTGGCCGCGGAGCTGAAGGCGCTCGTCCGTCAGCGGCTCGCCGCGTACGAGGTGCCGCAGGAGATCGAGTTCGTGGCTGAGTTACCGCTGACGACGTCGGGGAAGATCCGCCGGAACGAGTTGCGAACGCGAGAGTCGGATCGTTCGGGCTGACCACCGCCTGCGGGCGGGTCTGCTCGAGTCGCCTGCGGTGACTTCACCTCAGGGTCTCAGTCACCCGGTCGAACGCGCGTCGAAGCTCGTCCGCTAGCGCTGCGGCGCCACCGAACGGGAGACGCCCGTGTCCGGGGCTGCCGAAAGCTGCTCCGTCGACGACTCCGATCCCCGCGGCGCAAAGGTCTCGAGCGGACAGATCACGGAGGGTGAGCCAGAGAAAGGGACTTGCCGCTGGGAGTGCGCCGCTCAGGGTCGGGTGCTCGACGATCACCGCGTAAGCAGCGTCTCGGTCTTGGCGCTGACGCTCCCCAAGCTCATTCAGCCAGTTCTGTGAGCCTGCGAGCGCCGCCGCCGCAGCTCGCTGAGCGACGTGGCTGACGCGGATGACGTCCCACTCGAGCTCACGCAGGCACGCGTCGATTACCGCCGCGTCGGCGGCGACGAAGCCGATCCGCCACGCCGGCATCGCGAGGCTCTTGCCGAGGCTGCGGATCAGGATCACGTTCTCGGCGCCCCACGCGGAAGCCAGCTCGCCGTCGAAGATGCAGCGCTCGTACGCCTCGTCGGTGATCACGGTCAGGTCGTGCCGGGAGGCGACGGCCAGTTGCGCGTCCAGCTCCGCTCGGGTCGGCAGGTAGCCGGTCGGGTTGTTCGGGTTCGTCAGGACGAGGACGCGAGACTTCGGGGTCACCGCCCGTTCGATCGCATCCGGATCCCAGCGCCAGTCGTCTTCCTCCCGCGAGGCGACGGGGACGAACACACCCCCGGCTCGCTCGATCAGGCCCTGGAAGAAGTAGCAGGGGGTCGGCACGATCACCTCGTCACCAAGCTCGAGGATGGCGCGGAAGGTGAGGCTGAGCGCGTGCATGGCGCCGTTCGTGACCAGGATCTCGCACTCCGGGTCGGCCGGTGCCGGCAGGCTCCGTGCGATCGCCTCCCGCAACGCCAGATTGCCGCGCGACGGTGGTGTCACCGTGTGCTCGTCGAGCGCCGCCAGCACCGCCTCGCGCACGTGCGGCGGCAGCGGCGCGGCGATGCTCCCCTTCAGCGGCAGCAGGTCGGCGCGACCGGCGAGCGCCCGCTCGGCAGCGATTGACGGCATCTCGTCGTGCCTCACCTGACCACACCTCCCGCACGCGCACCCGTCGGTGCGCCGTCGGCCCACGCTCGCTCGCCCGCGACCCACACGCCCACTACACCGGCGGCGAGGCGCAGCGGATCCTCGTAGGTCGCCGCGTCCAGGTACTCCGCAGGATCCAACAGGGCGAGGTCGGCGCGCTTACCAACCTCGATCCGGCCGCGATCCGCGAGCCCGAAGCGGTCGGCCGCGCGGGCCGTCAGTCGGGCGATCGCCTCCTCCGGCGACACGACGCCCTCCCGGATCGCGAACCGGCCCAGGAACCGAGCCGCACTGCCCGCGACCCGCGGGTGCGGCCGCTCGCCGAAGATCCCGTCCGAGCCGAGCAGCATCAGCGGGTGCGCGGCGATCTTCCTGACCGCCGCTTCGGAGGCGTAGTGGAGGATCATCTGGACGCCGAGCTCCGACCCGAGCAGCAGCTTCGCGACCGTCTCGACGGGCTCGCCGCCGCGGTCGGCGATGCTCTCGCCCTCGACGACGATCCGATCCGGCCCGAGCGTGCCGAGCACGTTCTCCCAGCCGGGCAGACCCTGCTCGACGTCGAGGGCGACCCGCGCCACCTCGCCCGCGTCGTGCAGGCGCGCCAGCGTCGCGGCTGAGCCGCCCTCCTGCGCCCAGGCAGGCAGGAGGCTCGCGAGCAGCGTGCAGCCGGCGCCGTAGGGGTACTGGTCGAACGTCACACCCTCGGTGGCTTCGAGGCGTTCGAGCAGCGGCTCGATCAGCGTCTCGTCGGCGAGCGACTTCAGGTGCGAGACGTGGAGTGACGCACCCGAGCGGCGGGAGACCTCGATCAGCTCGTCGATCGCAGCGAGCAGGCCAGCGCCCTCGTTGCGGACGTGCGGGACGAGCGGCGCATCGAACTCTGCTGCCACCTCGGCAACCGCGACGAGCTCGTCGGTGTCCGCATGGGCGCCGGGGAAGTAGACGAGGCCGAACGAGAGGCTCGTCGCGCCGGCCTCGAAGCCCACGCGCACCTCGCGTCGCATCTCCTCCAGCTCCTGAGCCGTGGCCGGCCGCCGCTCGCCGCCGACCACGAGATCGCGGACAGCGCCGTGGCCGATCGAGGGGACGAGCGAGATCGCCGGGCGCGTCGCGTCGAGCGCGTCCAGGTACTCCGCGAACGACGACCACGGCCACTCCTCGGGCCCCGGGCCTTCGAGCGCCCGCAGGTAGTCGCGCCGCTCCGCCCACCGCTCCGCCGCAACCGGCGCCGGCGCCAGCCCGTCGGGGCAGATCACCTGTGTGGTCACCCCCTGCGAGAGCACCTCCGTCAGCAGCGGATCGTCGTAGGAGCGCAGCGCCGTGTGCGCATGGACGTCGATGAAGCCGGGACAGAGCCAGAGCCCGTCCGCCTCGACGATGTCGGCCGCCTCGTCTGGGAGCTCGCCGCCGACTGCTGCGATCTTCCCGTCGACAATGCCCACGTCCACCCGCAGCGGCGGCCCGTCGCCGGGATACACCGTCGCGCCTCGGACGACGAGCACTAGCCGACGACCGGCAGCACGACGTGCGACGGATAGACGTCGGTGTGCAACACGGTCTGACGGGCGACCTCGATCCGGGTGCTCGTGCCGACGTCCTCGCCGTTGTTCAGGTTGCGGCTGAACCGCGGGAAGCTCGAGCTCGTCACGTCGAGGCGGATTCGATGGCCCTTCGCGAACACGTTCGCCAGCGGGTAGCAGCGGATCCGGTACTCGGCGGCCTCGCCCGGCTCGAGCAGCTCGGTGCTGTCACCGTCGTTCGAGTTGCGGTAGCGCGCGCGGAGCATCCCCTCGGTGATGAAGATCGAGCGGCCATCCGGGTAGACGTCACAGACGCGCACGATGAAGTCGGTGTCCTTCGCGCTCGAGGCGGCGAAGAGCACCATCTCGACCGGCCCGATCACCTCGAGGTCGTGATCGAGCTCGTCGGTCGTGTAGACGAGCACGTCGGCGCGGCCCTCCAGCTCGCGCTGGTCCCACGGGCCGGGCCGGATCGGCTGCGCCGCCCCCTGCGTCATCGTCAGCACCGAGTTGACGCCGCCAACCGTCGGCACGGGATCCTCGGGGTCGTAGGAGTAGCGATCGGCGGGCTCGTCGGAGCGCGGGACGTCTCGGTCGAGCCGCCCGCCGCTGCGCAGGAAGAACGGGGTGAACGCGGTTCCCGCCAGCGGCCACTCGCTCTCGCCGCGCCATTCGTTTCGCCCGAGGACGAAGAGCTCGAGCGGGGGACGCTCGTCCCAGTCGTTCCCCTCGTCGCGGAGGTAGCGGTCGTAGAACGCGAGCTCGTGGTCGCGGATCACAGTCACCCCGGCCGAGAGGTCGACGTCGCCGCGGAAGGTTTCCACGTCCTCCTCGTGCGACCACGGCCCCATCAGCACCCGGTTCGGGACGCGGTCGCCGATCTTCGCGAACGAGCGCAGGTGCGAGCCGGAGTACGGATCGAACCAGCCGCCCTGCTGGAAGATCGGCACCGTCACGCTGTCGGGCCGGTGGTGGAACTGCTGCCAGTACTCGTCGTTTACCTGGTGCTCCCACCACTCGCGCCAGTAGTCGACCTTGCGGCCGATCACGACCTCGTCGAGCTCGATCAGCGGCAAGTGGCGCCAGATCCGGTCGTTCAGCATCAGGTCGCGCGCGCTCGGGCCGGTGATCAGGCTGATCGCGCTCGTCCAGAGCGCGGCCGCGCCGAGCGTGAGCGCCAGCTGGAAGGCGCCGCCCGTGAAGTAGCCGTCCCAGAAGTAGTCGTCGTGGATCACCTGCGGCGCGATGCATTCGAGGTTCGGGTGGCCGGCATGCATCAGCTGCCACTGGACGAGGGCGCCGTAGCTGCGGCCCCAGGTGCCGATCCGCCCGTTGCACCACGGCTCGCCTGCCGCCCAGCTGAGGGAGTCCTGCGCGTCGGCGCCGTCGGGGCGCCAAGCGTCGAACTCGCCCTCCGACTCGTAGCGGCCGCGGACATCCGACACGATCGCGACGTAGCCGCGCTGCGCGAACCACGCGCCCCAGGCGACGAAGCGCTCGCGCGTCGATTCGTACGGCGTCCACTGGTAGATCGTCGGGTGCGGCCCGCCCGAGAGCGGCAGGTAGACGTCGGCGGAGAGGTGCACGCCGTCGCGCATCGGCACGCGCTGGTCGTGCAGCAGACGAACCTCCTGCAGCGCCCGCGCGCCCACGCTAGCTCGTCAGCGGGCGAGACTCGGGCAAGGGCGTGCCGGCGAAATGGCAGGCCGCCCCGTGACCGTGACCGTGCTGCTCGAGCAGCGGCTCAACCTCGGCGCAGATCTGCTGCGCGATCGGGCAGCGCGTCCGGAAACGGCAACCCGAAGGCGGGTTGATCGGGCTCGGCACGTCGCCGGTGAGAACGACCCGCTGGCTCTTGCGCCCGGGAATCGGCTCCGGGTTCGCCGAGAGGAGGGCCATCGTGTACGGATGGAGCGGCCGGCTGAACAGCTCCTCCGAGGTGGCGAGCTCGACCACCTTACCGAGGTACATGACCGCGATTCGGTCGGAGATGTAGCCGACGACGGCGAGGTCGTGAGCGACGAAGAGGTAGGTGAGGTTGAACTCCTGCTTCAGCTCGACGAGCAGGTTCAGCACCTGCGACTGGATCGAGACGTCGAGGGCCGAGACGGGCTCGTCGGCGACGATGAACTTCGGCTTCAGCACGAGCGCGCGCGCGAGACCGATCCGCTGCCGTTGCCCGCCGCTGAACTGATGGGGATAGCGGCCTGCCGACTCGGCGCTCAGGCCGACGCGCTCGAGGACGTCGAGCACCGCCTGGTCGCGGCTCTTCTTCTCCAGGCCGTGGATCCGGAGCCCCTCGCCGACGAGCTCGTTCACCGTCATGCGTGGGTCGAGCGAGCCGACGGAGTCCTGGAAGACGATCTGCATGTGGCGTCGGATCGCCTTCAGGTCGGAGCCACCGAGCCTTCTCACGTCGACGCCGTCGAAATGGATCTCGCCCGCCGTCGGCTCGAGCAACCGCAAAAGCGTCCGGCCGAGCGTCGATTTGCCGCAGCCCGACTCGCCCACGAGGCCGACGGTCTCGCCGCGGAAGATGTCGAGGTCGACGCCGTCGACCGCCTGGAGCTGGCCGACCGTCCGCTTGAAGAAGCCCTTCCGAACCGGGAAGTACTTCTGGATCGCGCGCGCCTGCAGGAGCACGTCGGTGGGCTCGCCGGCCGTGCCCGCGCCGGCCCCGGAGGTCTGGAGGCCGGAGGTCACGCGACCACCTGGCGCGCCCGTGGCTCCCGCCGGCCGCTCTTGCAGAGCCAGCAGGCGGATCCCTGCGGCGGCACGGGCAGGAGCGGGGGATCGTCGGTGACGCAGCGGTCGAAGGTGTAGTCGCACCGTGGGGCGAACCGGCAGCCGGCCGGCCACTCGAGCGGGCTCGGAACCACTCCCCGGATCGCCTTGAGCGGCGTCGTGTAGCGCATGCCGAGCAGCGGGATCGAGTCGAGCAGCGCCTCGGTATACGGGTGTTGCGGGCTTGCGAAGACGTCCGCGACGGGGCCGCGCTCGACCACGCGACCCGCGTACATGACGACCACTTCGTCGACCATCTCCGCGATCACGCCCAGGTCGTGCGTGATCAGCAAGATCGCCATCCCGAGCCGCTCGCGCAACTCCTTCATCAGTTCCAGGATCTGCGCCTGCACCGTCACGTCGAGCGCGGTCGTCGGCTCGTCCGCGATCAGGAGCTTCGGGTTGCAGCTGAGCGCCATAGCGATCATCACGCGTTGCCTCATGCCGCCGGACATCTGGTGCGGGTAGTCGAGCACGCGCCGTTCAGCCGAGGGAATGCCGACGAGCTTCATCATCTCGACCGCGCGATCCAGCGCGTCCTTCTTGCCGAGGCCCTCGTGCAGGCGCACCGACTCCGCGATCTGGTTGCCGACCGTGAAGACCGGGTTCAGCGAGGTCATCGGCTCCTGGAAGATCATCGCGATCTCGTTGCCGCGGATCTTGGCCAGCTCCCGCTCGCTGGCCTCGGCCAGGTCGCGGCCCTCGAAACGGATGTGCGACCCGGCTGCGATCCGCCCCGGCCGGTCGATGAGCCGCATCACGGAGAGAGCGGTGACCGACTTGCCGCTGCCCGACTCACCGACGACGCCGAGCGTCCCGCCCTGGGCGAGTGAGAAGTCGACGCCGTCGACCGCGCGCAGAAAGCCCTCGCGGGTGTCGAAGCCCGTCCGCAGGTTCTCGACTTCGAGGAGGGCGGTCACGCGGTCGCCTGCTTCCGGAGCGGCGCCGGCGGCGGCACGGGCACCGCGATGTGCTGCTCGAGCAGAGCGAGCACCTTGTCCGGGTCGCGCGTCTGCATCGCGGCGAGCAGCTGACGATGATCCTCGGCCATCTGCTCGAGGCTCGAGCTGCGGCCGTAGCGGTAGAAGTAGGCGCGGATCCTCGGCCAGATGCTGCGCCAGATCTGCAGCGTGTGCGTCTGTCCCGAGGCAGAGATGACGAGGTCGTGGAAGCGCAGGTCGGCCTCGACGGACTTCGCGAGGTCGCCCGCAATCGCCGCCTGTTCCATCAGCCACACCTGCTTCGCCACCTCGGCCAGGTCGTCTTCGGTCATCCGCTCGAGCGCCTTCGCGAAGCTGTAGCGCTCGACGGTGAGCCGGATCGGGATCAGGACGTTCTGGACCTCCTCGTCGGAGACCCCGAGGACGACGGCACCGCGATAGGGGAGGGACATGACGAGCCCCTCGTTCTCGAGCTGGCGGAGCGCCTCGCGCACGGGGCCGCGACTCGTGCCGAGCTCGTTGGAGAGCGTCGCCTCGATCAGCCGCTCGCCGGGCTCGAAATGGCCGGCGATGATCGCGCCGCGCAGGATCTCGACGATCTGCTGGCCCCGCGGGCCGGCCTTCGCCGTCGGGCCACCGACGGCGCTGTTGTCCGGGCCGAAAGAAGCCAGCAACGTGGGTTGAGCAGTCAAGTCGACAATGTCAAGATAGTTGACAATCCGCGCACACGGGGCATATCTTAACTACTTCGGTGCGGATCACAAAGATCGATACAACGACGGTTCGTACTCCAATGCGAGAGCCGCTCGTCTGGCCTGGCGGCACTCGAATGTCTGCCTCCGGCCTCATCGTCGAGATCCATACTGACGAGGGCATCGTCGGCATCGGCGAGGCGCCGGGCCCGACGCTGCCCACGATCCAGACGATCAT
>JBKJML010000154.1:0-5818 GCA_046596415.1 Gaiellaceae bacterium | reverse complement strand
GCCTCGCTCGAGCGCCTCGGCGTCGAGGTGATCGACCTCTACTACCAGCACCGCGTCGACCCGAACGTCCCGATCGAGGAGACCGTCGGGGCGATGGCGGAGCTCGTCGCGGCCGGCAAGGTACGGCACCTCGGCCTCTCGGAGGCCGGCGCCGAGACGATCCGGCGCGCCAACGCAATCCACCCGATCGCCGCGGTCCAGTCGGAGTACTCGCTCTGGACGCGCGGGCTCGAGACCGAGATCCTGCCGACCCTGCGCGAGCTCGGGATCGGCCTCGTGGCCTACTCGCCGCTCGGGCGCGGCTTCCTCACCGGCGCTTACCGTTCGTCGGCCGACCTCCCCGCCGATGATTTCCGACGCATCGCCGCCCCGCGCTTCCAGGACGAGAACCTGGAGCAGAACCTCGCCCTCGTCGCGCACGTCGAACGACTGGCCGAGGCGAAGGGTGCGACCGCCGCTCAGGTGGCACTCAGCTGGGTGATGGCTCAGGGCGACGACGTCGTGCCGATCCCGGGCACGAAGCGGGTGCGCTACCTCGAGCAGAACGCGGCTGCCGCCGACGTAGAGCTCACGCCCGCCGAGCTCGCCGAGCTCGACGTCGCCTTCCCGATCGGCGCCGCCGCGGGTGAGCGCTACCCGGACTCGGGCATGCGCGCCGTCGAGCTGTAGCGCGTCACGAATCGGGCCGTCGCGAGACCGAGACGGTCGACTACCCCGACCAGGAGACCCAACCGATGCCCGAGTACTCCGACCTTCGCGCCCTCTACGTGAACTGCACGCTGAAGCGCTCGCCCGAGCGCTCGCACACCCAGGGGCTGATCGATCGCTCCATCGCGATCATGGAGAAGCAAGGCGTCCACGTCGACGTCGTGCGCGCAGTCGATCTCGAGCTCGCACCGGGCGTCTGGCCGAACATGACCGAGCACGGGGCGAAGCGCGACGACTGGCCGGCCCTCTACGAGACCGTCATGGCGGCGGACGTCCTCGTCGTCTGCACGCCGATCTGGCTCGGCGAGAAGTCCTCCGTCTCGACGCGGCTGATCGAGCGGCTCTACGGCAACTCCAGCGTGTTGAACCAGCAGGGCCAGTACGCCTACTACGGCAAGGTCGGCGGCTGCCTCGTCACCGGCAACGAGGACGGTGTCAAGCACTGCGCGATGAACGTGCTCTACTCGCTGCAGCACCTCGGCTACTCGATCCCACCGCAGGCCGATGCCGGCTGGATCGGCGAGGCCGGGCCTGGCCCGTCATACCTCGACGAGGGCTCGGGCGGGCCCGAGAACGACTTCACCAACCGGAACGCGACCTTCATGACCTGGAACCTGCTCCACCTGGCGCGGCTCCTGAAGGACGCCGGCGGCTTCCCGGTGTACGGCAACCAGCGCTCCGCGTGGGATGCCGGCTGCCGCTTCGACTTCGAGAACCCGGAGTACCGCTAGCACGAGCGCTAGATTGAGGGCATGGCCGCCCGCGTCCGCTTCGCCCCCAGCCCCACCGGGTCGCTGCACCTCGGCAGCGCGCTCTCGGCCGTCGCGAACCGTTCGCTCGGCGACTGGCTGCTGCTGCGGATCGACGACACCGATCCGGCGCGCACCGTCCCGGGCGGCGAGGAGGAGATCGTGCGCGACCTGGCGTGGCTCGGGCTCGGCTGGGATGAGGGCCCGATTCGCCAGAGCGACCGCGCTGCCCGCCACCTCGAGGCGGGAGCGACACTCGGCGAGCGCTTCGACGGCGTCACGCTCGTCCGCGAGGACGGCACCCCGACCTACCACCTCGCGAGTGTCGTCGACGACATCGACCATGGGATCACGCTCGTCGTCCGAGGCAACGACCATCGCCCGAACGAGGAGCTCCACGCCAGGATGCACCAGGCGCTCGGCTCGACACCGCCGGAGGTCGTGCACCATGGCCTCCTGCTCGGCGAGGACGGCCGCAAGCTCTCCAAGCGCAGCCGGCACTCCTCGCTCGCCGACCTCCGCGAGGAGGGCTTCCCGCCCGAAGGGGTGCGCGCCTACCTCGAGGAGCTCGGCGTCCCGAAGCACGACGTCCACCTCGACCTGCCCCGGCTCAGGCGCCTTGCGATCGACGCGATCGCAGCGCTCTCCGACGAGGAACTGACGACCCGCGTCGGGGCGCCGGTCGAGTACGCCGAGGCGCTGCGAGGGGCGCGCGACCTGAACGAGGCGCGAGCCATGGCGAGCTCGCTCGCGAGCCCCGAGCGCATCGAGCTCCCTGAGGAGGCGCGCCTAACACTCGACCGCTACGCCGCCCTGGAGGCAGCTGGGGGGCTCGAGCCGAAGGCGCTCCTGCGCGAGCTGAAAGCCGTTGGCGGCGATCTCAAGGTGCTGAGGCTCGCATTGACAGGCGCCGAGCGGGGGCCGGCGCTCGATGCGGTGCTGGCGGCGCTCTCGACCGAGGAGAAACTGAGGCGGATCGGTGCAGCTCTATAGCACCCTCCACCGCGGCGTCGTACCGCTCCCGGACGGGCCGGTCGGAATCTACGTGTGCGGTCCGACGGTGTACGCGCGCGCCCACATCGGGAACGCACGGCCGTTCGTCGTCTTCTCCTGGCTGGCGCGTTGGCTGCGTGAGCAGGGTCGGGAAGTGACGCTCGTGCACAACATCACCGACGTGAACGACAAGATCTACGAGGCCGCGCCCGGCGCGAGCGCGGCGCTCGCCGCCGAGGCGACGGCGTGGTACCTCGAAGACACGGCGGGCTTCGGGCTCGACGCAGTCGACCACTTCCCGCGCGTCACGGAGACGATCGACGAGATCGTCCGCTTCATCGCCGACCTCGTCGAGCGCGGCTTCGCCTACGAGGTCGAGGGTGACGTCTACTTCCGCGTCGAACGCTTAGCGGAGTACGGGCGGCTCTCCGGCCAGAGGCCGGATCAGATGGAGGAGCAGGAGCCGAGCGCGCTCAAGGAGGATCCGCGCGACTTCGCGCTCTGGAAGGCCAACAAGCCCGACGAGGACACGGCCTGGGGCTCCCCCTGGGGTCGCGGTCGCCCCGGCTGGCACATCGAGTGCTCGGCGATGGCAGAGCTGCTGCTCGGGCCGTCGTTCGCAATCCACGGCGGCGGCCTCGACCTCGTCTTCCCCCACCACGAGAACGAGCTCGCGCAGTCCGGCGCGCTCGGCCACTCCTACGCCGCGCTCTGGATGCACAACGGAATGCTCCGGTTCGTCGGCGCGAAGATGTCGAAGTCGAGCGGTAGCGTCGTCTCGATCCGTGAGGCACTCGACACGTGGGGCCGCGAGACGCTGCTCGTCTTTTTCCTCACCGCCCACTGGCGCAAGCCGATCGACTTCTCGCAGGAGACGCTCGAGGCTGCCGCGGCGCGGACGGAGAGCCTGCGCGAGGCTTTCCGCGGCGAGTCGGTGCCGGCCTCGGACGGAGCCTGGGAGAGATTCGCGGCGACGCTCGAGGACGACTTCAACACGCCCGAGGCGCTCGCCGTCCTGCACGAGTGGCGCGACCACGAGCTGTTGCGGCGCGCGCTCGGCATTTTCGGGCTCGCCTCGCTCGGCGATCGAGCGGAGGCGCCGCCGGAGGTGGAGGAGCTCGCCCGGCGCCGCGACGCGGCCCGCGATGCGCGCAACTACGAGGAGGCGGACCGGCTCCGCGCCGAGATCGAGTCCGCCGGCTGGGAGGTGCGCGACGAGACCGGCGGCCACCGGCTCGTCGAGCGCCCGTGACCCGCGAGCAGGTCTACGGCCGGCGTCCCGTTCGCGAGGTGCTGCGAGGCAGGAGGCAGGTGCTGGAGCTCTGGGCCACCGACCGCGCGCTGCTCGCCGAGCCGTGGCTTCGGGACGGCCCGCGGCCGCAGGAGAAGCCCGAGCGCGAGCTCGCGGAGGCGGCGGGAACCCGTGACCACCAGGGCGTGCTCGCCTGGTGCGAGCCGTACCGCTATGCGGACGCCTACGAGCTCGCAGCGGCGGAGCGACCGCTGCTCATCTGCCTCGACGAGGTCACCGACCCGCGCAATCTCGGGGCCGTCTGCCGCAGCGCCGAGGGTGCGGGCGCAACCGGGGTCGTCGTGCCGGCACACCGCAGTGCGACCGTCACCTCCGTCGTCTGCAAGGCCTCGGCGGGTGCCGTCGAGCACCTACCCGTTGCGGTGGTCACGAACCTCGCGCGGTACTTGAAGGACATCAAGCGCGCCGATCTCTGGTCGTTCTGTGCCGACGCCGACGCGCCGCAGACGATGTGGCAAGCCGACCTCACCGGCGGAGTCGCACTCGTCTTCGGCGCCGAAGGCAAAGGGGTGCGCCCGCTCGTGCGCCGCACGTGCGACGGAGCGATCTCGATCCCGCTCGCCGGCCGGGTCGAGTCGCTGAACGTCAGCGTCGCCGCATCGCTCTTGCTCTACGAGGCGCGCCGTCAGCGCGGCGACGGCTGAGATGGCCGAGCCGACCCTCTATCTCTTCGACGGTTACAACCTCCTGCACGCGAGCGAGTACGCGGACGCGCGCGAGCTGACCGATGAGCTCGCGAGCTTCGTGGCGCTGCAGGGCGCCCGCGGCGTTCTCGTCTTCGACGGCGTCGGCCCGGATGCGGAGGTGGGCCCACTCGCAGTTCGCTTTGCACCGCATGCCGACGCGATGCTCGAGCGCCTCGCTGCCGAGCACCGCGGACAGGAGGCGGTGTGCCTCGTCTCCTCGGACGCTGCGGTTCGCGGCACATCGGGTCAGGAGGTGCAGAAGCGCTCCTCGCGGGTCTTCCTGCGGGACCTCGAGGCGCCACGCCGCGAGGAGGCTCCTCGCTCGGAGCTCGCCGACCGACTCGATGCCGCTACGCGCGCCCGGCTCGAACAGCTGCGCCGAGGCCGCTAGGCGAACATACGTTCTTCTTACAATAGGACCTTTGCAAAGTGCTTGTAACTTGCAGTCCAAGGTGCTATCTTCTGCCTCAACTTCAGGGTGAGAGTTGAGCGTTCGACCAGGCGAACGTCATGGCTCTTTCCCGCTACACAGCAGGGGAGACGCGATGTCGGCTCGAAGCGCAGCACCGGCGTACAGCCCGCAGAAGGCTCAACGAGAGCTTGAGGATTTGCAGCTCGTCATGAAGGCCCGCAACGGCAGTCAGCCGGCCCTCGACACGCTGATCCGCCGCTACAACGGCTTCGTGCGGCTCAAGGCGAGCTCGTACTTCCTCGCCGGCGGCGACTCCGAGGATCTGATTCAGGAGGGGCTGATCGGTCTCTACAAGGCAGTGCGTGACTTCCGTGCCGACAAGGAGACCTCGTTCCGCAGCTTCGCAGAGCTCTGCGTCACGCGCCAGATCATCACCGCGATCAAGACCGCGACCCGCTTCAAGCACCAGCCGTTGAACACCTACATCTCGTTCAGCCACACACCTGCGGGTCAGGACTCGGACGGGGACTGCTCGCTCGGCGACGCGCTGCCGGGCCCGACGACGAACGATCCTGCCATCTGCGTGATCTCGACCGAGGAGCTCCAGAGTCTCGTCTTCGCGCTGGGCAGCGGCCTCTCGCGGCTCGAGTCGGACGCACTGCGCTGCTACCTGGAAGGGCAGTCGTATGAAGACATGGCCGTCGAGCTCGGCTGCGACACGAAGACGATCGACAATGCGCTCCAGCGGGTCAAGCGCAAGATCCTCCAGCACCAGGCCTCGCGCGCCGTCATCTACTAACCCGAACTACGATGTCCGGCGTCCGCCGGAGTAGCTCAGCTGGTAGAGCAACTGCCTTGTAAGCAGTAGGCCGTGGGTTCGAGTCCCGCCTCCGGCTCACACGATGGAAAGAAGCCCCGCCTCCCGTTCGAGCCAGGAGGCGGGGCTTCTTCGTTTCGG
>JBKJML010000192.1:0-4928 GCA_046596415.1 Gaiellaceae bacterium | reverse complement strand
GTGATGACCACACGCTGGCTTCGAGGAATGCGAGGAAGCTCTGCGCCTGCTCGACAGTGTCGAACCCTAAGTCGATGACAACGTACTGGTCGTCGTCGATGGGTTGCTGGATGCGCTCGTTCTGCACTCCTGCCTGTGCGCGGGCCGCGGCGAACTGGTCGAACGCAGCCTTCCAGGTAGTGAAGTCGGTGATCGGGTGCTCGATGTGTAGGGTCGTCATGACGGCTCCATAACTTCGATGGGAGAGTTGGCTTTCCAACGGTAGGGATGGCTCGTTCCGCGGCATATCCCAGAAATCTGGGAAATTGTCGCCTACTGACGGCTCATGGCTGACTCGCTCGCGGCGGCGAAGGTGCGACGCCTGTGCGAGGCCGACCTCGACGCGCGAGACCTGCGCGCGCAAGTCCTCGACGAGATCGGCCGGGTCGTCAGCTTCGACAGTTACGCCTGGTTGCTGACCGACCCACTGACCTGGGTCGGTGTCGCTCCCGTGGCCGACGTCCCGTGGCGCAGCGAACTGCCACGCCAGATCCTGCTCAAGTACGGCACCGCGCTCAACCGCTGGACCGGACTGGGAAGGACGCACGTCGCACTGCTGCACGCCGAAACCGGCGGCGATCTCGGCCAGAGCCTGGTATGGCGCGAGTTCCTGCAAGTCCACGGCGTCGGCGACGTCGCTTCGGTCGTGTTCGCCGACCAGCACGGCTGCTGGGGCTTTTTGGAGCTGTTCAGAGACGCGCCCCGTGGCCCGTTCAGCCCGGATGACGCCGCCTTCCTGGCCGAACTCGTCCAGCCACTCACCCGAGCCCTGCGGCACTCGCAGGCTGCCTGCTTCACCTCCGCTGGCTCGGAGGATCATGTTCACGCCGGCCCGGTGGTACTGCTCCTTTCGTCGGACCTGCGAGTGCTCGGGCAGACTCCGGACGCACACGACTACCTGCGGACGCTGTTGCCTCGGACAGACAGCCAGCCGCCTATCCCCGCAAGCGCCTACAACGTCGCAGCCCAACTGCTCGCCGTCGAGAGAGGCGTCGACAACCACCCCGCTACCGCGCGAGTCCACCTCTCGGACGGCCTGTGGGTGACCGTCCGCGCCGCCCGGATCAGCGGGCCCCAAGCACACCACTTGCGGAACATCGCCGTGACCATGGAGGAGAGCTCACCGGCTGAGCGGCTCGACCTGTTCGGGCGGGCCTTCGGCCTGACCGCCCGGGAAACCGAAGTACTCGAGCAGCTCGCGACTGGAACTGACACGAAGACGCTCGCCCTTCAGCTTTTCGTGTCGCAGCACACCGTGCAAGACCACCTCAAGTCCATCTTCGCCAAGACCGCGACGCGCAGCCGCGCAGGTCTCCTGTCCCGAGCCTTCGGTAGGTGATCAAACATCTGGCGCTGCTCGACAAGCTGCGGCGTGGTTAGCGCGCTGGCCAGAGCGGCGCAACGCGAACTTGGGATGCCGCCCGATTTCAGGTTCGGCTGCGCCGGCCCTGAGACAGCCTCAGGGCAGAGCGAGGTTCGAAAGCTGCCCTGCAAGGTGCACATTTCCTCGCAGAGCGAAAATCCGCAGCAGCGGATTTCTCGCTCGCTCAAGACCCCTGAAGGGGGCGGCTCCGCCGCCCGGCCACTACCGCCGTGAGGTGCGGTGAGGCTGTCAGGCCTTCACGGCTGCGCAGATTGCGGCGACGTGCCGGTGATCGGTGCCGCAGCAGCCGCCGACGACCGTGAGGTTTGGGAGCCGTGGAGCGAGGTCGCGGTAGTGCTGGGCTAGCTCGAGCGGGTCGCCTTCGTCGAGTTCCTCGGCCTCGTCGAGCTCGGTGTGGCTCTTTGCCGATGCGTTGGCCCGCAGTCCGCGGACCCGGTCGACCCATGGGCCGACGTCCTCGAGCACGTCCGCGAAGTGGGTCGGATGCGCGCAGTTGATCATGAAGTACGCGGCCGCCCCGGCGGTCTCCGCGTCGACCTGCTCGATCGCCTCGGGCAGAGGCTGCCCGCTCGGAAGGCGCCCGTCGGTCTCAACCGTGAACGAGATCACCGCTGGTATCGCCGCCGCTTCGGCGGCCCGGACGACACCGACCGCCTCGTTCGCGTAGGTCAGTGTGAGCGCGGTGACCATGTCGGCCGCCGTGCCGGCGAACGTCGCGATCTGGGGTGCGTGGTATTGCTCGGCCTCAGCCGCACTCATCAGGTGCTCGGCTCGGTAGCCGTCGCCGCGCGGGCCGAGGCAGCCGCTGATCACGAGCGCAGGCTCCTCGCCGCCACTCGCCCGCAGCTTTTCGAGGAGCGCGACGCCGCGGCGGTTCACCTCCGCCAGCGCCTCAGGCGAGTAGCCAAGTCGAGCGCCCCAGTCCGGGTTCGCCCGCCAGGTTGGCGTGTCGAGGATGATTCCCACACCCTGCTCCCGCGCGATCTCGATGTATGGCAGGTAGTAGGCGCGCAGCGCCTCCGCCCCTTGCTCGTTGTCAAGCAGGACGAAGGACGCGAAGTGCGGCAACTCGAGGCCGGCGTGGAAGATCAGAACCGTCTCCATCCCGCCGTCGGTGATGAACGTGCGGCCGGAAAGCTGTGGCAGCTGGCCACGACGATTCATCGCTCAGCGACCCTCGAACGGCCGGAGCACGCGAAGCACCGGTCAGGATGGGGCAAACTCATCGCGCGATAACCGAACGAGAAGATAACTAGCCGACCTCCTTGAACAAGCAGCGAGTCTCTCAGACGCCGACATCCAGCTTCAACTATGTCGCACCGATACTAGACGCTTGCGCGACGACTTCGTGCACTTCGCCGAGTACCGAAGGCGATCGCCGCGCCACCCGAGAAGCGAGCGTCCTGGGACGGGTTGTCCCGACGCTATTCAGCAATCGCGATCAATGTGTCGAGTACGTTGTTGAACGTCGCCCAGTGGCTGTCGTCGAAGTGGTTCCGCCATGACTGCTCGACCTCGAGTCCGGCTGTTCGCACGGCTGTGTCGAGCGCTTGGCCGCGCTTGGTCAGTTGGATGATGCGGGCGCGCCCGTCGGTGGGATCTGGGTGGCGTTCGAGATAGCCCAAGCGTTCGAGCTCTCTCAGCAGGTCGTTGGTCGCCTGCTTGGATAGGCGTGCGGTTGCCGCGATCTCGCCTGGCCGACGCCGGTGCACGCCGGCGAACCGGAAGAGCGCGATCATCGCCGTGGTGACCTCTGGGTGCCCGGCGGCCTGGATGCGTGCCAGCATTTCAGTCCGTCCGAGGTCGTACGCGAGACGTAGCCGACCGACGACGCTAGGTACGTGCTCGAGCGCCGCCGGAGTTGACAGATCTCGTACGCCAGCAGTACTATATTTGGTACGGATCACGTACCACATCATATCGGAGGCCGCTATGAACCGCAGCAAGACGGATCTCGATCGTGAAGTGGGACCGGTGCGGGTCGACGCCAACGAGGCGAGGTCGCTCTGGGTCATCGGACATCGAGTGACGCTGCTGCCGGTGGGTGGTCGCGTCGCCGCGCTCGAAGTGGTGACGCCGGCGGGTGTGCCAGGGCCGCCCCCGCACCACCACGAGGATGCCGACGAGTTCTTCTACGTGACTGCCGGTCGTCTCGGGGTCATGTGTGACGACACGTGGACGTCGCTCGGGCCGGGCGAGTACATGAACGTCCCCCGAGGGACCGTGCACTCCTTCCGCAACGAGGGGCCGGACGACGTCAGGGTCATCTGCGGCTTCGAGCCGCAGGGCTTCGAGCGGTTCTTCCTCGAGTACGGTGTCGATGTCGACGAGGCCGAAGCGTTCGAGACCTCAGTGAGCGAGGCGACGATCGCGCGGGTAATCGAGGGCTGCGCACAGTTCGGCATGATCCTGGCACCGACGTAGGCTCCTCGACGCTTCCACGAATCGGCTCCACATCGAGCAAGGGAGGGGGCGTCCTGCCCCCGTACATCGTCGCGAAGGAGGCGTCATCATGGGACGTGAACTGCTCAATCCGCCCGCTCTTCATCCAGCACCCGGCTTCAGTCACATCACCGTCGCGACGGGGTCGCGCACGATCTACTTCGCAGGCCAGGTCGCGCTGGACGGCGGGTTCAACATCGTCGGCGAGGGCGATCTCAGGGCCCAGACAGTCGCAGCGATGCGCAACCTGGAAACCGCCATGCGCGAGGTCGACGTCACATGGGACGACATCGTGCGCAGGACGATCTACACCACGACGCCCACCGAGTACGAGGTGATCACGAGCGGCATCGACGAAGCGACAGGAGGAGCAGGCCACCCAGCCCAGACGATCGCGGGCGTTTCAGGGCTCGCGCTGCCGGGGCTTCTCATCGAAATCGAGGCTACGGCGTCTCTGTAACCCACGACACCAACTAGTGGTCGCTCACGCCCGCCGACCTGCCGCCTGGGACTCCTCCAACCTCGGGGATGATCGCCTGGGCCAGTGCGCGGGAATGACCCCCGAAGGCGTCAGCTTGGAACTGCCGACGGACTAGCGGTGTAATCATCTGAGGATGCGCCGTCTGATTGCCGTCACACTGCTGTGCTTGATGTTCGCCTCAACGGCGGAGGCAAAGCTCAACCCGGCTTTCAGCGAGCGTGTCGCCCAGGCGGGCGACCTAGTGGCTTTAGACGTTGGAGAGGGAAGCGAGCAGTTTCTGGGGCCGCTCCGGATTTACCTGGTGCAACTCGAAGTCGCCGACCACCTCCAGGGCGAGGACGATCCCCGCCTAGTCAAGATCGGCGAGCTGGGCAAACCGGGGGAGTTCGGCACCCTGCGCGTGCTGACGTTCGAGGTTCCTGATCTTCCGGCGGGTGAGTACACGGCTGCCATCTGGTTCAAGGGGTACGAGACCGGCAAGTGGGTGAACGCGCTCGAAGGCATCCATCCGCTCCTGACGATCGGCGCTGCTGCCGATGGCGCTGACGAAGGCGTCGCTTCCGCCGCAGGGTCGGACGAGCG
>JBKJML010000116.1:0-7854 GCA_046596415.1 Gaiellaceae bacterium | reverse complement strand
AAGGCGACCCGCTCGAGCTAGCCCAGCACTACCGCGACCTCGCTCCACGGCTCCCAAACCTCACGGTCGTCGGCGGCTGCTGCGGCACCGATCACCGGCACGTCGGCGCAATCTGCGCAGCCGTGAAGGCCTGACAGCCCCATCGCACCTCACGGCGGTAGTGGCCGCGATCGACTAGCGAAGAGCATGCCCCCCGACCTCTTCAGTGACTTCGCACACTCACTGTCACGCTCTGCGTGTGGCGGTGTCCCGTGAGTGGCGCATACTCGGCGGGCGGCGGCTGACTCTATTCCTGCATGTCGCCCGCCGGCCTAGCGACCGGACACTGAAAGCTGCCCCTAAGCAGGGGCATTGATGTAACAAGGACAACGGATGGACCTAAGCGGGCTCGAACCCTTTGCAAGCTGCGGAAGGGAAGTGACTGGGCGGCGGAGCCGCCCCTTCAGGGGTCTTGAGCGAGCGAAAATCCGCTCCTGCGGATTTTCGCTCTGCGAGGAAATATGGAGCGTGCCGGGATCGAACCGGCGACCTCCGCGTTGCAAACGCGGCGCTCTCCCAGCTGAGCTAACGCCCCGGGACGGCCCTAGTGTAGAGAGTCCTCGCCGTCTGGCGACGGGCGGCGGCTGCGCTGCTGGAGTTGCTGCAGGCCGGCGCTGAAGGTCTGGGTCGAGCTGCCGGTGCGGCCCTTGCTCCCGCCCTGTTCGAGCCGGCGGATTCGGGCCTCGAGCTCGTCGAGCTCTGGTGCGGGGGCCTCCTGCTCGGCGAGCGCGCGCTCGCGAGCGGCGAGCTCGGACTCGCGCTCGGCGATCGTCTCGCTTCGGGCTGCGAGCTCGGCGTGGGTCTTGATGAATGCCTTCTCGGCCTCGCGGAGCGCCTGGAGCTTCTCCTCGACCGCGGCGAGCTCCGGTGCCTCCGGGAGAGCGACAGCCGGTGGCTCCGCTTCACGCTCGTCGAGTGCCTGCTCCCGCTTGTCGAGCGCCGTCGCGCGGGCCTCGAGCGCCGCGAACTCCTTCGCGAGTGCGCGGTCCGCCTTGGTGGGCTGCTCTGCCGCCGGCCGCTTCGTCGCGGTGGCTTCCCGCTCGGCGAGGGACTGCTCGCGCGCGTCGAGCTCGAGCGTCCGCGCCTCGAGCTCGGCAGCGGCTTGCTCACGGTCGGCCAACGCCTGCTCACGCGCCGCGAGCTCGGTTGCGCGCCCGTCGAGCAGCTCGAGCTCCGCCTCCCGCTCGGCGAGCGCCCGTTCCCGTGCGGCGAGGTCGACCTGTTCCGCCGCCGCGACGGGGCTCTCGTTGCGCGTCGCCCGCTTCGCCTTCGTCTCGGCGAGCCGAGCCCTGATCTCCGCGACGCGCACGCTGCGCGCGCGGACGCCTTCGAGCTCCGTCTCCCGCTGCTCGACTCGCGCCTGCGTCTGCGCGAGCTCGCGCTCACGCAGCTGGACGGCCGCGACGCGCTCCGCGAGTGTCCGCTTCAGCGACTCGAGCTCCGCTCCCATTGCCTCGCGCTGCCGGCGCAGGGTGGCGCGCTCGCTCTCAACGTCGAGCTCCTCCGCCTCGCGCCTTCGCAACAGCCCCATGACGGGGCGGATGATAGGCGAGGGCGCGGTCTCCCGCGCCCTCGCCGACGTTCTATGCCGCGCGGTCGAGCCGGTCTTCGGCGCGGGCGCGACGCACGATGTTCTCGCGCTCGCCGAAGCGGATTCGCGCCCGCTCGGCACGGTGTGCGTCCCAGAGGCTCTGCAGCCTCACGTCCAGTGCCTTGATCTCGTCCACCACCGTCTGGTCGCGGCCCCGCGAGAGCGTGTACCACAGCTCCGAGCGCACCTCGCTCAACCGTTCGATCTCGGCGTGGATCTCGTTGATCGTCGTAGTCATACCCCTGAAAACGCGGCGCCCCTGTCGCGCATTCCCGTGCGTTCAGCGACCGATGAAGCACCAGAGCACGACCGCGACGCCGACGACCAACGACAGCATCGCGATGGCTTCGAGCGCGGTTGTCATCAGGCGTAGCCGAGTTCGTCGAGGCGGTCCTCGTCGATTCCGAAGTAGTGCGCGAGCTCGTGCAGCACCGTGATCCGGATCTCGTCCTCCAGTTCCACCGGGTCGGGGAACTCCTCCTCGAGCGGACGGCGGTAGATCGAGATCCGGTCGGGGAGCATTCCGGCCTCGTCGTCGCGCTCCGGCAAGGGAACGCCCTCGTAGAGGCCGAACAGGTCGGGATCGTCCGGATGCTCGTCCAGGACGACGAGCTCGAGATTCCGCACCGCTTTGGCGAGGTGGGGGGGCAGCGACTCGAGCGCCGCCTGCACGTGCCGTTCGAATGCGGTCAGGTCCAACGCGGCTCGAGCGGTTTGCGGATCGCGAACAGCTTGACGAGCGCCAGCCCGAACACGAAGCCACCGACGTGGGCGAAGAACGCGACGCCGCCGCCCTGCTCGGGGTGGGCGATCGCGCCGCTGCCCGACCAGAGCTGGAAGACAAACCAGAGCCCGAGCAGCACGAAGGCCGGGACCTCACGCAGCACGAAGACGATCCAGGTCAGGACGCGCGCCCGCGGCAGCAACACGAAGTAGGCGCCGAGCACGGCCGCGATCGCGCCACTCGCGCCGACGTTCGGGATCGCGGCGTCGGCGGCGCTGCCCCAGTGGAGCGTCACGATCGTCTGCGCTGCGGTCGCCGTGAGCCCGCCGAGCACGTAGAAGGCGAGGTAGCGGCTGCGGCCCATCGAGTCCTCGACGTTGTTGCCGAAGATCCAGAGGAAGAGCATGTTTCCGAGCAGGTGCTCCCAGCCGCCGTGCAGGAACATCGAGCTGAACAGGTTGAGCGGCCATGCTTCACCGATCTGTCGGCACACCTCCGTGACCTCGCAGGGCTGGTAGCCGAGCTCGACGACCGACCGCTCGAGGTCGGGTAGCTGGTAGAGCACCCAGACGAGCACGTTGACCGCGATCAGCGCCCAGGTGACGACCGGGCGCGAGCGGGTGGGGACGTTGTCGCGGAGCGGCAGCATTCGTCGGTCAGCGGATGACGAGCGCCATCAGCGCCTTCTGGGTATGCAGGCGGTTCTCGGCCTGTTCCCAGGCGAGCGAGCGTCGGCCGTACAGCACCTCGGCGGTGATCTCTTCGCCCGTGTGCGCCGGCAGGCAATGCATGGCGATCGCTTCGGGGCCGGCCGCGTCGAGGATCGCGTCGTCGATCCGGTGCCCGGCGAGGTCGCGGAGGCGGCGCTCGCGCTCGTCGTCTCTGCCCATGCTCGTCCAGACGTCGGTGTAGAGCACCTGCGCGCCTTGAACGGCCTCGCGTGGGTCGGCGATCAGCTCGACCGAGCCGCCGTTCGCCTCGGCATCGGCACGTGCGGCGGCGACGTAGTCGGCGTTCGGCTCGTAGCCGGGCGGGGTGGAGGCTACGAAGTGCATCCCGAAGCGGCCGGCGATCCGCATCAGCGAGGCGCACACGTTGTTGCCGTCGCCGAGGTAGACGAGCCGCACACCTTCGAGGCCACCGAAGCGCTCGCGGATCGTCATCGCGTCGGCCAGCGCCTGGAGCGGGTGGGTCGCGTCGGTGAGGCCGTTGATCACGGGGATCGACGCCTCGGCTGCGAACTCCTCGACGTCGGCCTGCGCGAACGTGCGGATCATGATCGCGGACAGCATTCGCGAGAGCACGATCGCCGTGTCCTTCACGCTCTCGCCGCGCGCCAGCTGCAGGTCGGCGGCCGGCAGGTAGAGCGCAAGCCCGCCGAGCTCCGCGATCCCCACCTCGAAGCCGACCCGGGTGCGGGTGGACGGCTTGAAGAAGATCAGCCCGATCGTGCGGCCCGGCAGCAGACGCAGTTCCTTGCGCCGCGCTCGCTCCGTCTTCAGCTCGTCGGCGAGGTTGACGACCGTGAGCAGATCGTCGCGCTCCCACGCGCCGATGCGCGTGAAGCTGCGACCTTTCAGGTGATCCGCCATGACGCTCGCCATCGGTCAACCCTACCCCTCCGTTAGAGTCGCTTCGTGGCTTCCTTCCCCGCAGCGCTCAACGGCCAGATCGGCTACGAGCTCGGTGCGTCGCAGCAGTACGTCGCGATCGCGGTCCACTACGACGCCCAGACGCTGCCGCAGCTGGCCGCGCACTTCTACCGCCAGGCGGTCGAGGAGCGCAACCACGCGATGATGATCGTGCAGTACCTGCTCGACGCCGGGATCGCCGTCTCGATCCCGGGGGTCGATGCCCCGAAGTCGGCGTTCGGCGATGCCGTTGAGCCCGTCGCGCTCGCACTCGAG
Source organism: Gaiellaceae bacterium (assembly GCA_046596415.1). GTDB lineage: Bacteria > Actinomycetota > Thermoleophilia > Gaiellales > Gaiellaceae > JBKJML01. Next base: position 3,593 of record JBKJML010000116.1, on the reverse strand, counting down.
CAGGAACACCGCGTCACCGCGCAGATCGCCGACCTCGCGCAGCTTGCGCGGGCGGAGAACGACCTCGTCGGCGAGCAGTTCATGCACTGGTTCCTCCAGGAGCAGCGCGAAGAGGTGGCGTCGATGTCGTCGCTCCTCGCGGTCGTCGAGCGCTGCCGCGACAACGTGATGCTCGTCGAGGACTACCTGGCGCGCGAGGGCGGCGGTGTGGCCCCCGAGTCGGGCGTTCCGCCCGCAGCCGGCGGCGCCCTCTAAGCAGGAAGCGCCTCGCGGATCCGCTCCGCGATTGCCTCCATGGTCACTGGCGCGCCGGTGACGTCCTTCAGGAGCTCGTCGGCCGTGGGTTGCTGGCCGAGCTCCCACAGCTCGCGTAGGAGCGTTCCAGCCTCACGGCGCGTGAACCAGGCATCGCCATACTGCTCGCGCAGGAACGTGCGGAGCTGCGCCTCGAACGCCCACGAGCGCAGGTAGGAGGTGCAGTAGAAACCCGAGTCGATGTCGGCCAGGTAGTCGGCCGGGCTCGGCTCGATCTTCAGCGCAGCGCCGAGGAGCTCAACGTAGCGGCCGCGCATCGACTCCGGACGCACCGCAGCGTGGAACTCGAGCTCGTAGAGGAGCTTTGCGGAGTAGCGGCGCGTGTACCAAAGGAGTTGCACCGCGCTCTCGGCGGCGAACTCCTGCGGGCGGGGCACGTCGAGCATCCGGTTCAGCCAAGCCGGCTCCCAGGTGAGGTGCTCGAGAAGCATCGCCCAACCCTCGGTGACGGCGTTGTCACCGAGACGTTTCTCCTCCACCTTGAGGCTTGCCGAGGTGAAGGCGAAGTGCTCCATGTGGCCGGCTTCGTGGAAGAGCGCCCGCCAGTCGTCGGGGCCGCCCATCGGCTGGATCACGAGCATCACCTTGCCCGGCACCTCGATCGGTGAGCAGAACGCGCGTGGGTCCTTCGTCGGCCGCTCCTCGATGTCGAGGTGGACGTTCCGTTGGGCGTCGAGGTCGATCCCGAGCCCGGCGAGCGTGCCGCGCAGCGCGGGCAGCATCCGGTCGGCAGGGAATGCCTTGTCCCAGCTCGAGCCGCGGAAGAAGCGGCGCGCGTCGAAGCGCTCGGCCTCCTCGAGCCCGATCCCGACGTGGGATCGGAGGGCTCGGTCCATCGTCTGCTCGTAGAGGCGCTCGGTCGAGTCGAGGAAGTCGCGGCACTGCGCGGCGAGGCCGTCGATCTCCCAGCCGAACCGGTCGCGGTAGAGGGCGAGGTAGGTGGGCGCGTCGAGCTCGGTCACGGCGCGGGCATTCGTCTCGGCCGCCTCGAGGTGGATCGGGTTCAGCTCCCGTTCGGTCAGTTCGTTCCGTCGCTGCTCGAGCTCCTGCCGGAGCTCGCGGTCGGGCTCGTTCGCGATCGCCGGCGTCAGCATCCGGTAGCCGATCGTGCGGCCACCGTGCTCTTGATCGAGCTGGGTCTCGAGCGAGGCCTCGAGCGCGGCGATCCGCTCTGCGTTGCCGCGCGTCAGGCCGCCGAGGAAGCCCTCGCAGCCGAAGCGGAAGAGCTCGAGGTTCTTGCGGCCGTCGACGGTCGCGCCGAGGCGCTTCACCTGCTCGAGATCGGTCAGCTCGGCGTGGCGCGTGTAGATCGACGCCAGGTCGTAGTCCGGCTTCAGGCCCGCGAAATGGAGGTAGCTCTCCTCGTCGAGCTCCGCCATGAAGCGGTCGGCACCGGTGCGGTAGGCGTCGAGCTCACGCTCGCTGAAGGCGATGTCGGCCACGTCTCTAGGATACGGGCCGATGAAAGAGCTCACGCTCAGCACCGACCGGCAGAGCCAGCTCGTCGACATCACCGCGGAGGTTCGGGAGGCGGTGCGTGGCGCGAGCGGGGCGGCCGTCCTCGTCTACGTCCCGCATACGACGGCGGGCGTCACGATCAACGAGCACGCCGACCCGGCCGTGGCGCGCGACTTCGAGACAGCGCTCGAGCGGATCGTTCCGGGCGACTGGCACTGGCAGCACGTCGAGGAGGGTGAGGAGAACGCACCGACCCACATCCGCGCCGCCTTCATGGGCCCGAGCGTCCTGGTTCCGCTCACGGACGACGGCGAGCTTGCGCTCGGCACCTGGCAGGGCATCTTCTTCTGCGAGTTCGACGGTCCGCGCACACGGTCGGTGTACGTCTCCATCGTCCAGTAGGGACGCGTCCTGGGCGTTGAGCCCATTCGCCGTCCGATCCGCACCTGGCCAGACGTGCCGGTACCCTCGACTGGATGGCCGCGCCGGTGAAGATGCACGAGGAGGTCGAGCTCTCGATCGACTCGCTCGCGTACGGCGGGAACGGTGTCGCGCGGCTCGACGGCTTCGTCGTCTTCGTCCGCCGCGGCCTGCCGGGCGACACGGTCAAGGCCCGCGTCACGAAGGTGAAGCGCGGCTTCGCCGAGGCGCTCGCGACCGAGGTGCTCGTTCCCTCTCCGCAGCGCGTCGCGGCGCCGTGCGCGCACTATCCCGCCTGCGGCGGCTGCCGCTTTCAGGATCTCGACTACGAGGTTCAGCTCGCGTCGAAGGAGTCGCAGGTGCGGGACGCCCTCGTGCGCATCGGCGGCATCGCCGAGCCGCCGCTCGAGCCGATCGTCCCCGCCGCCTCGAAGTTCCACTACCGCAACAAGCTCGAGTACTCGTTCACGCAGTTGAACGACGGGCCGGCGCTCGGCTTCCACAAGGCCGGCCGTTGGGACGAGGTGCTGGCGGTCGAGCAGTGCTGGTTGACGACCGAGCTCGGCAACGAGATCCGCAATGCCGTTCGCGACTGGGCGCGCGAGGAGAAGCTCGAGGCTTACAGCCAGGTCGATCAGACCGGCTACCTGCGCCACCTCGTCTACCGCGAGGGCCGGAACACCGGCCAGGTGATGGTGATGCTCGTCACCGCCCCCGGCGAGAAGTTCGAGCGCGGCTACTTCGTCGAAGTGCTGCGACGCTTCCCGCAGGTGAAGTCGATCCACTGGGCGATCAACGACTCGCCGTCCGAGGTGACGAACCTGCCCTCGACGGTCCTGTGGGGCGAGGAGGCGATCGAGGAGGAGCTGCTCGGCCTCCGCTTCCGGCTGCGCCCGAATGCCTTCATGCAGACGAACACCGAGATGGCGGCGCAGTTGTACGCGCTTGCGATCGAGTACGCCGGGCTGACCGGGAGCGAGACTGTCTACGACCTCTATTGCGGCACGGGCACGATCGGCCTCGCGATGGCGAAGGACGCACTCACCGTCTGGGGGGTGGAGATCTCGGAGGAGTCCGTCGCGTGCGCGCTCGAGAACATGGACCTGAACGAGGTCGGCAACGCGGCGTTCTTCGCCGGCAACGTCTCCCAGTCGCTCGAGGAGCTCCAGGAGCGGGCCGGCAGCCCCGACCTCATCGTCGTCGACCCACCACGGGCCGGCCTCGCCGGCAAGGCGCTACGGCGGCTGGGGCGTCTCGAGGCGCCGCGGATCGTCTATGTCTCGTGCAACCCGACGACGCTCGCCTCCGACCTGAAGACGCTGCGCGAGGACTGGCGCTACGAGCTCATCCGGGCGCGGCCGGTCGACATGTTTCCGCACACGCCGCACATCGAGACGGTC
>JBKJML010000111.1:0-3769 GCA_046596415.1 Gaiellaceae bacterium | reverse complement strand
CGGGAGGCCGTAGAGCGCATCGAGGAAGCGCATCAGGCCGTTGTCGAGCTTGCCACCGATGAAGCCGGAGATCGAGCCGTAGGCGATCCCGACGAGCAGGATGACGAAGGTCGCGACGAAGCCGATCCCGATCGAGACCCGGCCGCCGAGCGCCGCACGGGTGAAGAGGTCGCGGCCGAAGAGGTCGGTGCCGAACGGATGGCTCCACGACGGCCCCTGGTTGGAGATCGGGAAGTTGAGCTTGTTCGGGTCGTAGGGGGAGAAGATCGGCGCCAGCAGGACGTACAGGAGGAGCAGCACGAAGACGATGCCGGCGACGAGCGCCCCGCGGTTGCGGATGTAGCGGTACCAGGCGTCGAGCCAGAGGTTCGACTGTTTCAGCGGGCGCCCGGCGGAGCTGTCGACACCTCCGAGGAGCGGCGTCGGCTCGCCCGGGCCGCCACGCGCGGCCTGCGGGTTGACCACCATCAGTTGCGGGCCTCCCGCGTCCTCGGATCGAGGAAGCCGTAGAGGATGTCGACGACGAGGTTGGCGCCGATCACGACCACGGACAGCAGCACCGTCAGCCCCATCACCACCGAGTAGTCGCGCCCCGTGACAGCGGTCACGTAGTAGCGGCCGATGCCCGGAATGTTGTAGATCTGCTCGATCACGAACGAGCCGGTGATCAGGAAGCCGAGGAGCGGGCCGGCGGCGGTCACGACGGGGATCAGCGAGTTCCGCAGGGTGTGCAGCATGACGACGCGGCGCCAGCGGAGGCCCTTCGCGCGCGCGGTGCGGATGTAGTCGGCCTGGAGCGTCTCGAGCATCGTTCCCCGCACGAGCCGGGCGAAGTAGGCCATCGGCCCGAGCCCGAGCGCCACCGACGGCATGATCTTCGAGTCCCAGGAGCTCCAGCCGCTCGTCGGCAGGTTGAAGACGGCCCCCCACTTGAGCGCGAAGAAGTAGATCAGGAGCGTGGCGGTCAGGAAACTCGGCACCGCGAAGCCGACATTCGAGAGGAACATCGCCGCGTAGTCGGTGAAGGAGTTCGCGCGCAGCGCGGAGATCATCCCGAGCGGGATCCCGAAGAAAACGGCGAAGAGGAACGAGAGCCCACCGAGCTCGAGCGACTTCGGGAAGTGCTCGCGCACGATGTCGTTCACGGTTTGGTTTCGCAGCACGAGCGACGGGCCGAGATCGAACGTGACCACGCCCTTCACGTACTTCGCGTACTGGATGTACCACGGCTTGTCGAGCCCGTACTGGCGCTCGAGGTTCGCCTGGATCTCGGCCGGGATCGCCCGCTCCGAGGTCCGGAAAGGGTTGCCCTTGATCTGCCGCATCATCACGAACGTCATCAGGATGACGAGCAGGATCACTGGCACCGTCCACACGAGGCGCCTGATGACGAACGTGGTCATGGGGGTGTTCTACCTCCGGGCCGGAATTTAGAGCGGGTCAGTCGTGTGCCGGGCCGGGCGCCTGCGAACGGCGCCCGGCCCGAGGCTGCAACGGTCTTACTTGTCCTTGACGACGACCTTGGTCAGGTCGGTCTGGCTCAGGAGGTTGATGTTCCAGGTGTCCTGGATGTTCTCGCGCTCCTGATCCACGTAGGTGTAGAAGTAGATCGGCATGACCGGCATGTCGCCGTTCTCACCGTTCATGATCTGCTCCAACTGCGCGTAGATCTTGTAGCGCTCGTCGTTGTCCTGCGTCTGGCGAGCCTTGTCCACGAGCTTGTCGTACTCGGGGTTGCAGTAGTTCGTGTTGTTGTTGCCCGACTTGCAGGTCCAGAGCTCGAGGAAGTTGATCGCGTCGACGTAGTCGCCGATCCACCCGAGCCGGTAGACGTCGACCGACTGGTCCGGCGGCGGGCCGAGGAACTCGAGGAACTGGGCCCACTCCTGCTGCTTGATCTTCACATTCAGGCCGAGCTCCTTCCAGGACGCCTGGATGGCCACGGCCATCTCCTTGTGCCCTGGCGAGTCGTTCAGTAGCAGGGTGATGTCCTTCTTCGGGCTCGTGACCTTCGCCATCAACTCCTTGGCCTGCGCCAGGTCGGCCGTTTCCGGCATCCACGGCGAGCTCGGGTTGATCGCGTCGAAACCAGGCATGCCCTTCGGCGTGAAGCCGGTGGCGGGCAACTGGTCGGCCTGCGCGATCTGGTCGATGATCGTGCGGCGGTCGATCGCGAGCGACATCGCCCGACGCTGGTTCGGGTCGGAGATGTTCTTCGTGTTGAACCCGTAGTAGTAGGTGCCGAGCCCCGGATACTGCTGGTACTCCGGGGTGCTCTTCAACCGCTCGATCTCTTCGGTCGGCAGGTTCGGGTTCACGTCGATCTCGCCGGCCTCGAAGGCCTGCACCGACGTGGTGCCGTCCGTGATCATGCGGCCCTTGACCGACGTCAGCTTGACCGACGCCGCGTCGCGCCACTCGTCCCACTTGACGAGGTCGATCTCCGAGTCGTGCTTCCAGGCGGCGAGCTTGAACGGGCCGTTGGTGACGATGTTCGCCGCCTCCGTCCACTTGGCGCCGAACTGATCGACCGTCTTCTGGTTCACGGCCAGGAACGAATGGTGTGCAGCCTGCTGGATGAACCACGGCTGCGGCGAGGTGAGGCTCACCACGAGCGTCGCGTCGTCGGTCGCCTTGACGCCTACCTTGGCGGCGAGTGCTGCGCAGTTCGCCTTGCAGCCGTTGTACTCCTGTGCGCCCACGATGCCGTAGAACTGGTACGCGTAATCGGCGGCGAGGTCAGGCGAGATGGTGCGCTTCCACGACCACACGAAGTCACCAGCAATGACCGGATCGCCGTTCGTCCACTTGCCGTCGCTGCGCAGGTGGAACGTCACCGTCTTGCCGTCCGCCGACACGTCCCAGCTCTCGGCGAGGGCCGGAACCGGCTTCAGGTCGTCGTCGAGCTTGACGAGCGGATCCATGATGTTCAGGAGGATGTTGGCCGACGTCGTGTCGGTCGCGAGACCAGGATCGAGCGACGGTGGCTCGGCGCCCCAGTTGACCGTGATCGCCTGATTGGCGGCGTCTCCGCCCTGTGCAGCCGTGCTCGTGTCGCTGCTCGTCCCTTCGTCGCTCCCGCCACCGCATCCTGCCGCGATCAGCGCGAGTCCGGCGACGAGGGCTGCGACCCAGAGCGAGACCGGGTTTCTTCCGTGTCTCATTCGCGTCCTTTCGTTCCTCGTTTCGGGGCGGGGCAAAGCGCACCGCCCAGTGTTCGTCTCTCCGTCTTGACGAGTCCGTAACCTCCGCTTCGCGCGGCTTTACTCCCGCTTAACCAGGCCGTGCCCACCACGGTCGCTATCGGTTGGAAAGCCGCACGCGGTGGTACGTTCCGGTGCCATGGTCTTTGAGCAGTTCGTCGACGCCGACCTCGGGTGCGCCTCGTACCTCGTAGGGTGCGAGGAGGCCGGGGTCGCCGCGATCGTCGACCCGGCCTACGCGGTCGCCCAGTACCGCGAAGCGGCGGACCGTCACGGCGTTCGGATCGTCCGAGTCGTCGAGACCCACACCCATGCAGATCACGTCTCGGGCCACGGTCGCTTCGCGCTCGAGGACGGCGTGCCGGTCAGCATCCACCCTGCGGCCGAGGTCGCCTACCCTCACGAGCCGCTCGTCGACGGCGACGAGCTCGAACTGGGTCGCGTGCTGTTGCGCGCGATCCACACGCCGGGCCACCGGCCCGAGCACACCTGCCTCGCGGTCGTCGACCGGACGCGAGCCGACGAGCCCTGGCTCGTCCTCACCGGCGACTCGCTCTTCGTCGGCG
>JBKJML010000067.1:0-3558 GCA_046596415.1 Gaiellaceae bacterium | reverse complement strand
TCGCCCCGATAGCAGTCTCCTATCGGGCCTCCCTGCGTCCTTGCCTCGCACCGCTGAGCGCACGCCGTCGCCGAGGCGTCATCCCGATAGAGCTTCTTAGCGCCGCTGCGCGAGGAGAACGGGGCAGCCGCCCTCCTCGCACAGCAACTCTGGCTCCGTCGCGTCTAGCCGGCGGCAGGCCTCACGATCCAGAGGCCGGTGTTCATGTCGCTCAGGTAGACGAGCCCGGTCGCATCGTCGACGGCGACGCCCCAGACCTGGGTCGTGTTCGTCAGCACCGACCGCTGGGCCGGCTTGACCGTGTTCTGGCCCGCGGGCGGCACGAAGTAGCCGGTCTCGCGCGGGTTGCGCGGATCGGAGACGTCGATCATCCGGACGCCGTCGGAGTACCACGACGCGAAGAGCGTCGTCCCGTCCAGCTCGGCGAGGTGGATGACGAAGTCGCCCGCCGCCTCGTCGCTCGTGCCGATCGAGTTCGGCGTCTTGTAGGTGCCGATCTGCACCGGCGCGGCGAGGTTCGACTCGTCGTAGACGCGGAGGTAGCCGTAGCCGGTCTCGACCCCCGGGCCGGTCTTGCAGAAGTCCTCGTCCTGGGTGAACAGCAGCTTGCGCCCGTCGTCGTAGACGGACGAATGGGCGTCCCCGTCCTCCCAGGACTTGTAGACCGTCCGGCCCTTGTAGACAGGCTGTGCCGGGTTGCTGACGTCGATCGCGATGAAGCCCGAGTCCCAGTAGGCGATGAAAGCGAGCTTCCCGTCAGCCGACGGGGAGACGCTGTGCCCGTAGTTCGGGTCGGGGTCGCAGCCCTGGCCTGCGGCCGGCGGAGCGCCGAGGTCGTGGATGACGCCCCAGTTCGAGACCTCGACCGGCCGCGACGGGTCGGTGACGTCGATCAGCCGGAAGTCGCCGCGACCCTGCAAGTCGCGGACGCCACTCGGGCTCGAGGAATCGGCGTAGCCGCTCGCCGGCACCGACGCGTAGATGTACGTCTTCTTCAGGTCGGGCCGGTGCTGGTAGTCGGTCTCGTGCAGGCCGCGCGAGCAGCAGCCGGTGTTCAGTCGCCCGATCTCACGCGGATTCGCCGGATCGGTGACGTCGAAGAGCTGGAGCCCGCGGAAGAAGCTCGTGTCGTAGCGCGAGCCGCCGCACACCTGGATCCCGACCGCGGCGATGTCCTTGCCTCGGTAGGGCCCGTAGCGTGCGGTGAAGATGTTCATGTCCTCGGCCGACGTGCCGGCCGGGTTCTGGAGCGTGGCGATCCGCACCGGGTTCGCCGGATCGCGCGAGTCGACGACCGCGACGCCGGACTTGTCACCCGACGGGCAGAAGCGCGCGTTGCCAGTCGCCCAGTCGGTGAAGCCCCAGTGGCCGATGTAGGCGTAGCCCTTGAAGACCGAGACGTCGGCGTTGAAGCCACGGTCGCCGAGGCTGTTATGACCGACGAGCGTCATGTTGGACGAGGAGCCGCCCTTGTTCCCGCCGGTGTAGGTCTTGTTCGACTGCTCGAGGAAATGCTTCTCGTCCTTGAGCAGCTCGTCGGCGTTCGACGGCGCAGTGAGCGCGACCGTCGCCATGATCAGTGCCGCCGCGGCAGCGGCGAGCAGTACGAGCTTCCTCATCGTGTCTCCCCCTAGAGATGACCGGAAGCTCCGATTCTGGGCCTTGGGCCGCTGTTCCGCAACCCCGAGCCGGGTCGACTGTGCCTGCGACCCGCTCAGACGAGGATGCGGGCGAGCTCTTCGATCGAGGTCAGCCCGGCGGCGACCTTCGCGAGCCCGTCGTCCCACAGCGTCTTCATGCCTTGCCCGAAGGCGGCCCGCTCGATCTCGTCCCGGCTCGCGCGTGCGACGGCGAGCTGGGCGATCTCCTCGTTCATCGTCAGCAGCTGATAGATGCCGACTCGCCCTTTGTACCCCGTCTGGCTGCAGCGCGGGCAGCCTCGCTTGCGGTAGAACGCCATCCCGTCCGAGGCGAGCGCGACGTCGGGCGAGACGCGCGCCTGCAGCAGGTCTTCCACCGACGGCTGATACATCTCGCAGCAGTGGGAGCAGAGCTTGCGGGCGAGGCGCTGCGCGAGGACGCCTGTGACGGCGGCGCCGGTCAGAAACGGCTCGACGCCCATCTCGGTCAGACGCGTCAATGCCCCTGGCGCATCGTTTGTGTGCAGCGTCGAGAACACGAAGTGGCCGGTGAGGGCGGCTTCGATCGAGATCTTCGCAGTTTCGCCGTCCCGGATCTCGCCGACCATCACCACGTCGGGATCCGAGCGCAGGATCGAGCGCAGCGCCGTCGCGAACGTCAGGCCGGCTCGGACGTTGATCTGCACCTGATTGACGCCGGCGAGCCTGTACTCGACCGGGTCCTCGACCGTGATGATGTTGATCTCGGGCCGGTTGATCTGCGACAGGCCGGCGTAGAGCGTCGTCGACTTACCCGAGCCGGTCGGCCCAGTGACGAGCAGGGCGCCGGTCGGCTTGGAGATGATCTCGGCGAGCTTCCCGCGCATGTCGTCCGAGAGGCCGAGTTCCTCGAGCGTCGGAGCGCGGCGCGACTTGTCGAGGAGGCGCATGACGATCTTCTCGCCCTCGACCGTCGGCAGGGTCGCGACACGGATGTCGAGCGTGCGCCCGGCGGCGGCGGCGTTCAACGAGATGCGGCCATCCTGCGGCTTGCGCCGCTCGGCGATGTCGAGCTTTGCGAGCACCTTCAGGCGGGTCGTGACGCCCGGCATCATCCGGCGCGGGATCCGCTGCACCTCCTGCAGCACACCGTCGACCCGGAAGCGGACGACAAGCGCGTCCTCCTGCGGTTCGAAGTGCACGTCGGAGGCGCCATCCTCGGCAGCCTGGAAGATCACCGAGTTGACGAGCCGGACGAGCGGGGCGTCGGAGATGCCGTCGTCGACCTCGAGGTCGTCGGCGTCGTCCTCCTCCTGGCCGGCGATCGAGGCGTCGGCCTCTTCGAGGACAGCGCGAGCGCCGAAAGCCTCGGAGGCTCGAGAGATCTTGCGGAGGTCGAGCTCGATGTCCTCACGGGATGCGACCCCGAGCTCGAGCGGATAGCGAGTCGCGAGCCGCAGCTCGTCGATGCCGTGGATGTTGCCCGGGTCGGCGAGCGCAACCCTGAGGGTGCCGCCCTCGAGCGCGTAGGGAATCGCGACCACGCGCTCGAGCACGTGCAGGGGTACGAGCTTGGCAGCGTCCGGATCGATACCGGTCGAGGCGAGATCGACGAGCGCCATCTGGAAGCGAACGGCGAGCGTCCGGGCGACGCCGTCGGCCGAGGCGGCCCCTTCGTCGACGAGCGCCTGTGCCATCGAGCCCTGGCCTGCGCGGCCACGAACGAGCGCCAGCTTGTCGGGTGCGACGAGGCCGGTGGCGGCGAGCAGGTCGGCGACGAGCTCGGTCACGGCGTTGACGCCGAAGGCGGGCTCGAGCGGGGTCGCGCCCGGGGCGTCCGTCGTCGCATCGGCGGGGCCGACGGTTCGCAGGCTCGGAGGACGCTCGAAGTCCATATCCCTCGTTCGAGTTATCGGCAGGGGCGGGTCATCACTTGACG
>JBKJML010000026.1:0-5083 GCA_046596415.1 Gaiellaceae bacterium | reverse complement strand
TCGCAGCCGCTCCTCGGGATCGCCGACCGCCGTCCAGCCGGACGGATCCGGGAGTGGGTTCTCGGCCGTCCAGTGGCTCGAGCACGCCTGGAACAGCGAGCGCTCGTCCGGGAAATGGCGGTAGACGGTGAGGCGCTCGACCCCGGCTTGCTCCGCGATCGCGCTGATCGTCGTCCGGGCCGGCCCGACGACTCGGTGGAGCCCGACCGTCGCCTCCACGATCCGCTGCCGCGTCTCGGCCTTGCTCCGGGCCCGCTCCTTGAGCTCGTACTTCCTGGTCATGCGCTCGCGTCCCTCTGCCACGTTGACAGCTCGGTCGCTTTCATATTACAGTGAACATAGTCGTTTATCGAAAAGGAGGAGCAATGACCACTCAACTCGGCAGAGTCACGATTCCGTCAGACGGCGGCGAGAGCGTCGACCTCGGTGGGCTCGGCATCGTCTGGAAGATCGAGGGCGCCGAGGCCGACGGGCGCTTCTCCGTCGTCCACCATCCGCTCGCCCCGAGGGCGCTCGCCGCGCCGCTCCACCGGCACACCCGGGAGGACGAGTACTCCTACGTGCTCGAGGGGACGCTGGGCGCGCTGCTCGGCGACGAGGTCGTGACGGCCGAGCCCGGAACGTGGGTGTTCAAGCCGCGCAACCAGTGGCACACGTTCTGGAACGCGGGCGACACGCCCTGCGAGATCATCGAGATCATCTCGCCGGCCGGCTTCGAGAACTTCTTCCGCGAGCTGGGCGAGGTCTACGCCACCGAGGGCGAGCCGGATCTTGCCCGCTTCGCCGACCTCTGCGTTCGCTACGGCCTCGAGATGGACCCGGAGAGCGTTCCCGGCCTCTGCGAGCGCTTCGGCGTCAGGCACCCGCTGGCGTAGCGGCAGGCAGGAGCCGGGCCGCCCGCGCCGTAGTCGGAAGCCGGATGGCTCCGCGCTCACCGCTTCTCTACCTCTCCCTGCGTGGCTTCGCGCTGGGCGCGTTCGTGCAGCTCGGCCGCGAGGTCGAGGCGGGCGCCGAGGTGCCGTTCGACCTGGAGGAGCGCGGCGGCTTCGTCGAGTACCGGCCGCTCGTGCGCGGCTTCGTCGAGTCGCGGGCCCGTGACCTCCAGCACCGCGAGGACGCGAGCATCGTGCTCGACGAGCTGGCGCGCGAGTCTCGCGCCGCCATTTTCGCGCACGATCCGTTCCGGACGCTCCTGGTGCCGCTCCTGCTCGAGATCGTCGAGGGCTGCGGCGGGCTCGACTGGGACGACCATGTCTTCGAGCGTGCCTACGCCGGGATCGAGGAGACGCTCTTCGGCGCCGACCGGCGCTACCACGCGCTCGCGCCGCTGGTCGGCGTTTCGACCCCGTTCGTCGTCGACCTGCGCGAGGACCTGCGCGTCCGCCCGGTTGCCGAGGGCGAGCTCGACGGCCACTGGCCGGAGGCCGTCCGTTCGCTGCCGCGCGAGTTCGGCCGCGACGTCGACCGCTACTGCGTGCTCGAGCTGCGCCGCACGCTCGGCCCCGACGATCCCGTGCCGGACGCGGCCGCAGAGGTCGCCGCGGCGATCGCGGCGATGCGCGAGGTCACCGGCGCGCCCGCCGCGAGCCCGATCGTCCTCGTCTGGCTCGACGGCCGCCCCTTCGCGCTCGACCGCACGCCGTTCGAGGCCCGGGTGCAGCCCCCCGGCGAGCCGATCCGGCTCGACTCGTTCTCGGCCGGCGTCGCCGCCGAGCGCCTCGCGAGCTGACACGAAGCCGGCACGGTCCGGTGCGCCGGGCCGTCCTACGCTCTTCCCCATGGAGGAGAGCGAGACGATCCTGCGGCGGCTCGACCGGATCGAGTCGCTCGACCGCGAGGGCGCCGACCCGGCCGAGCCCCTCGGCGAGCTGAGGGCGCTCCTCACCGAGGCCGAGGCATGGGCAGCCGCCGAGGGCGACGAGGACGCGGGCGAGGCGGTCGTGAGCCTCAGAGCATCCCTCGCGCGTGACATCATCGCCGTGTGATCTCCCACTGGGACGACCGCGCCTGGACGCGGCGCGAGCAGGGCCACATCGCGGGCGACTGGCAGACGCTGACCGGCAGCGACTCGGTCACCGTCGGTGCGAAGCGGATGCGCATCGATCCCGGCAAGTGGTCGACGCCTGCGCACAGCGAGGCGACAGCCGAGGAGATCTTCTTCGTCCTCTCCGGCACGGGCATCTCGTGGCAGGACAGCCACTGTTACCCGGTGCGCGAGGGCGATGTGATCGTCCACCTCGCCCAGGAGGCGGCGCACACGCTCCAGGCCGGAGCTGACGGGCTCGAAGTGATCGCTTTCGGCCACCGCTCCTACGGCGGCGCAACCGTCCTGCCGCGTGCGGGCGTCTCGTGGCTCGGCCCGACCTGGGCGCGCACCGGTAGCGAGGACGAGCGTCCGTGGGCGCTCGAGGCTGCTGCCGGCCCGCCCGACGTGGGGGAACTCGAGTCGCGCCCGGCCTCGATCGTCAACCTCGACGAGATCGAGCCGACCTGCGAGCCGCGCAAGACGGTCGGCGACTCGTGGCGCGATCTCGGCACCACCGCGGGCTCCGAGCGCACCGGGCTCAACCACTCGATCGGCATCCCGGGGCTGCTCACGGTGCCGCCGCACTGCCACGGCTCGGAGGAGGAGATCTTCGTCGTGCTCGGCGGCGAGGGCGAGGCGCTCCTCTACCCGCATGGCTCCACGGAGCCGGAAGCGCACCCCGTGCGTCCCGGCTCGGTTCTCTGCCGGCCTGCCGGAACGCGTGTCTCGCACAGCTTCCGCAGCGGCAACGACCCGCTGATCTACCTCGGTTACGGCACCCGCGAGCCGAACGAGATCGTCTTCTACCCGCGCTCGGGGAAGGTCAGCTTCAGCGGCGTCGGCGTGATCGGCCGGATCGAGCCGCTCGACTACTGGGACGGTGAGGACTGACCGCCGTGAAGGAATCCGGCGGCTAGGCTTGAAACCGGAGTCCACATGGGACTCATGCGCCTTTTGCCACGCCCGAACGTTCGGGCCGCCACCGCCACCGAGGAGAAGACGTTGCATCGTGTGATCGTGTTCGCCAACCAGAAGGGCGGCGTCGCGAAGACGACAACGACGCTCAACCTCGGTGTGGCGCTCATGGAAAAGGGTCATCGCGTGCTGCTCGTCGACCTGGACCCGCAGGGAAACCTGACGATGAGCCAGGGGATGAACCCGGACGCGATCGAGCGCTCGATGTTCGACGTGCTCGTCCACAAGCTGCCGATCTCGGAGGTCGTCCACCACGCGGAGGTCGATGTCGCCGTCGCGTCGATCGACCTCGCCGGCGCCGAACTGGCGCTCTCGGCGATGATCGGCCGCGAACGCGCGCTCGAGAAGGCGCTCGTCGAGACGCGCGACAAGTACGACTTCGTCCTGATCGACACGCCACCGTCGCTCGGCCTGCTGACGATCAACGCCTTCGTCGCCGCGACCGGGGTGATCGTCCCCGTCCAGTGCGAGTACCTCTCGCTACGCGGCCTCGTGCAGCTCGAGAACACGCTCGCGATGGTGCGCGAGAACCTCAATCCCGAGGTGCAGATCCAGGGGATCCTGCCGACGATGTTCGACGGCCGCACGCTACACGCTCGCGAGGCCGTCGAGATCCTCGAGGAGAGCTTCGGTGATCTCGTCTTCAAGACACGCATCCGCAAAACCGTCCGTTACGCGGAGGCGCCCGTGAAGGGCTCATCCGTGCTGAAATATGACCCGACAGGCACGGCCGCAGAGGCCTACCGCGACCTGGCGAAGGAGGTACTCCGTGGCGAGAAATCGCGCCAGCATGCGTGAGGGCCCGCTCGCGGAGCTTTTCCGCGCCACCGAGGCTGCCCAGAAGCAGGCCGAAGGACAGAAGCCGGCCGACCCGTCCGCCGACGCAACCGTGGTCCTGCCGCCCGCGCCGCCTGCGCCCGTCGGGGCCGAGGCGCCGCAGGAGCGGACGGTCGAGCACGTCCCCGATTTCGCCAGCGACGAGTCGGCCGTTCCGGCCGCCGCAGCGCCCGCTCCTCCTCCGCCGCCGGTCGAGGCAGCTGCACCCCCGCCGCCGGTTTCGGCACCGGTCGAATCGGCCCCGCCACCGGTCGCCGCGGCAGCGCCGCCGCCACCGGTCGTCGCGCCCGAGCCCGTCCGCGAGCGCCCGTACGAGCCGCCCGCCAGCCGCTTCCTCGAGCCGATGCCCGAGCCCGCTCCGCGGCTCGAGTATGCGCAACCGCGCGACTCGTCCGCCTACCTTGCGGTGATCCGTGTCGTCGGCGTCGGCGGTGCCGGCCTGAACGCGGTCAACCGGATGATCGACGCTGGCATCTCGGCGGTCGAGTTCGTCGCGGTGAACACCGACATCCAGCAGCTCAACATCTCGGACGCGCCCGCGAAGATCCACATCGGTCGCGAGCTGACGCAGGGGCTCGGCTCCGGCTCGGAGCCCGACATCGGGCGCCGTGCGGCCGAGGAGAGCTACGACCAGATCAAGAGCGCCCTGCGCGGCTCGGACATGGTGTTCGTGACTGCGGGCGAGGGTGGCGGCACCGGTACCGGTGCGGCGCCGATCGTGGCGAAGATCGCCCGCGAGCTCGGCGCGCTCACGGTCGGCATCGTCACGACGCCGTTCAAGTTCGAGGGGACACGCCGGAAGGCGCAGTCGGAGGCGGGCGTCGAGGCGCTCCGCGCCGCCTGCGACACCGTGATCGTGATCCCGAACGATCGCTTGCTCGAGGTGCTCGACCGCTCCACCTCGATGCTCGACGCATTCAAGATCGCCGACGATGTGCTCCGCCAGGGCGTCCAGGGGATCACCGACCTGATCACGATGCCCGGCCTGATCAACCTCGACTTCGCCGATGTGCGCACGATCATGTCCGACGCAGGCTCCGCGCTGATGGGGATCGGGTTCGCGACGGGCGAGGACCGCGCCAAGCAGGCCGCAGAGCGGGCGCTCAAGAGCCCGCTGATCGACACCGAGATCACCGGCGCGCGCGGGATTCTGCTCTCGATCGCCGGGGGCGAGGATCTGACGCTGCTCGAGGTCAACGACGCCGCCGAGACCGTGCGCCAGGCGGCGACCGACGACACAAACAT
>JBKJML010000019.1:0-20681 GCA_046596415.1 Gaiellaceae bacterium | reverse complement strand
CGCGGAAGCCCCAGCGGGTCGCGTCCTGCTCGCCGGCGGCGATCGGAATGGCGACGGTGTCGGCGAGTTTCGCGTAGGCCTCGTACTCGTCGCGCTCGAATGGCTCCTCGAGCCAGTAGATCCCCAGCTCCTCGAGCGCGCGAGCGACGCGGATTGCGGTTTCGGCGTCGGCGACGTAGCCGAGCCCGGCGTCGATCATGATCTCGACCCCGTCACCGGCAGCCTCCTTGGCGGCCGTCGCGAGGGCGATGTCGTGGTCGGCGTTCTTGCCGAGCGGCCCCCAGCCGAGCTTGACCGCCGTGAAGTGCTGCTCCTTGAGCGCGGTCACGCGCTCGGCGGTCTCCTCTGGTGTGTCGGGCATCAGCATCGACGCGTACGCGCGGAGCCGCTGGCGCAGCGGCGTGCCGAGCAGCTCACAGACAGGCTTTCCGAGCGCCTTGCCCTTGATGTCCCAGAGCGCGATGTCGAGCCCACTGATCGCGTGGATCGCGATTCCGCGCCGGCCGACGTAGATGACGCTGCGGTACATCTTCTCCCACAGCCGCTCGACGTCGAGCGGGTCCTCGCCGACGAGCGAGTCCCGCAGGCCGGTCGCAACTGCATGCGATCCGCGCTGCTGGACAAGGGCCTGCACGGCCTCGGGCGCCGAGTCCACTTCGCCGATGCCGGTGATCCCCTCGTCGGTGTGGATGAGGACGACCAGGTCGTCCTGGCTGCCGTCGGCGATCCCCTCGTCGATGGTCGATTGTCGGAGGACGACCGCCTCGACGTCCGTGATCTTCACTCGCGTTACTCCCTGGGCACGCGCCGGAATTGACTGCCGCAGAGTCGGTCAGCGGCGATTGTCGATCATAGCGAAATTGTCAACAATCTCCTAAGATCGCCCGAACGTGAGCAAAACGCCCATCATCTGCACGCTCGACCTCGATGCTCCCGGGAAACAGTTCGGGCATCTGCAGCTGCCGCGCTCCTCGAATCAGTCCGGCTGGTCGACCCAGTGGATTCCGGTCACGTGCGTGCAGAACGGCGGCGGACCGACCGCGCTCGTGCTCGGCGGCGTCCACGGTGACGAGCCGGAGGGACAGGTCGCCGCGCTCAATCTGGCGCGCGAGCTGCAACCGGAGCACGTGAACGGCCGCGTGATCGTGATCCCCTGTCTCTCGCTCGAGGCCTCGCGCGATTACACGCGGCTCTGGCCGTCCGGCGCGAACCTCAACCGCTCCTTCCCCGGCTCGCCCACCGGCCCACCCGACCAGCAGCTTGCGCACTTCCTCTCGACGGTGCTCTTCCCGATCGCGGACCTCGTCGTCGACATCCACAGCGGCGGGCGAACCGGGCTCTGTCTCCCATGGTCGGAGATGCACTGGGTCGACGACCCGGCGCAGCGTCGCGAAATGGTGGAGGGCATGCTCGCCTGGAACACCGACTGGTGCTGCGTCTACATCGACATCGCCGGCACCGGCCTGCTCGTCGGTGAGGCGGAGCGGCAGCGAAAGATCGTCGTCTCGACCGAGCTCGGCGGCGGCGGCCACGTGACGGCAGCGATCCACCGGCTCGCGCGGAGCGGCCTCGCGAACGTGCTCCGCCACTACGGTGTGCTCGACGGCGAGGTGGAGACGCGGGAGTCGCTCGGCCTGCCGCCGCAGACGCTGCTGATGGCAACGGACGCCGACAACTACCTGCTGGCGCCCGTCTCCGGCCTGTTCGAGACGCTCGTCGATCTCGGCCAGCGCGTGTGCGAGGGAGCTGTCGTCGGCCGGATCCACTCGCTCGAGCGGCCCGAGCTCGAGCCCGAGCCGGTGGTGGCTCGCAACGACGGCGTCGTCTGCGTCGTCAGGGCGATCGCAACCACCGCGCAGGGTGACAATGTCGTCGTCGTGGCGCGCGAAATCGACCGCGCGGCTCTGGATTAGGAGAAACGAATGGCTCTCACCGCCGGCACGGCACGCGTCGACATCACGCCCCCATCCGGGCTGCCCCACGGCTGCTGGTCGGCCCGCACCGGGCTTGCGACCGGCGTCCACGAGCCGATGATCGGCCAGGCGCTCGTCCTCGACGACGGCGGCGTGACGATCGCGATCGTCGCGATGGACCTCGTGTTCGCCGGCGCCGACCTGACCGCCGACGTGCGTGCCCGAGTGCAGGAGCTGACCGGGATCCCGCCCGAGGCCGTGCTCGTCAACGCCTCCCACAACCACAGCGCACCGAGCGTCTCGCGCGGTTCCTCGGTGGCCGGGCTCGCGGACGCGCCGGCCTTCGGGACCTACATCGACGGTGTCGTCGGCCAGCTTGCCGGGGCGGTCTACTCGGCGTGGCGCAACCGTCGGCCCGCGCGGGTCGGCTCGGGTGTGGGGCGCGCACCGGGGATCACCGTCAACCGTGTCCGCCGGGAGCGGCCGGTCGACGACTCCGTCCCGGTGTTGCGAGTCGATGCCGCGGCCGGCTCGCCGCTCGCGGTCGTCGCCAGCATCGCCTGCCACGGGACGCTGATCGGGGGCGAGACGACACTCTGGAACGCCGACTTCCCCGGCCCGCTTCGCGAGGCGGTCGAAGCCGAGTTGTCGGGCGTCGAGTGCCTCTTCCTCTCCGGCACCGCGGGCGACGTAGCCGCCTGGGACTTCTGGTTCGGCAATCGCGATGCGCGGCGGCACGGCTTCGAGGCGCGCGACGAGTTCGGCCGGGCCGTGGCCAAGGCCGTGCTGGAGACCTGGCCGAGGATCGAGACGACCGACGACGTCGAGCTGGGGGCGGCCTCGACGACCGTGCAGCTTCCCCGCCGCCGCATCCCGTGGGGGCCCGACGAGTTGGAGCCCCGGCAAGCGGAGCTCGGCAAGCTGCCCGTGCCGGAGCTCCCCGAGACATGGCCGGAGGCAATGCACACGGCGACCTCCGCGCAGGATTCCCCGGCGCTGTACCAGCGCGGGGCGCTGACGATGTACGCGGACATGGTCGACCGTGCCGGCGAGCCCGTTCGCGCGGAGCTGCAGGTGCTGCGGATCGGGGACGCCGCGATCGCCGCGAACCCCTTCGAGCTCTTCAACGAGCAAGGGCAGCGGATCCGCTCCGGCAGCCCGTTCGCGACCACGTTCGTGCTCGGCTACACGAACGACTACACGGGGTACCTCCCCGGCGACGAGGATCTCGACCTGTTGGAAGGCGTTTCGCTCGACGAGCTGCTCGACCAGGACCGGTACCGCTGGGCCTACGGGATCACGAACTCGAACGTCGAACGTGGCGGGGTCGAGCGAGTCGTCGGCGAGAGCATCGCACTGCTGCGAGGCCTGGAATGAAGATCACCGCTGTCGAGGCGCACGTCTGCCATGCCCGGATGCGCAACTGGGTCTTCGTCCGCGTGCTCACCGACGAGGACGGCCTCTACGGCTGGGGCGAGGCGACGCTCGAGTGGCACACGCGTGCGGTCGTAGGCGCGGTGGAGGATCTCGCTGAGCTGATCGTCGGCGAGGACCCGACCCGGATCGAGCACCTCTGGCAGATCATGTTCCGCCAGCATTTCTGGCACGGAAACGACATCGTCCGCGGCACCGCGTTGTCGGGGATCGACATCGCCCTCTGGGACATCCTCGGCAAGGTGCACGGCGTCCCGTGCCACAAGCTCTGGGGTGGCCCGGTGCGCGACTACGTGCGCCTCTACGGGCACCTCGGCGGCGGCAGGATGGAGGACTTCTACGAAAGTGACGAGCCGCAGCGCTTCGGCGAGCTTGCGAGCGCGATGGTCGAGAGCGGCTTCACGGCTTTCAAGTCGATGGCGGTGCCGCCGACGATGCCGCTCGAGGGGCTCGCACCGGTTCGGCACGCGGAGCGCTGCGTCGCGGCGATGCGCGATGCGGTCGGCGAGGAGATCGACATCATGGTCGACTGCCACGCCCGCCCGAGCCCGCGCATGGGCCATCTCTTCGCTCACGCGCTGGAGCAGTTCGGGCTCTACTGGCTCGAGGAGCCGTGCTGGCCCGAGCGCGCCGACGACATCGCGGCGATCCAGCGGTCGGTCTCGACGCCGATCGCGACGGGCGAGCGGCTGGTCGGCGTGCACGGCTTCCGCGAGCTCCTGGAGAAGAACGCGTGCAGCGTCCTGCAGCCCGACATCACGCACTGCGGTGGGCTGACCGAGGCGCGGCGGATCGCGGCCCTCGCGGAGACCTACCGCGTCGCGCTCGCTCCGCACAACCCGCAGGGCCCTGTCTCGACGGCCGCGTCGATCGAGCTCGGGCTCGCGACCCCGTCCTACGTGATCTGCGAAGCGGTCACCTCGGACGTGCCCTGGCGGGCCGAGGTGATGACGCAGTCGCACCGGCTCGAGACGGATGGGATGAAGGCGTATCCCAGCGACGTGCCGGGGCTCGGCGTCGAGATCGACCTCGATGTCGTCAAGGCGCACCCGTTCGAGCCGGAACTGCCGCAACGTGTCTTCTACGCCGACGGCAGCGTCGGGGACTGGTAGGCGGTGATGGGCGAACGATTCGCGGGCCGGGTAGCCCTCGTCACGGGCGGCTCGAGCGGGATCGGCGCCGGCGTCGCCGAGCGGCTGCTCCGGGAAGGGGCGCGGGTCGCGACGCTCGACCTCGCTGCCGGCGGGCCGGCGGGCGCGCTCGCGCTCACCGCCGACGTTCGCCGCTCGGAGGAGATCGGGGCGGCTGTCGAGCGCGCCGAGTCCGAGCTCGGGCCGATCGACGTCCTCGTCTGCTCGGCGGGGATCACCGGCGACTCGCTCCGCACCGTCGACGTGAGCGATGACGAGTGGCGCCGTGTGCTGGCGATCAATGCGGACGGCACGTTCTTCGCGAATCGCGCCGTCGTCGCGGGAATGACGGATCGGAACTACGGCCGCATCGTCAACGTCGCCTCGATTGCCGGCAAGGAAGGCAACCCGATGGCCGCCGCCTACTCGGCGTCGAAGGCGGCTGTGATCGCGCTCACGAAGGCGATCGGCAAGGACCTGGCGGGGACGAACGTGCTCGTCAACTGCATTGCCCCGGCGGTGATCGAGACGCCGCTCCTGGCCCAGATGACGGAGGAGCACATCCGCTACATGATCGAGAAGATCCCGATGGGGCGGCTGGGCACGATCGAGGAGGTGGCGGCGCTCGTCTGCTGGTTGGCCAGCGAGGAGTGCTCGTTCTCGACCGGCGCCACCTACGACATCTCCGGCGGTAGGGCCGTCTATTGAGCGAGCGTGTGCTCGTCACGGGGGCGCTCGGTTGCGTCGGCTCCTGGGCGCTCAAGGCAGCACTCGACGCAGGTGACGAGGCGGTCGGCCTCGACCTCGGCGACCGGACGCACCGGCTCGAGCTCGCGCTCTCGGCCGAGGAGCGGGCGCGGGTGACGCTCGTCCAGGGGGACATCACCGACCTCGACGGCTTCGGGAAGGTGCTCGACGAGCACGGGATCACCCGAGTCGTCCACCTCGCGGCGCTGCAGGTGCCGTTCTGCCGTGCCGACCCAGCCCTCGGAGCGCGCGTCAACGTCGTCGGCACGGTCAATGTCTTCGAGGCCGTGAAGGAGCGGCTCGAGCGGATCCCGGGCGTCGCGTACGCGAGCTCCGCGGCGGTCTACGGGCCTGATGATCCCTCGCCCGCGGCGGAGAGCGGCGGCACCTCGCCCGCGACGTTCTACGGCGTCACGAAGCTTGCCAACGAGGGGACGGCCAGGCTCTACTGGGCCGAGAGCCGCGTCCCTTCGATCGGGATCCGGCCGTACGTCGTTTACGGGCCTGGGCGGGATCAGGGGCTGACGTCGGGCCCGACGCTCGCGATGGAGGCGGCGGCGAAGGGCGACGGCTTCGAGATCGGCTACGGCGGCATCGCCCAGTACGACTTCGCACCGGATGTCGGTCGTGCCTTCTACCGTGCCGCATCGGCGTCGGCAGGCGCCGTCGTCGGCAACTTCCCGGGCACCGTCGCCTCGATGGGCGAGGTCGTGGCCGCGATCGAGGCCGCCGCGCCCGAGGTCGAGGGCCGCATCTCCTTCGCGACGAGCGCGCTCCCGTTCCCGGCAACGCTCGAGGCAACCGTCCTCGAGCGAGCCCTCGGCCCGCTCGACATGACGCCGCTCCCGGAGGGCGTCAAGGCCACCGTCGAGCGCTTCCGCACGAGCTAGCTCGATGCGCCGAACGGTGGACCTAAGCAGGCAGCTTTCGAACCTTTCCGCGACATTGGAGAAGCTGCTCGAACTACCCTTGCCACGGCTTTCTGATCGACCACGCCACGACGGTCGGCGACAGAGCCCGATCTTCCGACAACATGCGTATGAGCTTATTCGTGACGCCCTGGTTCACGAACTACCGACGGAAGGCTCCGGAGTGCGCTTGATGGAGATCCCCGTCGCCGGGTCGAAGAACGGCTGGGTGAGGCCGTCGACCGTGACCGCTTCAAGGACTACGTCAATGATCAATCGAGGGGTGCCAACCCGCTTCTGGAGCGACTCGGCTACGGCATGTACCGACGACGCCCCCCTGAGCAGAGCCCTCCCAAACGCCCTACTTCGAACTCATTTTACGACATGAACGACTAGAGTTCCAGAGGGCATAGTGGAAGGCGGTCACGCTTCCTCACGGACGAAATCCGATCAGCCTTTACCCCTTCCCGCCGCCACGTCCGCGGCTCATCGGCGCCTTAGGCGTAAGGTCGCTCGCCCAGCCGATGGTGCTAGCAGGGGATCTCGAAAACGCGCCGCCTAGATGTATTTGGGGCGGTTATCGATGTAGCGGAACTTCCCGCAGTCGCGGCACTTCTTGTACCAACCGTTCCCACCCTCAGTGCGAAACTCTTGCCATCGGTGCAACTCGAGCGTATGCAGCGTCCGGTCTGACTCTCGGTCAGGGGACATTCCCGGACGCTGGCCCATGCATCGCTCCATACTTCAGGCGTGGATGATGAGCGCCCGCCGATCTGCCCCACTTGTGGCGTGACGATGGTTCCGGCGGCACTCAGCGCGCGGGAGGCACGCACCGGCGACTGGATCTGCCTGGAGTGCGAGGAGGCTGGCGAGCCGGAGTGACATGAAACTCGGGCGACATTCAGAAGAGCGTGCTCCTGCCGGAAACACTGGATGCCACGTGACGCTCAGGCTGGCTGGAGGGCGGGCACCTCCTCCCGCTCGGGGTGATGCTCGTCTTCGTCGGCGAGGAGGAGCGCGAGCGACTCGGCTGAGAGGTAGCGGCGACCGACGAGCCCTTCGTCGTTCTGTTCGATCAGGAGCGCGCCGACGAGTCCAGGTCCGGCGTGCGTGAGTGCGATGTCTTCGACTCCGTGACGAGTGCGACGGTGACGTATCGACCTCAGTGACCAGATCCGTCTCGTTGAGAGACGTGTCAGGAATCAGCTGCCGTAGCGGGTGCCCGGTACTGGACCTCCTGGGCCTTGCGCAAGGCGTCCATCGTCTCGTCGACGGTCATCAGGACGGTCGTCTCTAACGAGCTGAGCGCGCCGCCGCTACCGATCGCCAGAGCAACGGCAGCCATCGACACATTGTCGGGCGCCTCCCAGAGGGAGTAGCCATCGTGACTGCCGAAGGCGTACCAGAACCCGTGGAGCTTGCCACCGACCGACTCGATGTACAGCTGAGCAGCTGTTCGACGGTCCTCCGGGTTACCGATCAGCCTGGCCCATGTCTCCGGCGTGTAGCTGAACCTCGATAGATAGAGCGGCATTCCGTTCCTCCCGTTCGGGGACCCGAGCGAGTCGCCGTGATCGAAGTATGACCCCACAAGGAGCCCCAACGCCTCGCGTCACCCGCTCCTCGGGGGGGCATTTACGGACGCTGGCCCAAGCCAGCATCGTCGTCCCGTTCAGCATCGGATTGAGGTGGGAAGGAATCAGGCAGTGTCGGTGAGCGGGAAACCTTCGGCGTAGTGGCGATTGCCTGGGAGGTGTTCCGCGGCGACCGCGACCTCGGTTTGCGTCTCCCTCGTCTTTCATCGGCGTGTTGAATTCCCGAACTCTCAGTGGCCTGGGCGGGTGTCACCTCGCGGCTCTCGACCCTCAGAACTCCGACGGGACGAGCCGTGGGCTGGCGGATTCTCCAGCCGTCCTGCGTCTGGACGGCGAAGAGGTCAGGCGGATCGGGGTGCGGCGCTCGCCGCTGTCGTCGTCGAATCGGACCGTCGCCCGCCCCGCTGCTCGCTCCGTTCGCGGCGTGCTGGCCCGGCCCGCGATTCAGTTCTGGCCCCGGACAGCGTAGGCTCGCACGGCATGGACCGGAATCGCAGCTCCTCTGGCTCGGCATCGTCGGCGGCGACATATGTGTCGCTCTCCCGCCTGCGCGTCGAATCCGGTCAGGTAGACGAGCTCGTGGCCGCCTTTCGCGGGCGCGCTCACCTCGTGGACGAGGCGGACGGCTTTCTCGACTTGGAGGTCTGGAGGTCTGACCGAGATCCCGGCGAGGTGATCATGGTGAGCCGCTGGCGCGACCGTGCTTGCTTCAGCGAGTACATGCGCAGTGAGGCGCACCGGATCTCGCACAGCCGGATCTCGCCCGCGCTGCTCGACGCGATCGAGCTCGAGCGGCTCGAGCATCTGAAGACGTACGACGTCGTGGCGCGGTGACGACGCCGCGCCCGCCCGGCGGTGCGAGGCCACCGACGTCAGCCGAGCTTGCTCCCGATCTCGCGATCGAGCTCGAGCCGCTCGCCGCCGAGATCTGCAGACGCTACCGGGCCGAGTTCGCCGACGAGGAGGGGCGGTACGGAGCGGCGGGTCCCGCCTGGTGCATCCACGACAACTCGTACCTCCTCGCCTGGGCGATCGACGATGTCCGGTTCGGCGGAGCCAACTTCCTCGGGAACGTCGACTGGCTTCGCCGGGTGCTGACGAGCCGCGACTTCCCTGAGGAGCGGCTCGCGCGCGACCTCGAGCTCGCGGGCGAGGTCGTCGCCGAGAAGCTCCCCGACGTCGCCGTCGGCCTGGTCGAACGGTTCGCGGCGGCCGCGTCGCTGGTGCGGGACGGCGCGAGCGCCGGGGAGCCGCCTGCGGGCTCGCCCGTACGGGATGCCTACCTGCAGGCGTTGCTCGCCATCCGACCCGCAGCCGCCCGCCGTGTCGTCGAAGCGGCACTTGCGAGCGGCTTACCGGCCCGCAGCGTCTACCTCGACGTTCTCCAGCCCGCGCTCCACGAGGTCGGCCGGCTCTGGGAGACCGGTCAGGCCTCGATCGCGCAGGAGCACCTCGCGACCGCGACGACGCAGACACTGCTGCACGAGCTCGCCGCCGCCTTGCCTCATCCGCCGCCCGTTGCTCGCTCCGCGGTCGTCTCCGGCACGGAGGGGGAGCTCCACGCGGTCGGCGCACGCTTCGTCGCCGACTTCCTCGAGGCTGACGGATGGAACGTGATCGAGCTCGGAGCGTCGACGCCGATCGGCGATCTTGTCCGGCTGGTGGACCGCGCCGGACCCGACCTCGTTGCGCTCTCGACCACGCTCACCTCGAACCTGGCGAGGGCGTCGGAGGCAGTTGCGGGGCTCCGAGCGCTCCCGCACCGGCCCCTGATCGCCGTCGGCGGTCACGCGTATCACGGCGACCGTGCGCTGGCCGAGAGTCTCGGCGCCGATCTCTTCGCCGCCGACGCCGGGAGCTTCGTCGATGCTTTGCGGGAACGGCTCGCAGGCGGAAAGCTACGGTGAGCATCGTGCCGACCCACAGGCCAATCGCACATCTGGCTTCGCCGCTAGCGGAGTATCTGCAGCACCATGCAGACCTCGTCGTCGCCGAGCTCGATCGCGACGGGATTGTCATCGGCGTGAACGAGCGCTCTGACGAGCTCGCCGGCCGGGCGCTGCTCGGCACCCATTTTTCCGAGCTCGCGCCCGAGGAGCAGCGACCGGCTCTGCGCCAGCTCCTCGACCACGCCGCGGACATGTGGTCGTGCCTCCGGATCGGGCTCTTCCCGAACGCGCAAGGCGTGCCAGACGATTACGAGGTCTGCGCGCGGCGGCTCGACGACGGCGCTCTCGTGGTCGCCCAGCCCGCTCTTCGCGACCTAGAGACCCTCAACAGCGAGCTGCTGACACTGAACCAGGAGCTGATCGAAACCCGGCGCGAGGTGGGGCGCCAGCGGGACGCGCTGGACGAGCAGAACGGGCGCCTGCTCGAGCTCGATCGATTCAAGGAGCTCGAGCGCATCCGAACGGGATTCCTGATCACGATCGCGCACGAGCTTAGGACACCGCTCGCGGGCATCTTCGGCACCGCCGTCACTCTCCTGCGCGCCGATCTCGACCTGACCCGCGACCAGCGGCAACCATTCCTGACGACGCTCGTCGCAGCCAGCGAGCGCCTGAGTCAGGTGACCTCGGAGATACTGCTCGCGAGCGAGATCGCGTCCGGCGGGCTCGCCGTCGAGCTCGCCCAAGTCGACCCGCTCGCACTCGCCGGCGAGGTCGCCGGCGGCTTCGCGAGCCTGCCCGACGGCATCGAGATCTCGGTACGGGGGAACGGAGACGCTCTGCCGCTGCTCACGACGGACCGCGGGCGGCTCGCGCACGTCCTGGCCAACCTGATCGACAACGCGATCCGGTTCTCCCCTGACGGAGGCCAGATCGACATCCTCGTCACCGGCACACCGGGAAAGGCGCTCTTCCGAATCCACGACGCCGGCATCGGAATCCCGAGCCACGAACGGGAACGGATCTTCGAGAAGTTCCACCGGATCGACGCGGAGCAGGTTCGCGGTGTCGGCGGAGCCGGCCTCGGCCTCTACGTCTGCCGCCAGCTCGTCGAACGGCTCGGTGGCCGCATCTGGGTGACCTCGTACGAGGGCGAGGGCTCGGCCTTCTCCGTCGAGCTGCCGTTTCAACCGGACACGACCACCAGTGTCCGTACGTAGCGTGCCTGTGCCGAGCGATCCGACCAGAGGCCAGTGCCAGAGGTTCAAGCTGCGGCCCTAGACGGCGTCAACGACAGCGCGCTCCCCGCCCCACTCATCCCTCCCAAGCTGTGCCGCGAGGTCATTGAGCGATTGCATCAGCACGACGTGTGACAAAGGCTGCGACCTCGGAGGCATTCTCGACCTCGCGCTGCAGGAAGCGTCCACGTCTCGTGCTCAGGGGACATTCCCGGACGCTGGCCCAGCCGACCACCAACTAGCCGAGCGACTGAAGCAGCGCGACGGCAGCCTCGACGATGTCGGCGGTGTTCGGAAGAAGACGTTGAAGCTGACGTACGTCCCGCAGTGGCACCCATTGAGGCGTCCCCTCGTCAGACGACGTTGGTGATCCGGTGTAGGTTCGTGTGGCGAACACGCGGACTGAGAAGTGTCCGTCGCCGCCTTTGCGCACGATCCGAGCCTTGTACAGCGTTGGGAGTTCGACCAGGGCCGCGGGATCCACTTCGAGACCCGTCTCTTCACGGAGTTCACGGACAGCAGCTGCGCGCGCCGTTTCTCCGGCGTCGATACCGCCAGCAGGGATGCCCCATGCGCCCGTCAGGTGTGCTGCGCCCGGCCCGTGCCTGACGAGCAGTACCGCGCCGCCGCGCGCGACGACTACGCCAGCAGTAGGGACAACAAACTCAGTCAAACTGGATGACGGTCGTTTGTTCCTTTTCGGGAGTCAAGGCGTCACGCCTTCAGGCGCCATTCGTGATCACTCGCCCAGTCGGCCGTGCCCGGCCCTAGAACAGCGGTTAGGAAGCTGCTGTTTGCTGCTTGACGTGATCGAGCACAGCGTTCAGCTCTTGGGTGGGCGAGAAGTCGACATACTCCACATCATCCAGCGCTTCGGGAGCGTGTCCCGGCGCCCAGTAGAACGCTTGTCCCGCCTCGTAGTCCTTTGGCCCGTTAGGCGTGTGCATGCGGACGGTTCCTTTCAGCATGTAGCCCCAGTGCGGGCACTGGCATACATCTCCTTCGAGCCCCTGCAGCAGCGGCCGCATGTCCGTCCCGCCCGGCAGCCGGAACAACGCGACCGTCATCTCACCGGCCTCCTCCATACGAATCTCAAGACCATCGCCCTCCATCGCGACGCTCATCGTCTCGCGAGTAAACGCTTCCACTGCGCCTCCTTCGGCTCCGACTGATGCCCGACTATAACGCGGTGGGCGCTCGCAGCGCGCGCACCCCGAGCCGCGGTTTTGCCCGTTGCTGACACGCTGCCTGTCGAGCCCGGCTCGGGGACATTCCCGCACGCTGGCCCAGGCGACGGCACGCAGTTAGGCGGGTGCCACTGCGATACCTGACCCGGCATGGAGCGTGAGTGCATCTTCTGCGACCAGGCGCTAAGCACGAAGGCCTTCCTCTATCTGGAGGACGAACTATGCGTGTTCCAGAACCAAGAGGATCTGGATGGCGATCTTCTACGAGGAAGCGGCGTGACCTATCCGAAGGCTCACCGACCAGCGGTCTTCGACCTTACCTCCGCCGAAATCCTCTCCACGTTCGAGCTTCTGCGCGCGGCCCGGCCCCTGTTAGACGAGCGGTACCGGCCTGACGGATTCAACATCGGCTGGAACTGTCACGCCGCTGGTGGCGGCGGCCCCCACGCTCACATGCACGCGCTACTGCGCTTCGCCGACGAACCGAAGGCAGCGCAGGGCATTCGCTGGCCGCTTCGCCAGCCCGATAACCGACGCCCCGATCCCGCCGCCATGAGTAACGCTGATCGCCGCTTCCTCGGCGACGGTTGACGTCAGGTGACATTCCCGGACGCTGGCCCACACGAGGCGTGCTTTGCAGCCGCCCAGGATGCGTCTGGTGCGGGACACCGTCTCGTGGGAGGGCCGGTCGCGGGGCTCGAGGCTTGAGAGCTAGGCAACCCGCTCGCGTAACCGCCGTCCCGTGCTTTGGCCGCGGGCACGGCCGGCGCTAGGCTGGCGCCATGGCCTTTCGCGCGGTCCGCCCGGACGAGTTTCAGTGGACGACCCGCGACCACGGCCCCGGCGAGGCAGCGCGCCATGTCGCTGAACTGACCGATCTGGCGGGTTTCGCCCACACGCGCGCGAACGTCTGGCGGTACGAGCCCGGCGCCGTCGGGCGCCGCCACAGGCACAAGCTCCAAGAGGAGACGTTCGTCGTGCTCGCGGGAACCTTGTCGATGTACCTCGGCGAACCGCCGGAACGCCGCGACGTGCCCGCCGGCGGGCTCATCCACGTCGAGCCGGGCACACCGCTCCAGACTGCGAACCACGGGGACGATGACCTGCTCGTCTACGTCTACGGCACGCCGCCCGAACGCGAGCACGCCGACATCCTCGACCCGGCGGTGTAGCGGACCGAAGTTGAGCTAGGGCGATGCGTCTCCGTGAGCATGCGTCGCGGGCCGGCCTGCCGGCTGACGAGATCAGCGAAGTTGCCGACACCGTGATCGTCCGGCCGATCCCGAACCGGCTGCAGTCTGCGGAAGGACGGGGCGAGGAACCTCAGACCGAGCCGCGGGCTGTCCATGCCGTCGCGTCGACGGTGAAACGCGCAGGTCCCAGGAGTTGCAGACAGCGCTCTCGTAAACGACCGCGAGCCGAGTCGCTGAGCTTCGTGACATAGGCGCCGGCAGGGCCGACGCCGAGGGTGAACGGATCCCACCACTCCTCGAAACGCGAGAACTCGAGCGACGCCTCGACGGTCGTCTCCTGCACCGACGACAGCCCTGCCTCAGCAAACAGCTCGCCGAGGTGTCCCTCGCGGGCTCCAGCAAGCGCGGCTTCGCCTTCCGCTCCGGGATCGAGCTCGCGGGCGGCCTGCCAGAACGCGGCCAACGGTGTGCGATCGCCGGCATGGTCCCAGACGCACGCTGCGACCGCTCCGCCGGGGCGGGTCACGCGCGCCATCTCGCGCAGCCCGGCTACGGGATCGGCCATGAAATGCACCACGAGCTGTGCGAGTGCCGCGTCGAAGACGCCGTTGTCGAAGGGAAGGTGCTCGGCCGATGCGCGGCGCACCTCGGCCGTCGGGTGGCGCGCTTTGGTCGCGGCGACGAAGGGCTCGGATGGGTCGACCGCCGTGACCGCCTCGCCGCCGAGCCGCCGAACGAGCTCGCTAGTGAGCGCGCCCGGGCCGCAGCCCACGTCCAACACCCGTTGCCCTGCAGCGATCTCGCCGAAATCGGCCAGCTGGGGTGCGAGCTGGGTCGAATATCGCCCCATGAATCGGTCGTAGGCTTCAGCGGCGACCTCGAACGTCATCGCGCGCATCCTACGGTTCGGCAGAATGTGGCGATGGCCGCTGACGAGCTGGAGATCCGCCGTCTCACTGCGGCCGAGGCTCATGAGCAGCTCGATGCGCTCGCGAGCGTCCTCGAGGACTGCGTCGCCGGCGGGGCGTCGGTCAGCTACCTGGCGCCGTTCTCGCACCGGGATGCGCGGCGTGCATTCGAAGGGTTCGCCGCCGAGGTCGAGCAAGGCCGGCGGCTGCTCCTCGCCGCCTTCTCCGACCGCGTCCTCGTCGGCACGGTGCAGGTGATCCTCGCGCTGCCGCCGAACCAGCCACACCGCGCCGAGATCGCCAAGCTCCTCGTCCATCGCTCGGCACGAAAGCGCGGCGTCGCCCAATCACTCATGGCGGGCGCCGAAGCGGAGGCGCGCGCGGAAGGGAAGACGTTACTCGTGTTGGACACCGTGACCGGCAGCACCGCCGAGCGTCTCTACGAGCGCCTGGGCTGGACGACGGTCGGCGTGATTCCCGGCTACGCGCTCTACCCTGACGGGCGTCCTTGCGACACGACCGTTTTCTGGAAATCGCTCTAGCCGCTACGCAAAGACACGCGGCCCGCTCCAGGTGATGGCTAGGCGCGAGCAGCCGCAGCCGCTCGCGCCAAGCTCGCTAGCGCTGCAACTCGAAATGGACGTCCTGATACTCGATCGAGGGTGGGCTGCCGCCGCCGATGCCTGCGGCGTCGCGGGCGGCGGCGACCTTCTCACCCCAGGCCTCGGCCTGCTCGCGTGAGTCCCAGACTTCGAAGATCCGAACCTTGCCGTCCTCGCCCACGCTGCCGACATGGAGTGAAGCCCCGTCGGGTGGCGAGTCGCCGACCCCCAAGCGTTCCCTCATCATGTCGTACTCGTCGGGCGTGATCTGCGTCGCGATGATCCGTGCTACCGCCATCAGGGGCCTCCTCGTTTGACGGGACGACACTACTCCTCCGCGGCGCGCGTGACGCGCGCCAGACTCGTCGGTATGGCAGACGAGCGCCAACTCGGCGTCGACCTCTTCAACGACTCGGACGACGCCGAGCACCTCGAGCAGGACCTGAGCACGCTCTAGCCTCCTGGTCGGCCGTCGAGGAACATCGCCAGCCGCGCCTGTGTGTCGGGGGCGCCAGAGCCGCCTGTGTGCCCGTTCACGGCCCGGCAGACCCAGCCGAGGCGCAACGCGATCGCCGCCGCCGCCACGAGGTCGATTCCCGGGAGGATCCGAGCGAACGGAGCCAGGTATGCGTCGCGGAAGCGACCCACGTCGACGGAGCCTTCCACGTCGTCCAGCCCCCACGCAAGCACCCCCTCGAGCGTCACCGACAGCGTGAAGAAGGGATGCGAGACGCAAGCGTCCCCCCAGTCGAGCAGGAGATAGCGACCGTCGCGGACGAAGACCTGACCGTCGTGGAAGTCGTCATGCTGAATCGTCTCCGCCACTCCGAACGCGGCCAGCTCCTCACACATCTCGCGCACCCAGGGCGCTCGTGCTTCGAGTCGGCGACGGTCGTCCTGAGGTAGTTCGGTGAGAGCGTCGAGGAGCTGTTCGTACAGTGTCGGCAGCCGGGCGAGCCGGAGGTCGGGGACGCCAAGGGAGACGAGCTCCTCCGCCTCGGCTGCCAGGTCGATCTGGAGCCCGGCGTAGAGTTGCAGGACCTCGATCCAGCGGGTCAGGTCTCGTTCGCGCCCGACGATCTCCCGGAGCCGGCTGCCGGCGTCCGCCATGAGCAACCACCCCCGATCGGTGTCGACCGCGAGCACGGCCGGCACACAGTCGGGCCGGCGTGCGGCGAGCAGCGCAACCAATGCAGCCTCATGCCGGAAGGGTGCCGCGTTCGCCTTGAAGTAGAGGTCGCCCGCCTCGGTCGGCACGCGCAACACCGTCGACCACGGCCGGACGTGCGGCTGGTCGATCGCGCCGACCTCGCCGGCACCGAGCGCGGCCGCATGCTCGCGGATCCACGCATGCGCCTCCGCGAGCCAGAGCGGGTCCATCCAGGCCGACACGCTAGAGGGGCCGGCCTCTGGAGGCTTGCTGTGAATTAGCCGCGGCTCGGTTGCCGTCCCGGGCGCGGCGCCAGACCGTCTCGCCGCCCTTGCGCAGGCCACCGGCCTGCGCCGCGGACGCCGAGCCACCCTGGCTTGGCCCGGAACGGCCCCGCCGCGGGCGTCTAATCCACAGCAAGCCTCTAGTCGGGCAGCCAGCCGTCGCGGTACCGCGACGGCTCGCGTGGAGGGAAGCGAGCGTAGGCCAGTTCCGGGTCGGTCGTCGCCTGCTCGACGCCCACGCCGCGATGGAGCGCGACCTCGTCCACGGTGTAGCCGCCCCAATCCGGGCCGGTCGAGCGGTCGCGGGCGCCGACCGCGAGCACGAGACAGGAACCGGTTCCTGCCCCGACGATCGTGTGCTTCGTGTCGGCAGGGCAATGAACGAAGTCCCACTGCCGCAGCGGCCGCTCCTCGCCCTCGATGATCAGCAGCGCCTGGCCGGCCAGCACGAGGAAGTCCTCCTGATCGGCCTCCCAGTGATACATCGCCATCGGCTCACCCGGCGCGAGGGCGACGAGGTGGATCCCCAACTGCGCAAAAGCCGGCTCGCCTTCGAACAGGCAGTAGGCGCCTCGACCTTCGCTCGGACGCCAGCGCGCGTCGCGCGCATTGAGCACGAACCAGCCGTCTCCCTGCGGTACAAGCCCGTGCTCGGTCGGTTCGAGGTGCGATTCGGGAACCATCGACGCCAGCTTTCCACACCGGCCTGCACCACGCGAACTTGAGCGTAAAAAAAAGGGGGGCGCGCGGGAATCCGCCCGCGCGCCCCCTACTTCGTGAGCTACCGGACGAACGTCCGGCGAGCGGGCAGGCTCGTCAGGCCCGACGTGTCGCGGGCGCGGAGCGTGACCGTGTAGCGACCCTTGCCGCGGAAGCGGAGGGCCGGCAGCCAGTTCCGCGTGTAGACGCCGCAGGGCATGGGCGCGATGATCGTCGTGAAGCGGCGCGTGTACGAGGCGACGCCCGGACGAGAGTCGGTCGCGAGGATCGTGACGTTCTTCTTCGAGTCGTCGCAGATCCGGAAGCGTGCGTAGACCCTGGCGCCCGAGAAGCGCACCGAGATGATGGCGATCGTCGGACGCCGGTTCGTGATCGCGACGGCCGGGGCGACGAGGGCCGTGATGGCCGAGTTCGCGGTGGCCGTGCCCTTCGCGTTGCGGGCGGTCACGGCGACGCGGAGCCGGTAGCCGAGATCGGCGATCCGGACACCGTAGGTCTTGCCGGTCGCACCGACGACGCTCGTGCAGGCGGCCACGTCGGCGTCACACCGCTGCCACTGGTAGGCATAGGCGATCGGATTGCCGGTCCAGCTTCCGTCGTTCGCCGTCAACTCCTGCCCGACCTTCGGCGTGCCGGAGATCGTCGGCGGATCCGTGTTCTTCGGTCCGGCGATCGATGTCGCCGGAGCGACGACCGTTGTCTGAGCAGACTGCGCCGCGTTCGAGCCGTCGGCGTTCGTCGCGGTGACCCGGACGCGCATCGTGTTGGTCGCGTCGGCACCGACGAGCGTGTAGGTCTTCTGCGTCCCGTTGGCGACGCTGGCGCACGAATTGCCGCCGGCGTTGCAGCGAAGCCACTGATACGCGAACGAGGTCGGGTTGTTGCTCCAGGTGCCGTTTTCCGCTGTCAGCGTCTGGCCGACGACGGGCGTCCCGGAGATGGTCGGCGGTGCGGTGTTCACCGGCGCTGCCTTCGTCGCCGCTGTCGCAACTCCGACCGAGGCGGCCAGCCCGAGTGCGCAGAGCGCCCCGACCAGAACCGTCTTACCGGTCTTGATGCTTCCGATCATGATCCCCCCCAAATTGAGCGAGTGTTGGAGGATCATTATTCTCGCTGTTTACAACTCACAAACCCCTGCAAGCGCGAGATTACAAACTGCAAACAGCTCGGCTGGTTCAGCCCGCAGCGAGCGGGGCGGGGCGCTCGGCGCGGCGGTACTCGACGGTGTAGCCGAGCGACCGCGGCACGGCAAGGAGCCCTTCGAGGTCGAGCTCGATCGTCGCCCCCGCCATCTGCGTCACCTCGTCCTCGATCGGGAGGTCGAAGTCGTCGGCGCCGTAGTCGAGCGCGCTGAACGCCTCCTCGTTCTGCGTCAGCACGGAGGTGCGGAAGTGCTTGACGTTGTCGAGGAAGATGCGAGAGAGCGCCATGTGCCGCCGGTACTCCTGCGACGAGATCTCGGCGCCGGCCAACGCCGTCCCGTACGGCTTGTACGTCCAGCAGAGGAACGAGAAGAGGCCGCTGAGACCGTCATCGAGGCACTGGTCCTGGAAGTCGCGGGTGCGCTGGAGGTGCTCCAGGCGCTCGTCGAGCGTCTCGTCGAAGCCGATCACCATCGTCGCCGTCGTCTTCAGGCCGCTCTCGACGATCGCCCGTTGCGCCTCGAAGTACTCGCGCACGGTGTACTTGAACTTCGCGTGGCGCTTGCGGAAATCCTCGGTGAGCACCTCGCTGCCGCCGCCCGTAACCCAGTGCACGCCGGCGTCCCGTAGCCGAGCCGCCGCCTCGGCGTGGGTCAGCTTCGCATGGTCGGCCAGGTAGAGGAACTCGGCGATCGTCAGCGCGTAGAACTCGACCCGGTCGCCGTAGCGCTCTCGCACCGCGGCGAACAAATCGCAGTAGTAGTCGAGCGGCAGCTTCGGGTTGAAGCCGCCGTTGAAGCCGACCAGGTCGCCGCCCACCTCGAGCAACTCGTCGATCTTCGCGAACACGTCCTCGCGTGAGAGCACGTAGCCACCGGCCTGGCCCGGCAGCACGTAGAAGGCGCAATAGTCGCACTGGGCCACGCAGACGTTCGTGTAGTTGATGATCCGCATCACCATGTAGGTGGCATGGTGGGGGTCGTGGTAGCGCGCGCGGACGATACCCGCGAGGCGCTTCAGCTCGTCGTCGCTCGCGTCGTGCCAGAGCCGGGTTGCCTGGTCGACCGTGATCCGGCCGCCACCCTCGATCGTCGCGGCGATCTCGTTCATGCCGGCACCGCCTCCTCGACCGTGACCTCTTCGGGATCGAGCGTGTCCATGAAGGAACTGACGGAGAACACCGCATTTCCGGCGCCGGCGACCCCGTAGCCGGGCGGCGGCTTCAAGTTGTGCTTCTCGAGCGTCTCGCGATAGGCCTCGAGGAGACGGATGTGGTACTCGAGTGGCGCGCCGTCGGGGTTGTCGCGGCCGAGCGGCGTCGTCGGCTCGGGGCACCACGTCGTGAAGCGGGGCGTGATCCCGCGGCTCATGAAGTAGTCGAGCCCCTCGGTCGTCGACGCGATCGCCTCGTCGACGGTCTCGAAGCCGAACGGCTTCGCCATCTCGACGCCCGCGACGAAGTTCGGGATCACGAAGCGGTGGCCGAACACCTCGGCCGCGTCGAGAATTCGGCGGTGCCACTCCTCGCGGCCGACGTAGCGCTGCTTACCGGGGGAGATGAGCTCGAACAGGCGCTTGTCCCACACCTCGTAGTTCGGATGGTAGATCGTGATCCCATAGTCCTTGTAGCGCTGCACGTCCGCGCGCGGCAGCGCCTGGGCGACGACCTTGCCGATCCAGCGGTTGGGGAAGCGCTCCTCGATCGCCTGGGCGTAGCGGCCGTAGAAGTCGGCCTCCGCGAGCCCGTCGACCGTGCTCGTCACTGAGCCGCCGGTGAGCGTGTACGCCTTGCTCGTCTTCGTCGTGTCGTAGCGGTCGATGATCGCGAGCGCCTCGAGCACGTCCTCGACCGACTTGACGCCGGTGTACGGACGGCCTTCCTTCTTGTGCTGGCGCCAGTTGTGGTTGATGTCGCAGAAGCCGCACTCCTCTTTCGCGCCGAAGTACTGGCACAGGCGCAGAACGGTCAGATAGACGAGGTAGCCCCACTGGATCGTCGGCGCCGTCTCCATCACGGTCTTACCGTTCGTCAGCTCGTGCCGGTAGTACTCGGGCATCGGCGGCAGCCCGACGTCGGCGATCTCGCGGCCGTCGAGCGAGAGCTTCAGGCCGCCCTCGCCGTCACCCGCGATCCGGTACGGCGAGTCGGGATTGACGCGCACCGAGACGATCGTGCGGCGCAACTCGTAGGGGCCGCCCGTCAGCGCGATCTCCTCGGGGGGCCGCCGAATCGCCGCCTCGCCGAGCTCCGTCAGCGGCTTCTGATCGAACGAGAAGATGAAGTAGGACTTCGGCTTGACCTCGCCGTCGAGGTTGTCGGTCAGTGCCGACACGTCGAAATCGATCCCGGTCCGGAGCAGGTCTTCCTTCAACACGGCCTCGCGCGGGATCTGCGAGAAACGCGCCATCAGGTCTTCCACGAGCTCGGTCCTAACGGGGGCTGCGCTGCTCACACTCCCAAACTAGCGGCCGCAGGCGCTCTGCCGCGCTGGCAGCGCGCGAAGATTCGGGTTCTGTAAGAACCCCCGGCTCCTGCGAGTGCCTGGGGTACCCTCGGAGGCGGGTCGTGCTTCGCCTTTCGCTCATCGCATGCGTCGTCTGTGCGCTTCTTGCCGCGCCGGCAGGCGTCGCCGCGCGCAAG
>JBKJML010000189.1:0-6380 GCA_046596415.1 Gaiellaceae bacterium | reverse complement strand
CACGGGATCTTCGGCTAACCCGCGCCAGCGCTTCGCGAACGCAGGCTGATCGTTCACGAACTTTTGGCTGAACGGCACGAGGATCGTGTTCTTCTGACCGACCTTCGCGTAGACGTCGGCGAGCGTGTTCGAGCAGTTCTTCGGCGTGAACGCGTTCCGGTACGCCGTGAACCCTGCATCGCACATCGCCTGCTGGCCCGCCTTCGTGAAGAGCCAGTTCAGGAACAGCTTCGCGGACGCGGGGCTCGCCGCCTTCTTGGTGATGCCCATGCCTCGCGGGATGAGCGGTGTCGCGTCCTTGTTGTACGTCCAGCCGAGGATCTTGCCGAGCTCGGCATCATTCGCGATCGTGAGCCGGACGGTCGGCGAGGTCAGGTAGGCCGCGACGGCCGCTCCCTGCGACACGAGCGACCGCTGGCCGGCGACGCCGGTCTGCGCCTTGAACTTGTCCTTGCCGATCTTCTCGAGATTCGCCCAACCCTTCTTCTGGACGTAGCCCCACAGGCCCGTGTACCCGAAGAGGTTGTCGACGGTGTAGCCGGTGAGCTTCCCGTACGTTCCCGGATCGTTCGCGATCTCGGTCAGGGACGCTGGCACCTTGTCCTTGAGGAGCAGCTTGTTGTACATGATGATCGCGGGGTCGGGCGAGATGATGAAGATGCCCGGGTACTGCTTCGCGAACGTCGGGAAGAACTTCAGATCGAGCGGGTTGTAGTCGACCATGTAGCCCTTCCGCTTCGCGTACACCCACAGGTTCGGGGCGCTCGAGATGAGCAGGTCTGCAGTGCGCGTGCCCTGCGCCGACTCCGACGCGTACTTGGAGAAGATGACGTTGTTGTCGAGGTCGTACGCTGTCGTCTTGATCCAGGGGTGGTAGTACTGGAACCGGTCGGTGACGACCTTCAGGTTCGACGCCGGGGCGTTCGCGTAGAAGACGAGCCCCGACTCCTTCTTGGACTGCTTGATCAGCCCGGCGAGCGGGCCGGCCTTCGCGGTGCTTCCCCCATCGGTGCGCGCCGCAGCGGGCCCGACGACGAGGATCGCCGCAATGAGTGCGAGAACGGGCAACAGCGCCCGGCGCACAGTTGACTTCATCGTCACTGCACTTTCCTCCTCTTTCAGTACATGACCCGGCGCGTCGAAGATCGGCACGGGCTGTTCGGTAGAAGGCGAGAGGTTAGGAACTGGTGCAGGCAATTCCATCATTGCGGCCGTTCATTGCAGTTTCGTCGGTTGAGAGCGTTTTGTCCCTTTTCGCCTCGAAAGCAGGTGAAGCTTGCGGTCTACACTCTCCGGCATGGCGCTCGACCGACGCTGGGGTTGGGGTCGGCTGCGGCTCTCGACCCAGATCGCACTGCTCCAGCTGGCGATCATCGTGCTCACACTCGGAGTCGGCGTCGGCGTCTCGATCCGCCAGGCGCGTGCGCAACTCGACCGCGAGTCGGGCCGGCAGTCGCTCGCAATCGCCCGCACGGTTTCGCAGGTGCCCGAGATCCGCGCGGCCTTCGGCGCCGCTCACCCGGAGCGGATCATCAACCCGATCGCGGAGCGGATCCGCGTCAGGACGGGCGCGTCGTTCGTCGTCGTCGCGAACACGGACGGGATCCGCTACTCGCACCCCGACCCGGCGAAGATCGG
Organism: Gaiellaceae bacterium; assembly: GCA_046596415.1. Lineage (GTDB taxonomy): Bacteria > Actinomycetota > Thermoleophilia > Gaiellales > Gaiellaceae > JBKJML01. The sequence goes on along the minus strand of JBKJML010000189.1, from coordinate 4,742 downwards.
ACAGCCCGTGTCGACCGACCCGAGCGAGGCTCTGCTCGGTCGCGAGTACGTGGGCGTCCAGACGGGCTCACTCGGCCGTTCGATGCGAGCCAAGGTGCCGGTACGGAATCGCGCCGGCACGGTGATCGGCCTGGTCTCGGTGGGACTGCTCGCGAGCCGCGTGAGCGCCCAACTCAGGCACGACTTGCCGGTGCTCCTGATCCCGCCGGCGATCGGCCTCGCGCTCGGCGCGTTCGGCTCGATCCTGCTCGCACGCCGGATCAAGCGGCAGACATTCGGGCTCGAGCCGACCGAGATCGCGGCCCTGCTCGAGCAACGCGAGGCGGTCCTGCACGGAATCCGCGAGGGCATGGTCGCGACCGACACGACCGGGCGCGTGATCCTCGTCAACGACGAGGCCCGCCGGCTGCTCGACCTGGACGAGCTCACGATCGGACGGCGGCTCGCCGACATCGTCCCTGCCGGACACGTCCGCGACGTGCTCGGCGGGCTCGTCGACGGCCCCGACCAGGTCGTGCTCGTCGAGGACCGCGTCCTCGTCGCGAACCGGATGCCGGTCAAGGTGCGCGGGCGCGACGTCGGCGCCGTCGTCACGCTCCGCGACCGGACTGAGCTCGAGGTGCTGCTGCGCGAGCTGAACGACGTGCGGAGCCTCGCGGAGGCTTTGCGAGCGCAGGAGCACGAGTTCTCGCACCGGCTCCACGTCGTCGCCGGCCTCCTCGAGCTCGGGCGCCCCGACGACGCGATCCGGTTCATCAGCACCTCCTCCAACGTCCACCAGGAGCTCGTCGCCTCGCTCGTCGAGAAGGTCGGCGAGCCGACACTCGCGGCCTTGCTCCTCGGCAAGGCGGCAGTCGCGTCGGAGCGCGGGATCGAGCTGCGCGTGACCGACGACTCGCGGCTGCCGGAGGGGCTAGCCGACACGCGCGACCTCGTCACGGTGGTGGGAAACCTCGTCGACAACGCGCTCGATTCGGTCACCGCCGCCGGTGGCGGCTCGATCGCGGTGACGCTGCGTGAGGAGGCCGGCGGCGTCGTCGTCCTCGTGCGTGACTCAGGGCCGGGGGTCGACCCGACGCTCGTCGAGGAGATCTTCCGGGACGGGTTCACGACGAAGGTGGCGATCGGCGCCGGCCGTCGCGGCCTGGGGCTCGCACTCGTCAGCCAGACCGTGCGGCGACGCGCGGGAGGCTACGTCACCGTCGAGAACGACTCCGGGGCGCTGTTCACCGCCTTCCTCCCGCACGACGAGAAACCCCTGGAGGCGGCGCTGTGATTCGCACCTGCGTCGTCGACGACGATTTCATGTCGGCATCGATTCACCGCTCGTACGTCGACCGGGTCCCCGGCTTCGAAGCTGTAGGAGAGGCCCACACCGGCGCCGAGGCGCTCGAGCTCATCCACCGCCTGCGCCCCGATCTCGTGCTGCTCGACATCTACCTGCCCGATATGAGCGGCCTCGACGTGATCCGCGACCTTCGCCAGAGCGATGAGGCGGCCGTGGACGTGATCGCGGTGACGGCCGCGAAGGACGTGAAGACGCTCCGTGCCGCGATGCAGGGCGGTGTCGTCCATTACCTTGTCAAGCCGTTTCTCTTCGAGACCTTCCGTGACCGGCTCGAGCGGTACGCGGCGCTCAAGCAGCGCTTCGACCGGCTTCGGGAGGCAAACCAGAGCGAGGTCGACCATCTCTTCTCGCTGCTGCGCGTCGAGGGCCGCTCCCGGCTGCCGAAGGGCATCTCGGCTCCCACACTCGGCCTCGTGGTCGACGCCGCCCGGGCTGCGGCGTCCGAAGTATCGGCGGCCGACGTGGCCGAGAAGGCGGGGATCAGCCGCGGAACCGCCCGCCGCTATCTGGAGTACCTGGAGGAGCTCGGATCCGTCGACCTCACCCTCCGCTACGGCGCTACCGGCCGGCCGGAGCATCTCTATCGCTGGTCGGGCGGTGGCGGCAGCTAACGGGGCTTCCGGCGGGAGCGCCCGCGAAGCCCGGCTCTGCCGGGAGCGGGCGCGGCCGGCGCGTCGAGCGGAGAAGGAGGGATTCGAACCCTCGATGGAGGCATTCACCCCCATAACGCCTTAGCAGGGCGCCGCCTTCAGCCACTCGGCCACTTCTCCAGACAGCCGGGCCATGGTACCGCACGCCGTCTGCAGAAAATCACCCTTCGGGGGCATGGCCCGTCCAGGTGGAACTGCGAAGCTGCGAGGGCCGGAATCTCCCCCCTTGATTGACCGGCGAACCGCGACGCCCGCCCTCTGCGGCAACAGAAGGCGGGCGTCTTCTTTTTTGGTCGGCACAACGTCGCGGGTGGCACCGGCGGCTGCCGCTAGTCTTTCGCTCCGCAGGGAGGGGTGGCAGAGCGGTCGAATGCGGCGGTCTCGAAAACCGTTATCCGTCTTAACGGCGGATCGAGGGTTCAAATCCCTCCCCCTCCGCTCGACGTGAAGGCGCCCCCGGCGCCTTCTGCGTTTCCGGGCTCGGATACCCTGTCGCGAGCCGCGGAGAGGTGTCCGAGCGGCCGAAGGAGCGCGACTGGAAATCGCGTAAGCGTCGAAAGGCGTTTCGCGGGTTCAAATCCCGCCCTCTCCGCCTGACGACGGGCCCTTCGGGGCCCGTCCTCGTTCTGGCTTCAGCCCTTCGTCGACTCGGCGACGAACGCTGCGACGTCGCGGATCTGCTCGTCGGTGAGCTGGCCCTTGAACGACGGCATCACACCCTTGCCTTCGCTCACACGCTCCACGACCAGGTCGAACGAGGGCTTCGCGTCGTCGAGGTTCGGGCCGATGTTGCCGTTCGCGTTCGCAGCCGAGAGCGTGTGGCAGCTGTTGCAGCCTGCGGCGGCGAAGACGGGCTCGCCCTTCGCCGGATCGCCCGTCACCTCTGCGCTGCCGGTTTCAGTGGTCGCGCCGGTGCTCCCGGTGGGCGCGGGCTGGGTCTCGACAGGCACCGACTCGCCGCCCGCAGCATGCTCCTCCTCCCCCCCTTCCTTGGCGAAGACGACGACGGCCGTGATCATCGCGACGAAGAGAACGAGCGAGACGAGCATGAACTGCGGCAGCCGGTCGCCGGGGAAGCCCGGCCGCGACCGGGGGATGACGATCGCGGTCAGAACTGCGAAGACGATGAAGAGCAGGGCGGCGAGCCCGAGGCCGACCTTGCCGCTGGAAGTGATCGCGATCAGCACGGCGCGATCCTACCGCGGCCGAAACCACTCCGGCGTCACTGCCGCTCGAGCGGCGCCATCGTCAGCCCATGGTCGCGGAGCTGCGACCAGTAGAGCTCGGCAAGCTCCTGGTGGCCCGACCAGACCGTGGCACGGCCGGCCGAGTGGATCTGGTTCGCGAGCTTCATCCCTTTGTCGTAGCTCGTGTTCGGAACCGTGCTCGAAATCGCGAACGCAACGCCTTCGAAGGTGTTGTGGTGGTCATTCAGGACGGTCACGTCCCAGGGCGGGCCGAGGCCGCTGCCCGTGCCGCGGTCGACACGCTCGCGGGTCGGCGTCTGGGTGGCAGGGCTCATGCCCGAGACGCTAGCAGCGGCGCCAACCAGGGTTGCCTCCGCGGCCCGGCTGGGTGCTCCTCAGCCGAGGAGCGTCTGGTAGAGCAGGAACGCGTTGAGCCCGATGATCAGGCTGGCGCAGGCTGTCGCGGCATAGGTCGTCAGCCTGGCGTTCACGAAGGTGCCCATCACATCCTTGCGCCGGGTCAGCAAGACGAGCGGGACGAGGGCGAACGGGATCCCGAACGAGAGCACGACCTGGCTCAGGATCAGGGAACGCGTCGGGTCGAGCCCGATCGCGAGCACGACGAGCGCCGGCGCCATCGTGACGGCCCGCCGCAGCACGAGCGGAATCGAGCGGTTGATGAACCCCTGCATCACGACCTGCCCGGCGTAGGTGCCGACCGCGGAGGCCGCGAGCCCCGAGGCGAGCAACGCGAGGGCGAACGCGAGCGCCGCGCCGGAGCCCACAAGCGTCTCGAGCCCGGCGTGCGCGCCCTCGATCGAGTCGACGCCGGTGCGGCCCGAGTCGTGGAAGACGGACGCTGCGACGACGAGCATCGACATGTTGACGATGCCGGCGATCCCCATTGCGACGACGACGTCGATCGTGCCGAAGTTGAGCAGCCGGCGGCGCTCACGGTCGTCGCGTGGTTGGAGGCGATCCTGGACGAGCGCCGAGTGCAGGTAGATGACGTGCGGCATCACGGTCGCGCCGAGGATCCCCGTCGCGAGCAGGATGCTGTCCGTCCCGGCGAACCCGGGCACGAAGCCGCGTGCCACCTCGGACCCGTCCGCACCGATGCGAAGCGTGTCGTAGAGGAAGCCGAGCAGGATGATCGCCAGCATCCCGACGATCGTGACCTCGAAGCGCCGGTAGCCCCGCGGCTGGAGCGCCAGGATGCCAAATGCGACGACCGCTGTGATCAGGCCCGCCGGGAAGAGCGGGATCCCGAACAGGAGGTTGAGCGCGATCGCCGCGCCGACGAACTCCGCCAGGTCGGTCGCCATCGCGATCAGCTCGCCCTGCACCCAAAGGCCCCAGACGATGGGGCGCGGGAACTGCTCGCGGCAGTGCTCCGGCAGGTTCTTGCCCGTCGCGATGCCCAGCTTCTGGGAGAGGTATTGCACGAGCATCGCCATCAGGTTCGCGCCGAGGATCACCCAGAGGAGCAGGTAGCCGTAGCGCGCGCCGCCCTGGACGTTCGTGGCGAAGTTGCCCGGGTCGACGTACGCGATCGTG
>JBKJML010000086.1:0-4687 GCA_046596415.1 Gaiellaceae bacterium | reverse complement strand
CCCCGAAAATCGTAGTCAGTTTCCTGCTCTGCGTCTTCCCGATCGTGATCGGAACGGCCACTGGGCTGAAGACGACGCCGGCCGAGCTCGTCGAGCTGGCCAACTCGCTCTGCGCCTCGCGGCTCCAGACGTTCGCCAAGGTGCGCTTCCCGGCGGCGATGCCGCACGTCTTCGTCGGGCTCAAGGTTGCGATCTCGCTGGCCGTGATCGGCGCCGTGATCGGGGAGTTCGTCGGCTCGAGCGAGGGCCTCGGCTGGGTGATCGTCAACTCCGGCTCGAACGTCAACACCTCGCTCGCCTTCGGTGCGATGGTGGTGCTCGCCGCGATGAGCATCGTGCTCTTCTATGCGATCGTCGTCGTCGAACGGCTGCTGGTGCCGTGGGCCGAGCACCTCAACCGCTCCTGAGGATCACGCAGCGGAGCGCGGCCAGCGACAGACGGCCATGACGTGCTCTCGGCGCTCGAAGCCGAGCGACTCGTAGAGCCCGAGCGCGTGGTAGCCGACGTCGGCCACGATCACGAACCGTTCCGCCCCGTGACGCTCCGCCGAGCGCTGCGCGGCCTCGACGACGAGCCGTGAGCAGATCCCGCGCCGCCGGAACTCGACCGCCGTATCGACGGCCTGGAACCGGCCGCGACCACCCGTGACGACCACCCCGCAGCTCGCCGCTACAGCGCCGGTCGCCGGCTCGAGCGCCACGTACCAGGCCCCACCCCCGGCGCGGAAGAGGCTGCGGCGGTCGTCGAGGCGCAGCCGGGAGAAGCTGCGGTAGTCGGCCTCCGGATGGCCCTGCTCGCGACCCGCGACCTGAAGCTCGACGACTGCGTCCCAGAGCTCCTCGTCGGCTCCCAGCGCCGGATCGAGCGCCTTGACCTCCACCTCCCGGTTCGCTCGCGGATGGGGCCGCACCCCGCCGGCGTCCGCCACGAGCCCGACGCTCTCGTCGGCGTCGTAGCCCCGGTCGAGGAACTCTGCCGCCACCGCGCCTCGCGCACCATCCGTCCGATCCCAGGCGAACGTCGTGTGCCGGATCCGCGGGTCGCTGCCGACCTCGGTTCGGAAGAGCTCCTCCCACCGGGTGCCGTCGCCCGGCCCGGGAGCGTCGTCGAAGACGAGCAGGTTGCCGAAATAGTGGGACGGATTCGACGGCGAGCGGATGACGAGATACCCGTCGCGCCGTGCGACCACCCGGTCGGGCGGCAGCACGTCGATGTCGGTCGCCCAGGCGAGCGAGCGAGGCACTGGGCTGCGATCTGTCACGGCCCGAGTCTAGGAGGGCGCGACACGCGCGGCGAGGCGGCGCAGTCTCGCCGGCAGTAGACGGCTGACGGCGTCGTGGCGAGCCTCGTAGATCAGGAGCCACGCAGCTGCCCAGGCCGCGCCGAGGCTGACACCGGCGAGCACGTCGGAGAGGTAGTGAACCCCGAGGTACAGCCGGCTGAAGCCGATCACGCCGACGAGCATCACGTAACCGAGAGCGCAGGCGATGCGCCGGCGTGGCGAGGAGCGCGTCGCAAGCAGGTAGAGCATGATCCCGTAGATCGCTGCGGAGCCCGTCGCGTGACCGCTCGGAAACGAGTACGTGTCGAGCTGGAGGTACGCGAGCTCCGGACGCGGTCGCTGGAACACAAGCTTCAGCAGGGCGTTCACAACCTCGATCCCCACTGCGGCGACTCCGAGCAGTGCGGCATCGTCCAGCCGCCTCCGTCGCAGCAGGTACACCGCTACCGCCAAGGTGAGGAGCGCCAGGAAGGCGACGTTGCCGAGCAGCGTGACCGCCTTGAAAAGCGAGACGAGGGTGGAGCTCGAGTGCTCGTGCAGCCAGCGGCTGAACTCGACGTCCCAGCGGACGAGCGGGTCGCCCGTGAGGTAGTCCTCGACGGTGTGAGCGAAGGCAGCGAGCGCGATCGCGAACAGGGTGGCCAGGATGCCAAAGCGCGGCTCCCGACCATGCGCCAGGACGGCGCGCACCGTCTGCCGTAGAGCGGTCAGCCGCGCGCGCGACGGTGGAGAAGCGGACCGGGCGAATTCCAAGACGAGTGTCTCCCTACCCACAAACCCAGGCTATGTACCCCCGGCCTGAACCGGTATTTCGACATCGCCGGTGCGCTCGAGTGTGCCCCAGTGGGCACGGGTGCCGACGACGGCGCTGACGGTCGACTCGATGATCACCAGGTACATCAGCTGCCGGTAGACGAATTGCTGGAGCGGGAGCGCCCAGAGCGGGCGGAGCGACTCGCCGTCCATGCGGAACGCGAATGCGGCGAGCCCGATCTGGACTGCGTTGAACGCGAGCCAGTAGCCGATCACCGGCACCGGGTTCGTGAAGAGGATTCCGTAGAGCGCGAACAGGTCGATGAGTGGCGCGAGGATCGGGAGCAGGATCTGGAAGAAGAACATGTAAGGCAGTGCACGCCGACCGATTCGTTTCTGGCGTGGGTCTCGCGTGAGGAACGCGCGCTTGTGCTTCCACACCGCCTGCATCGTCCCGTACGACCAGCGATAGCGCTGGCGCCAGAGGCTCGCTAACGTCGCGGGCGCCTCCGTCCAGGCGCGCGCGTCTTCCGCGTACACGACGCGGCGACCAGTGCGACCGATGGCGAGCGTCAGGTCGGTGTCCTCGGCCAGCGTGTCGTCGGAGACACCACCGACCTCGAGCAGCACGTCGCGGCGGAACGCGCCGATCGCGCCCGGCACGGTCGGGGTGCACTGGAGCACCTCGTACATCCGGCGATCAAGGTTGAAGCCGGTCACGTATTCGATGTGCTGCCAGCGTCCGAGCAGGCCGCGCCGGTTGCCCACCTTGGTGTTACCGGAGACCGCGCCGACGCGCTCGTCGGCGAGTGGTTGTACGAGCCGGCGGATCGTGTCGGGCTCGAACAGCGTGTCTCCGTCCACCATCACGATGACCGGCGCCGTGGTCGCCTCGATCCCGACGTTCAGCGCCGACGCCTTGCCGCCGTTCTCCTTGCGGAGCACCCGGACCCGCGGCAGCCCCAGCTTCTCGACGGCCTCGGGCGTCCCGTCGTCGGAACCGTCGTCGACGACGGCGATCTCGAGGTCTGGGTAGTCGCTCCCTGCCAGCGAGCGGACCGCCGCCTCGATCCCCACGATCTCGTTGTAGGCGGGAACAATGACCGCAACGGGGGGGAGGTAGCCCGCCGGCCGTTCGCCACGGGTCTGGCGCCGATGCCAGCCCGCGAGGGTGGCGACGAGGAAGACGCGGGCCGCGACGAGGAGCCCCACCGTGCCGATCAGGAGGCCGAGCAGCCACACGAGGTCGAACGCGAGCCGCACCGCCCAGGCGAAGGCCTCTCCGCGTCGGCGCTCCCAGGGGGAGGCGGTGGGCTCGACGAGCGCGCGCGGCAGCCCCGCGAGCTCCGAGATCGTGACGAAGCGGAAGCCGCGAGCGCGCAGACGAGGGATCAGCTCGCGCACGGCGGTGACGGTGCGAGAACGGTCGCCGCCTCCGTCGTGGAACATCACGATGCCGCCGGTCGTTCCGGGCGGGCTCGCCTTGCGGACGATCGACTCGACCGGGCCGCGTTTCCAGTCCTCCGAGTCGAAATCGGCAAGAACGATCAGATACCGGTTGGAAGCAGCCCGCGCGAGCGCCTTTTCCTGCGGGGCGGTCACCGCATCGCTCGTCGCCGAGTAGGGCGGGCGGATCAGGCGTGTGTAGCGGCCGGTCACGCCGACGATCGCCGCTTCGGAGAGCTCGAGCTGGAGTCGTCGCTGCCACTCGGGCGCGCTGGCGAGATCGACGTGCGTGAAGGTGTGGTTGCCGAGCTCGTGACCGTCCTGGACGAGCCGGCGAACGAGGCCGGGCTGCCTCGCGACCTCGCTGCCGACGACGAAGAACGTGGCGGGGACGTTCGCGGCGCGCAGCACGGCGGCGATCTGCGGCGTCCAGCGCGCGTCGGGCCCGTCGTCGAACGTCAGCGCGACCCGCCGCCCGGCAGGCGGCTGCTGTGAGACGAGCTTGCCCCCGACGGGCGTCAGGATCGGCCGTGATCCGGCCAGCGCCGCCGCCCCTTGAGCATCGCCGGTCTCCGAGCTCGCCCCGATCGTGTGGGTCACGAACCCCTCGAAGAGGATGAGCGCCGAGAGGACGAGCAGGCAGAACCCGAGCAGCCGCCAGTGGGCGGGCGGGCGCCAGAGCCGATGCCGGCGGAGCCGGCTCAGGGCTTCTTCCCGCGCCCGAGGCTCTTGCCCGGCACGGTATCGACCGTCGTCGTCGTGGGAGCGGTGGTCGTCGCACGCTTGAGCCGTCCGGGGGCGGCACCGGACTTGCCGGGTGAGGTCGTCGTGTGGCCGGGCGCCGATCCCGAGCGTCCTGGGGTCGTCGGCGTGGCGGTCTTCGTGGTGCGTCCGGGCGCCGCCGCCGAGTTACCAGGGGCGGCGGCTTTGGCCGGGTTGGTGGCCGTGGCGTGCGCTTGCACGGGTTCGGGAAGCGCGGGCACGAGGTCGGCCGGAGCCGGAGCGACCGGCTGCGGGGCCTGGCGCAGCGGCGGTGGCCCGGCGGACGGGCGGAGGACTTTGCCGAGCGGGAGCCGATCGGCAGGGCCGACGCCAAGGCCGCCGAGGATCACGACTGCGAGCCAGACGAGGAAGAGGAGCGCCGTGGCGCGGCCGACCCAGCGCAGCCGCCGCAGCCGCCGTCCGCTCGCATCCTCGAGCACGCG
>JBKJML010000235.1:0-2992 GCA_046596415.1 Gaiellaceae bacterium | reverse complement strand
GCGCCGGCGATGCCGTTGTTCAGGGCGAGCTTCGCCATCCGGACGGCGTCGATCACGATCCCGGCCGAGTTCGGCGAGTCCCACACCTCGAGCTTGAGCTCCAGGTTCAGCGGCACGTCGCCGAAGGAGGTGCCCTCCATGCGGATGTACGCCCACTTGCGGTCGGTCAGCCACGGCACGTAGTCCGACGGGCCGACGTGCACGTTGCCCGGGCCCATGTCGTAGTCGAGCATCGAGGTGACCGCGTTCGTCTTCGAGATCTTCTTCGACTCGAGGCGGCTGCGCTCGAGCATGTTGAGGAAGTCCGAGTTGCCGCCGACGTTGAGCTGCATCGTCTTGTCGAGGTGGACGCCGCGTTCGCGGAACAGGCTCGTCAGGACGCGGTGGGTGATCGTGGCGCCGACCTGCGACTTGATGTCGTCGCCGATGACCGGCAGCCCGGCCTGCTCGAAGCGCTTCTGCCAGTAGTGCTCGCGCGCGATGAAGACGGGCATGCAGTTGACGAGCGCGACGCCCGCCTCGAGGCACTGCTCGGCGTACCACTTGGCGGCCATCTCGGAGCCGACCGGCAGGTAGCTGACGACGACGTCGGTCTTCGTCTCCTTGAGGATCGCGACGATGTCGTCCGTCTCGCCGGGGGCCTTGGTGACGACCTCGGAGATGTACTTGCCGAGCCCGTCGTGGGTCATGCCGCGGTTGACCGTGATGCCGGTCTTCTTCACGTCGGCGAACTTGATCGTGTCGTTCGGGTGCGCCCACATCGCGTCGGCGAGGTCCTTGCCGACCTTGTCCGTTGTGACGTCGAACGCGGCCGTGAACTCGATGTCGCGGATGTGGTAGCCGCCGAGGTTCACGTGCATCAGGCCGGGGACGAACTTCTCGTCGTCCGCGTCCTTGTAGTACTCGACGCCCTGGAGCAGGGAGTTGGCGCAGTTGCCGACGCCGACGATCGCGACGCGCACCTTGTCCTTGCTGCGCACCTTGCCGTTCGAGCTGCTGTTGCTGGAAGCCATGCTGTCCTTTCGGTTGGAGGCGAAGGGGATCTCCAGCGCCTCTGTGAGGCTGCGTAGCACCAGGTCGTTGACGTTCTCGCCCCGTCGGCCGGCCGCGAGCTTCAGCTCGCGGCGCAGCTCCGGCGGCATCCGCAGGACGACGGCACCAGCCGCGCCCGGGATCGCCTTGCGGCGTCTGCCGCTCGGAGTGAACGAGACGCCGAAGCGGGCCGCGAGGGTCGCGACGGCGACGTCGTTGAGATTCGAGCCACGGCGGGCGACCTCGCGCACTAGCGCGCGCTTGATCGGGCCGGGCATGCGGACGAGGATGCTCGTACGCGTCGACGGTGAAGTGCTAGCAGACAAACTGCTAGCACTATAACAGCGCTCTAGAGTTCTCGAAGCTGGCGGCGCACGTGCAGCACCCGCTGCACGACGGTGAACCAGGCCGTCGCGGCGAGGATCGCGATCGCCCAGGGCAGGAAGCCCCACGGGGCGAGCGCCAGGCCCGCAGTGACGACGACGACGCGCTCGGCGCGGGAGCCGATCCCGACATCGCCTTTCAGGTTCAGCGCCTCCGCGCGGGCGCGCGTGTAACTGACGAGGAAGGAGCCGGCGATCGCCGCGATCGTCAAGCCGAGCGCGAGCTCGTGCTCGTGGCGCATGAAGACGAGCCCGATCGAGCCGAGCATGAAGGCCTCGGACGCGCGGTCTGTGGTCGAGTCGATGAAGGCGCCGAACGGTGTCTGCTTGCCGCCGGCGCGGGCGAGCGCACCGTCGAGGATGTCGAGAATCGAGCCGACGACGAAGATGAGGGCACCGAGCCAGTAGAAGAGGAGCTCGTCGCGATACTCGAAGTAGACGAGCACCGCGCCGATCGCGCAGAGGGTGACGCCGGCCGCTGTGAGCTGGTTCGGCGTCACACGCGTCCGCGCGAGACCGGTCATCGCCTTCGAGGCGAGCCCGCGCGCGGCGGCCGTGTAGACGGCTTTGATGCTCATGCCGGAGCCGGGCCGGCAGAGCTCGAGCTGTCGGCACGCCAGGGGCGGTAGATGAGCGCGGCCGCAACCGCTGCGACCGCGACGCCGGCGACGATGTCGAGCCAGAAGTGGTTGCCGGTCGACATGACGGTGAACCAGACCCACGCGGGCCAGGCGAGCCAGAGCACCTTGGCCCAGCTACGGCGCACGACGAGCGCCATCACGATGCCGACGACGAGCGCGTCCGCCGAGTGCAGGCTCGGCATCGCCGCGTAAGGGTTGGCCGCGAATCGTACTAGGCCGCTGTCGTGGTTGATCGCCGCGTACTGGGCGAGCGTGTCGCTGAAGCCGGCCTGCGGGAACATGCGCGGCGGCGCGGTCGGGAAGGTGACGTAGCCGACGAGCCCGATCAGGTTGGCGAGGATCAGCGTGTTCCGGAAACGGAAGAAGCGATCGTGCGCCTTGAAGTACACGTAGAGGAGCGTCAACCCGACGACAGCGAACTGCGAGAGCCAGTAGGTGTACGAGGTCAGCTCGACGAGGACCTGCGAGCGTTCGACGAGCTTCTGGAGCGGTAGTTCCACCATCCCGTGCAGTTGCCGCTGGAAGTCGATCACGCTCTGCCCGTTCGCGAAGGCGCGAGTGACGCTCTGGTCGGCCGCGCCGCGCGCCACCTGGTAGACGGCGTAGAACCCGAACCAGATCCCGAACTGGAGGGCGAGGTGCGCCCAGCCGCGAGGCAGGCGCCGGGCGGCGGCTTCGGCGTGTGCGATCACGAAGGGTTGATTCTAGCCGCCGATGTAGCTCATCTCGACCTTCGCCAGGTCGAGAGTGCGCTCGGAGCGAATCTCCGAGTAGCGGTCGCTGCGGTGCGCCCAGACGGCGCCGATCCGCTGCTCGAGCGCGGCGTCGTCGGCGCCGGAACGGACGAGCGCGCGCAGGTCGTGCCCCCTGACGCCGAAAAGGCACGTGTAGAGGCGGCCCTCGGCCGAGATGCGCGCGCGCGTGCAGTCGCCGCAG
>JBKJML010000199.1:0-11235 GCA_046596415.1 Gaiellaceae bacterium | reverse complement strand
GGCGACCGAGGACCAGCCCGGCCTGCACGTCGGGATCGCTCATGCCGAGGCCGAGGATCGCCTCGCCGACCTGCGAGCGGTCGTTGCACGGGAGCGGCCGCAGGCGGAGATCGACATCGTCACCTCGCTCGGCGCCGTCGTCGGCACCCATGCGGGGCCTGGAACCGTCGGTTTCTTCTGGTTCCAGGACTGACCGCCTAACTCACCCGAACCAACCTGGGGTCGCGGGCGAATCAGCCCCCGACACAACTACCAGGGGGTACAAGCTATGCCGGACAACGCGCCGGTTCATCTGACTCTCGAGGTCGTCGACTACGACGCCGGCATTCGGGAATCGCTCGACGAGGCAGCGACGGCATCGCGTCTCGGCTTTCTCAAGAAGGCACTCTTCGCCGGCGGCACGATCGTCGTGGGCGGCGTTGCCCTCGGCGGTCTGCCGAAGCTCAGCACGGCCGCTCCGTCGCCGTCGCAGGACGTGCAGATCCTCAACTTCGCGCTGCTGCTCGAGTATCTCGAGTCGGAGTTCTACATCGACGCCGTCGCGAAGGGCAAGCTCAGCGGCGAGACGCTCAAGTTCGCGAAGGCAGTCAAGGCCCACGAGGTCGCTCACGTGAAGTTCCTCGAGGGTGCGCTCGGCTCGAAGGCGATCAAGAAGCCGACGTTCGACTTCAAGGGCACGACCGAGGACATGGCGAAGTTCCAGGCGACCGCCATCGTTCTCGAGGACACCGGCGTCTCGGCCTACAACGGCCAGGGCCCGAACCTCACGAAGAAGACGCTCGCGGCTGCCGGCTCGGTCGTCTCGGTCGAGGCCCGTCATGCGGCCTGGATCCGGGACATCGTCGGCCAGAACCCGGCCCCGCTCGCCTTCGACAAGGCCCTGACCAAGGCGCAGGTCACCGCTGCCGTCACCAAGACCGGCTTCATCAAGGCGGCGTAACCGATGCGTCCGGAAAGAAAGGTCTCAACGATGACAGACGTTCTCCAGCTCGAAAAGGTCGACGCCGACGGAGCACTCCGTGAGGCGCTCGACAAGGTCGGCGACGGTACGCGTGCCGGCTTCCTGAAGAAGACCATGCTCACGACCGGCGGCATCGTCGGCGGCGGGGCGATCCTCGGCGCGCTGGCGACTCCCGCTCAGGCGGCGACCGCCAACGACGTCTCGATCCTGAACTTCGCCCTCACGCTCGAGTACCTCGAGGCGGCGTTCTACGCGGAGGCAGTCAGCATGGGCGCGCTCAGCGGCGACGTCCTCGCCTTGGCGAAAGTCGTGGCGGCGCACGAGAAGGCACACGTCGACTTCCTCAAGAGCGCGCTCGGGAGCGCGGCGGTTGCCAAGCCGTCGTTCAACTTCCAGGGCACGACCGAGAGCCAGTCGAAGTTCAAGGCGACCGCACAGGTGCTCGAGGACACCGGCGTCATGGCCTATGCGGGCCAGGCTCCGCTGATCGACTCGGGTGCTGTTCTCGCGGCTGCTCTCTCGGTTCACTCCGTCGAGGCACGGCACGCTTCGTGGATTCGCCACCTGAACGGTGCGAATCCGGCGCCTGCCGCCTTCGATCCCGCAAAGACGAAGGCCGAGATCCTCGCCGCCGTCGCCGGGACGAAGTTCATCTCCGGCAAGCCGGCGATGACCTCGAGCGGAGGGTCGCCGGCATTCACCGGCTAGGCCGAGGTTCGATCGGACACCAGGGCGGCCGCAGGGCCGCCCTGGTCGTCCTGCTCCTCGCGTTCGCCGTCTTTCTCGCGTTCGCCTACGGGCGAGATCCGGCACCGGTGGCGACCGGCGTCGTGCTGCCCGGCATTCCCTACGGCCAGACGTCCGACGCAACCGTCGAAGCGGTCCGAGGCGTCGACAGCGGCCCCTACCGCCTGAGCGACCTCGACAGCGTCTCGCGCTTCATGGCGGTGCTCGAGCCGGTGGTCGTGCGGTCCAAGCCGAGCCCGAGCGCGCGAGTCGTCGCCCGCCTCGCGACGCGCACCCCCGAGCGGACGACAAACGTCGTGCTCGCTCTCGCGAGGGCTGAGCGCGGAGGCAGGCTCTGGATCAAGGCGCGCCTGCCGGTGCTGCCGAACAACACAGTGGGCTGGATCCCGCGTAAGTCGCTCGGCGGCTACAACGCCGTCAGCATGCACCTCGTGGTCTCAACGAAGACGTTCACCGCGACGCTCTACCGCTTCCGTAAGCCCATCTTCAGCGCGCGCGTCGGTGTCGGACAGTCGCGTTGGCCGACGCCGACCGGCCAGTTCTACGTCCGGAACAAGCTGACCAGGTATGCGAGCCCGACCTACGGCCCGCTGGCGTTCGGCACCAGCGCGCGCTCAGCGGTGCTGACCGACTGGCCGGCCGGTGGCTACGTGGGCATCCACGGCACGAACGCGCCGGGCCTGATCCCGGGGCGGATCTCTCATGGCTGCATTCGCCTGCGGAACGCCGACATCCTGCGCCTCGCGCGGTTGATGCAGCCCGGCACCCCGCTGACGATCCTCTAGCCGGACCGGCTCCGATACTCGCGGCCGCTCCGACAGCAGACCGGCCTCCCCGGCGTGGACCCGCCGCCCGCGTGGCCGCCCACGGGGGCGGCCACGCCCGGCTGCTTCTGGTTCCAGGACTGATCAGCGGACGTAGAAGTCCACGAACTGGCCGCCCATGTAGTGGCCTGGGAGGTTGCAGAGCAGCGTGTAGTGGCCCTTCTTCAGCGTCAGAGTCACCTTCTTGGTCTGGCCGGGCTTCAACTCGCCGATCTCGCCGGCCGCGCCGGTCTCGTCGGCCTCGTTGCCCTTCAGCAGGCTCCCC
The DNA here is from genome assembly GCA_046596415.1 of Gaiellaceae bacterium. Taxonomy (GTDB): domain Bacteria; phylum Actinomycetota; class Thermoleophilia; order Gaiellales; family Gaiellaceae; genus JBKJML01. The sequence goes on along the minus strand of JBKJML010000199.1, from coordinate 8,438 downwards.
GCAGGCTTGGCGGTCTTGACGACCACGAACTCGTGCGTCACCTTGCCGGTGTTCTTCACCACGAACGTGACCTTGCCGGCCGGTGCCGCCTGCTTGGCGGGCAGGACGTTGAACTCGTTGAGCGTCACGGCAACCACGCGCGACGAGCTCAGTGCGCTGGCAGTCATCACGCCGACTGCGGCGATGCCGAGGGCCACGACGGCCACGACGGCGACGATTCGCTTCATCATCTTGCGCCTCTCTTTCCGAGCACAGAAGTACTTGCTGGGTCAATCGTCACGCCGTGGCACCTTCACTGCGTCGGTGCAGACCCTGACCGGGGCGCGGGTTTGCCGCAGTCGGCGCTCGTTCTAGTCGCCGCCGTCCGGGCCGGTCGTCGTCGGTGGTCCGGTGACCGGCGGGGGGACGGACGACGTGGGCACGGTGAGGGCGCCTGGGCTGAGCCGCGCGACCGAGCGCGAGCGCGCCTTCGACCGGTTCTGGCGCGGCCACGGCCGAGGCCCGGGCTCCGGCCTCGGCCTCGCGATCGCGCGACGGCTCGTGCAGGCCGACGGCGGCTCGATTGCGCTTGCGGACGCGCCCGGCGGGGGGTTCGAGGCGATCATCAGGCTTCCCCGCGCCTGAGCAGCCCGGCACCCCGCTGACGATCCTCTAGCCGGACCGGCTGCGATACTCGCGGCCGTGACCCGGCAGCAGACCGGCTTCTCCGGCGTGGACCCGCCGCCCGTGTGGCCGCCCACGCGGGGTCGGCCACGCCCGGAGCTGCTCGAGCAACCGCTCTCCGCGCTCCCCGGCATCGGGTCGACGATCGAGAAACGGCTCGCGAAGCTCGGCCTGACGCGCGTCGCCGACCTGCTCGACCACCGCCCGTTCCGCTACGAGGAGCCCGCCGCGAGGCGCACCATCTCGCAGCTCTTCGGCGAGGACGAGGCCGTGATCGAGGGTGAGATCAAGAAGGTCTCGATCCGCCGGCGTGGCCGGCTCGCGATCTTTACCGCCGACATCGCCGACGAGACAGGCCGGATCGGCGCCACCTGGTTCAACCAGCCCTGGCTCGCCGACAAGCTGAAGCCGGGCACGCACGTGCGCCTGCGCGGCTCTCCCAACCGCTACGGCTTCGCCGTCCGGTCGTTCGACATCGGTGACGCCGTCTCGACCGCGGACTATGCAGCCGTCTATCCGGCGAGCGAAGAGGTGTCGGCGACGAAGCTCCGCGAGCTCGTCGAGGAGGCGCTGCCGCATGCGCGCGACCGTCACGACGCGTTGCCTGCGTCGCTCAAGGTGGAGCGGGCGCTGCCGCTTCGGGCCGACGCGCTCGTCGCTCTGCACCGGCCGCGGTCGCTCGAGGAGGCCGAGCAGGGACGGCAGCGGCTCGCGTTCGACGAGCTCCTGACGCTCCAGCTCTCGCTCGGCCGCCGCGCCGCCGAGCGCGAGCTGCTCGTCGCGACCGCGCTCGGCGAGCCGGGCGAGCTCGTCAGCCGCTACCGCGCCGTGCTCCCGTTCGAGCTGACCGGCTCGCAGGACAACGCGATCGCCGAGCTCGACGCCGACCTCGCAAGGACGACCCCGATGCAGCGCTTGTTGCAGGGCGACGTCGGTTCCGGCAAGACGGTCGTTGCGCTCTACGCGCTCCTGCGTGCCGTCGAGGCCGGCCGCCAGGGGGCGTTGATGGCGCCGACCGAGACGCTCGCCGAGCAGCACTTCCTGACGATCGAAGGCATCTGCGCCGAGCTGGGCGTCTCGTGCGCCATCGTCACCGGCTCGCTGAAGCGCAAAGGCCCGGACGCCGACATCACGGTCGGGACGCACGCCCTGATCCAGGAGGGCTTCAGCTTCCGCGACCTCGCGGTCGCGGTGATCGACGAGCAGCACCGCTTCGGGGTCGAGCAGCGGCGCGCGCTCTCCTCGGGCCGGGCGCCGCACGTCCTCCACATGACCGCGACGCCGATTCCCCGCTCACTCGCGCTGACCGTCTACGGCGACCTCGCGGTGAGCGAGATCGCGAAGCCGCCCGCCTCGCGCAAGCCGATCGTGACCGCCTGGGTGACGGAAGAACGGAGCTCCGAGGCCTATAGCCGCCTGCGCCGCCACCTCGACGACGGCCGGCAGGCGTACGTCGTCTGCCCGCTGATCGAGGAGTCGGAGACGTCGGTCGCCCGTGCGGCCGAGGTCGAAGCGGAGCGGCTGCGCGAGGGGGAGCTGAAGGGCTACCGCGTCGGCCTGTTGCACGGCCGCCTGAAGTCGGCGGAGCGTCGCGAGCTGATGGCGCGCTTCAAGGCGGGTGAGTTGGACGTGCTGGTCGCGACGACGGTGATCGAGGTCGGTGTCGATGTCCCGAACGCGACGATCATGATCGTGCAGGAGGCCGACCGGTTCGGTCTCGCCCAACTCCACCAGCTTCGCGGCCGCGTGGGGCGAGGCGCCGAGCAGAGCTACTGCCTGCTCGTCTCGCGCGCGAAGGACGCGCTGACCGAGACAGCGCTCGCGCGCCTGGAGGCGCTCGTCGCGACGACCGACGGCTTCGAGCTCGCCGAGCGCGACCTCGAGCTTCGGGGTGGCGGCGCGCTGGTCGGGGCGCGCCAGTCGGGTCTCTCCGATCTGCGGTTCGCGCGGATCACGAAGGACCGAGACCTGCTCGAGCAGGCTCGCGACGCCGCCCGCTCATTGGCTGACGAGGGCGTGCTGGCCGCCGAGGTGGACGCGTTCCTCGGCGCCGCGGAGCATCTGGGCGAATCCTGAGCAGGCCTTGTGGTATCATGTGGCCACATGGCCACGATCGGAATCCGCGAGCTTCGCGACACGCTCACGCAGACGATACGACGCGTGCGCACGGGCGAGAGTGTCACCGTCACGCACGACGGAGAGCCGGTGGCGATCCTCTCGCCGTATCCCCAAGCTCGGATCGCGCAGCTGATCGCGGAGGGAAAGGCACGGCCCGCGCTCCGGCCGCTTCGGCCCCTGCCCGAGCCCGTTCCGGTGACAGGCCCGATGACTGCCAGCGAAGCGCTCCAGGACGACCGCGGCGACTGACCTCGTCTACGCCGACTCCTCCGCCCTCGTCAAGCTGGCAGTCGACGAGCCGGAGACCGATGCCCTTCGAGCGTATGTAGATCGTGCGACATTCGAGCTGACGACCTCCGTGCTCGCGATCGTCGAGGTTCATCGCGGGGTTCGAGTCGCCGATCTCGCGGATCCGATTCGCACCGCGCACGCCGTCCTCGATCGCGTCGTGCTGATCGACCTCGACCGTGAGCTCCTGCACGACGCGGTCTCGTTCACCTCGTCCCGTGTCCGCTCGCTCGATGCCATCCACCTCGTCAGCGCGCGACGATCAGGCGCACGACAGATGCTCGTCTACGACCGGCGGCTCGCCGAGGCCGCTGAGGCTGCCGGCATCGAGGTGCTGAGCCCGGGCGCCTAGGATGCAGCAGGTGACGGCCCGTCTCACCTCCCTGCTCGGAACCGCGCTGCCGATCGTCCAGGCGCCGATCGGGTCGGCCGCCGTGCCGGCCCTCGCCGCGGCCGTCTCGAACGCAGGTGGGCTCGGGATGGTGGCGCTCACCTGGCATCGTCCGAACCAGGTCGCAGCGGCAGTCGGCGACGTGCGGGCGCTCACCTCGAGGCCGTTCGGGGTCAATCTCGTGCTCGAGTGGGATCAGACAGAGCGGCTCGAAGCCGCGCTCGGCGCCGGCGCGAAGATCGTCTCGGTCACCTGGGGCGACCCGGCACCCTCGATCGAAGCTGCTCATCGAGCCGGAGCGATCGTGCTCGTGACGGTCGGCTCGGCCGAGGAGGCGCGGCGTGTCGCCGCGGCCGGAGCAGACGCCGTGGTCGCGCAGGGCTGGGAGGCCGGTGGTCACGTGTGGGGTGAGGTCGCGACGATGGCGCTCGTGCCTGCGGTCGTGGACGCGGTCGAGATTCCCGTGCTGGCGGCGGGCGGGATCGCCGACGCCCGCGGTGTCGCAGCGGCACTGGCGCTCGGGGCCGACGGCGTCTGGGTCGGGACGCGGTTCCTGCTCGCCGAGGAGACCCCGATTCACCCGCTCTACCGCCAGCTACTGCTCGCGGCCGGCGAGACGGGCACCGTCTACTCGAGCATCTTCGACGGCGGCTGGCCCGACGCACCGCATCGGACGTTGCGCAACAGCACGATTGCGGCGTGGGAGCAGGCGGGTGCACCCACCGCCGGCTCGCGGCCGGGGGAGGGGGACGTCGTCGCGCGGCGCGGCGACGGCTACGAGGTCGTCCGCTACGCCTCGGCGCTGCCGCTGGCCGAGCTGGAAGGGGAGATCGAGGCGCTCTCGCTCTGGGCCGGCCAGTGCGTCGGCCTCGTGCGCGACGTTCGTCCGGCCGCCGAGATCGTCGCCGAGCTCGCCGCCGGGCTTCCGTCCGGGCCACCGTGAGGATCATCGCGGGCAGCAAGCGCGGCACGACGCTCGCCGCTCCGAAGGGCGTGAAGACGAGGCCGACCGGCGACCGCGTCCGGGAGGCCGCCTACAACCTGGTCGGCGCCGTCGAGGGCTCACGGGTGCTCGACCTCTTCGCCGGCTCGGGGGCGATGGGGCTCGAGGCGCTCTCGCGTGGCGCCACCCGCGCAGTCTTCGTCGAGAGCGACGGCGCCGCCTGCACCGCGATCCGCACCAACCTCGAGAAGCTCCGGTTCACGGGGGCGCAGATCCTCCAGGAGGACGTCTTCTCGGCACTCCGCCAGGAGGGCGCGGCCGGGAGGCTGTACGATCTCGTGCTCGTCGACCCACCCTACGAGTCGTACTCTTCCCTGCAAATGCGCCTTTCCGAACTTCTCCCTCGCGTGCTCGCCGACGACGGCCTGCTCGTCCTCGAGACTGCGGCGACGGTCGAGCCGACGCTGCCGCTCGAGCTCGTGACGAGCCGCCGCTACGGCGCAGCGCGCCTGACGCTCTTCGCCCACTCATGATCACCGCGATCTATCCGGGCACGTACGACCCGGTCACGCTCGGCCATGTCGACGTGATCGAGCGCGCCGCCGCCATCTTCGACCGCGTCGTCGTCGGCGTTGTCGGCAAGCCGCAGCACAAGACGCCGATGTTCAGCCTCGCCGAGCGCGTCGCCTTCCTGAAAGAAGAGCTCGACCGGCTCGAGAACGTCGAGGTCGACGTCTTCTCGGAGCTCGTGGTCGACTTCGCACGCCGCTGGGAGGCGAAGGTGATCGTGAAGGGGCTCCGCGTGATCTCCGACTTCGAGTGGGAGTTCCAGATGAACCAGCTCAACCGCCACCTGGCACCGGAGATCGAAACGGTGTACGTGATGGCGAGCCCGTCGGTGAGCTTCGTCTCTTCGAGCGGCGTGAAGGAGATTGCCGCTTTCGGGGGAAAAGTGGACGAACTGGTCCCTGATCCAGTGGCGCGCCGGCTGGCCGAGAAGTTCCCGAACGGCAGACCCGGCGCTCCCGAGAACCCCCGAGAGTAGACTTCTGGAGAGACATGGACGTCCTCGTTCTCATCGACAAGCTCGACGATCTGGTGCACAACGCGAAGGCGGTGCCACTCACCGACCAGGTACGCATCGACCGCGAGGAGATCTACGACATCCTCGACCAGATGCGGGCGACGATCCCGGAAGAGATCAAGCAGGCGCGCTGGATCGTCAAGGAGCGCCAGGAGATGCTCGCCGAGGCGAAGCGCGAGTGCGACCGGATCATCGGCGAAGCGCGCGAGCAGGCCGTGCGCGAGGCCTCGCAGACCGAGATCGTGAAGCTTGCCGAGCGCCAGGCGCAGGAGATCGTCGATGACGCCCGCCGCCAGGCCCGCGAGACGCGGCTCGAGATGGAGGACTGGGCGGACGGGATCCTCTCGACGCTCGAGGTCAACCTCGACAAGTTCCTCACCGCCGTCAAGCGCGGCCGCGAGCGGCTGCACGAACGCTCGCAGGAGACCGTCGTCGCCGGCGTCGGCCCGCGCGAGCTCGACGACAACTCGTACGCCTAGAACAACCGCGCTACGCTCGACGGCATGACGCGCTATCCGCTCCGCCGAGTGCGCCTTCGCTTCGGTGAGGAGCAGCGCGAGCCGATCGAGATCCAGCTCGAGCCGCTCGAGCTCGGTGGCCAGCTCTACCTGCCCGTTCCGGCCACGCCCGAGGGGGAGCTCGTGATCGGACAGGCCGTGACGGGGCTTGTCTTCGACCTCCGCTTCCAGACGCGCCTCCACGGGCCGTGCGTGCGCTGTCTCGCGGCTGCCGTGCACGACGTCCGGATCGACGCCCGGGAGTACCACGCCGCGAAGCCCGGCGACGACGAGGAGCTGAGCAGCGAGTACGTCGTCGACGACCAGCTCGAGGTGAGCGCCTGGGCGCGCGACGCGATCGCGCTCTCGCTCCCGACCCAGATCCTCCACACGCCCGACTGCGCCGGCCTCTGCCCCGTCTGCGGCAAGGACCTGAACGTCGAGCCGCACACCCACGACGAGGAGACGATCGACCCGCGCTGGTCGGCGCTCGAGGACCTCCGCGACCGCCTCTAGGAGGCGCGTCGGCGTCGGTCGAGCTGTCGCTATACTCCGCAGCCGCTCATGGCTGTCCCCAAGAAGAAACAATCCAAAGCACGTACCGCGAAGCGCCGCGCGAACCACGGCATCGAGGCCGTGGTCGTCAACGTCTGCCCGACGTGCCAGCAGCCGAAGCGCCCGCACCGCGTCTGCCCGAACTGCAAGACGTACAAGGGACGCGAGATCGAGCCGCTCCGCACCCTCGCGCCGTAGGGTCCGTGCCCGCTAGGACAGTGCCCGCCGGGCAAGTGCGCCGCGTCGCAGTCGACGCGATGGGCGGAGACCTGGGGCCGGCCGAGATCGTCGCCGGCGCCCTCCAAGCGGCAACGCCCGAGCTGAGGCCGATCATCTACGGCCCGGCCGGTCTCGACACGGCAGGACTGGAACTCGTCGAGTCCCCGGACGTGATCGGGATGCACGAGAAGCCCACCGAGTCGGTCCGCGCCAAGCCCGACTCCTCGCTCGTCGCCTCCGTGCGGGCGGTCGCACATGGCGAGGCCGATGCTGTCGTGTCGGCCGGGAACACGGGCGCGATGCTGGCCGCGTCGCTCCTCGAGTTGCGGCGTCTGCCAGGCGTGCACCGACCTGCGATCGCCGTCCCGATTCCGACCGGGCGCGGCCCCTGCATCCTGCTCGACGCGGGCGCGAACGCCGACGCCCGGCCCGAGCACCTGCTCCAGTTCGCCCACATGGGTGCCGTCTTCGCCGACGAGCTACTCGGTATCGCTCAGCCGGAGGTGCGGCTCCTCTCGATCGGCGAAGAGGCGGAGAAGGGGAACCAACTCACGCTCGAGGCCCATGCGCTGCTCACCGACAGCGGGCTCCCTTTCGCCGGCAACGCCGAGAGTCGCGACCTCCTCGCCGGGGCTGCCGACGTGATCGTGTGCGACGGCTTCACCGGCAATGTCACGCTGAAGCTCCTCGAGGGCACGATCGGCACGATCCTCGACTCGCTCCGCACCGAGCTCTCGGCAAGCCTCCGAGGGAAGCTCGGCGGCCTGCTGATCCGGCCCGCCTCGCGCGGCCTGCGCCGTCGTTTCGATCCCGATACCTACGGCGGCGCCTACCTGTTGGGCGTCCGTGGGGTCGTCGTGATCGCCCACGGACGGAGCTCCCGCGCGGCCGTCGCGAACGCGATCCGGCTCGCCGCCCGGGGCGTGGAGCACGACGTCGTCTCGCGTCTCGCGGAACGCCTTCCGAAGCGGGTGGTAGCATCGGCGCGTTCCACGATCCGTCAAGGCACCCAAGGAGAGGCACCCAGTGGCAGCGTCACGTGAAGAAGTGTTCGAACGTGTGAAGGAAGTCCTCAGCGAGCAGCTCGGCATCGACGATGCCGAGGTCACTGAAGAGGCTCATTTCCAGGAGGACCTGGATGCCGATTCGCTCGATCTCGTCGAGCTGATCATGGAGCTCGAGGACCAGTTCGGGATCAAGATCTCGGACGAGGACGCTCAAAAGATTACGACCGTCGGTCAGGCCGTCGACTACGTCTCGTCGCACCAGTAGGAAAGCGGGAGCCGGCGAGCTCGAGCGGCTGATCGACGGCCTTCCGGTCGAGCGCTCGCAGCTCGTCTTCACGCATCCAAACTGGACCTCGGATCGCGAGGCCTCGTACGAGCGGCTCGAGTACCTGGGCGACAGCGTCCTCGAGTTGGCCGTGGCCCACGCGCTGTACGACCGCTTCCCGGATCTGTCCGAGGGCCATCTCTCGAAGATCCGGGCGCAGGCGGTCTCGCGCGTGAGCTGCGGCATCGTCGCCCGCGAGCTCGGGATCGGCGAGCGGTTGCGGCGGCGCGGCGAGGAGCTCGGCGGTGACGACGTCGAGGGGCTCAGCTCGAACCGCCGGGTGCAGGGCGCCGTGCTCGAGGCGGTCTTTGGCGCGCTGGTGCTCGAGCACGGCTTCGACAGGATCCG
>JBKJML010000183.1:0-6349 GCA_046596415.1 Gaiellaceae bacterium | reverse complement strand
GAGCGGCGCCCAGACGCCGAACGTCGTCGCTTCGCCGGCTCCCGGAACCGCGCCGAGCCGAGGCGCCTGTCGATCCGTCGAGAACACGGCCGGACGGTAGCTAGCCGGCCGCCTCGGCGCTCCGCAGGCCGCGGAGGGCCCAGAGCGAGAAACCCGCGATCAACCCGACCGCCAGCCCGAAGGCGAGCAGCACGTGGATCTCGTTGCCCGCAAGCATGCTGCGGACGGCCTCGAGCACGTACGTGAGCGGGTTCACCTTCGCCACCGCCTCGATCCACCCGTCGAGGAGCCCCAGGGGGACGTAGACCGGCGCGAAGAAGAGCGTGAGGAAGACGGGCATCTGCATCACGGGCCCGGCCTGCATCGACCGGAAGCGCATCGCGATCCCGCACGCCCAGAGGAGACCGGCCACGTTGATCAGGAACGCGAGCGCGTACATCCCGAAGACGTCCACCGGCCCGCCGAAGACGTTCATCCCGGCGATCAGCGCCACGATCGTGAGCACGGTCGCGGTCACGGCCCAGCGGACGAGCGAGGCGATCAGGTAGCCGAGGATGATCCCGCTCCGATTCGGCGCGGCGAGGAGGAGGCGGCGCGCGAAGCCGTACTCGAAGTCGCGCGCGATCCCGAAGCCGGTGAAGACTCCCCCGAACGCGGCGGACTGGACGAGCACGAAGCAGAACTGGAACGCGGTGTACCCCGGGGCGAAGTCGAAGCCCGGCACCCGGGCGACCTGCGAGAGCCCGCCCGCGAAGGCCGTGAAGAAGAAGAGCGGAAAGATCAGCGACGGGAAGAAGAGCGACGGGTTCGTGAAGACCGTCTTCAGCGTCCGCCACGCAACCCCCGACGCGACCGGCCAGATTCTCACGTTCGCGCCAGCCGATCCTTGAGCGAGAACGTCGCGAGCGTGATCGAGACAACTCCGATCAGCGCGGCGAAGCCGAACCCGAGCGCGAGTGCCTCACCGTTCCAGCCGGTGAGAATCAGGCTCCGCACGCACTCAATCAGGTACGAGACCGGGTTCGCGGTCGCGACGGTGCGGAACCAATCGACGCCGATCAGGTTCCGCGGCGTGTTCATCGACGAGAGGAAGAGGAAGACGAAGAGGAGTGGGAAGAGACCCTGGATCGCCTCACCGGAGCCGGTACGGAAGGCGAGGAAGGCGCCGAGAGCGCCGAAGCTGATCGAGACGACGGCTGCGAAGCCGAAAAGGGTGAGGATCCCGAGCGCCCCGGAGGCGAAGTGGACGCCGACGATCAGGCCGACGGAGATGTAGAACGCAGCCTGGACGAGGCCCATGACCGCGACGCCCGCGAGCTGGCCGGCAATCAGGGCCCCGCCGCGCATCGACGTGAGCGAGAGCCTGTTCAGGAAACCGGTCTGGATGTCCTTCGCGAGGTCGGTGCCCGCGTTCATAGTCGAGAAGAGTGCGCCCTGGATGAACGGCACGGCGAGCGCGAACGAGAGGAACGAGTCGGTCGGGAAGCCCGCCAATTTCGTCGACGCGGCAAGCCCACCCGAGTTCACGAGCAGGAGCAGCATCGGAAAGATCAGCGGGAAGACGATCGCTGCCGGCTGGCGGACCGTGCGGACGATCGAGCGGCGCGCGAGCGCGCCGATCTGCGCCCAGACCGAGCTCGTCATGCGGCGGGCTCGGCGGCGTCCGGCTCTGCCTCTGCGGCGCCTTCGAGCGAGCGGCCGGTCTTGGCGAGGAAGACGTCGTCGAGCGAGGGCGCCTGGATCTCGAGGCTCGCGAGCGTGAGGCCGGCGTCGTCCACGGCGCGAACGACCGCCGGCAGTCCCGCGAGCCCCTCGCGGAGCCGAACGACGACGTCGCGGGTGCCGTCGCCGAGCGGCTCGCCGAACCTCGCGAGAACTGCGGCGAGTGGAGAGCGCTGGTCTTCCTCGGCGGGGGTGGCATGCACACTCGGCAGGCCGATCTCTGCCTTGAGCGACGCGGGAGTGCCCTCGGCGACGATGCGGCCGTGGTCGATGATCCCGACCCGGTCGGCGAGCACGTCAGCCTCCTCCAGGTACTGCGTGGTGAGGAAGACGGTGACGCCGTCCTCCCGCGCGAGGCGGCCGACCTCGTCCCAGAGGGCGGTACGGCTCTGCGGGTCGAGCCCGGTGGTGGGCTCGTCGAGAAAGAGGAGGCGCGGCCGGTGGACGAGCGCGAGGGCGAGGTCGAGCCGGCGCTTCATGCCGCCGGAGTAACCGCCCACCTTGCGGTCGGCAGCCTCGGTGAGGCCGACCCGCTCCAGGAGCTCCGCCGAGCGCAGCTGGCGGTCGTGGCGGGCGATCCCCTGCAGGGTCGACTGAAGGCGCAGGTGGTCACGCCCGGTGAGCATCGGGTCGAGCGCCGCCTCCTGCAGCGCGGCTCCGATCACCGATCGCACCCGCGGGCCTTCCTTCACGACGTCGTAGCCGCCGACCCTCGCCGTGCCCGCGGTGGGCGGCAGGAGTGTCGTCAGCATCAGCACGGTCGTCGACTTGCCGGCGCCGTTCGGGCCAAGGAAGCCATAGATCTCGCCGGGCTCGACGCGGAGGTCGATCCCGTCGACTGCTCGCGGCCCCTTCTTGAACTCGCGGACGAGCCCGTCGACCTCGATCGAATTCGGATGCGCCATCGGCCAACCTTAGCGACGAGCTCATGGCTCGCAGCGAGGCTTACGGCGAGCTCGTCTCGCCGGTCTCGTCGGGGACGAGCCAGACGACGCCGAGCGGCGGCAAGGTGACCGCGGCGGAATAGGGGAGCTCGTTCCAGGGGCTCTGGTCCGCCTCGATCCCCCAGCCGTTGCCGATGTCCGAGCCGCCGTAGAAGCGCGAGTCGGTGTTGAGCGCCTCGCGCCACCGGCCGCCGTGCGGCAGGCCCACTTGCCACCCCTCCCGGACGACCGGTGAGAGGTTGCAGAGGCAAACGAGCCAGCGTGCGCCATCGGCCGCGATGCGAGCGAACGCGAGCACGTTCTCGGCCGCCGCGTTCGGCTCGAGCCAGCGGAAACCGTCGGCAGAGAAGTCGACCTCCCACAGGGACGGCTGCTCGGCGTAGACCCGGTTCAGGTCGCCGACGAGCGCCGACACGCCCGCGTGATCCGGGTTCTCGAGCAGCTGCCAGTCGAGTGAGCGCTGCTCCGACCATTCCTGCTCCTGCGCGAGCTCGCCGCCCATGAAGAGAAGCTTCTTGCCGGGGTGCGCCCACATGTAGCCGTAGAGCGCCCGCAGGTTCGCGAGCTGCTGCCAGCGGTCGCCCGGCATCTTCGAGAGCAGCGAGCGCTTCCCATGCACGACCTCGTCGTGGGAAAGCGGCAGCACGAAGTTCTCGTTCCACGCGTAGACGAGCGAGAAGGTCAGCTCGTGGTGGTGGAACCGCCGGTGGATCGGCTCCTTCGTGAAGTACTCGAGCGTGTCGTGCATCCAGCCCAGGTTCCACTTGAACCCGAACCCGAGCCCACCGAGGTAGGTCGGGCGCGAGACCGCTGGCCAGGCCGTCGACTCCTCGGCGATCATCACGACTCCTGGCTCGCGGTCGTGAATCGTCTCGTTCAGTTCCTTCAGGAACGCCACCGAGTCGAGATCCTCCCGGCCGCCGAAAGCGTTCGGGACCCACTCGCCGGCCTTGCGTGAATAGTCGAGATAGAGCATCGAGGCCACCGCGTCGACCCGGAGCCCGTCGACGTGGAGCTCCCGCGCCCAGTAGAGCGCGTTGGCAAGCAGGAAGTTCCGCACCTCGTTGCGACCCAGGTTGAAGACGAGCGTCCCCCAGTCCGGGTGCGCGCCGCGCCTCGGGTCGGCGTGCTCGTAGAGAGCCGTCCCGTCGAACTGAGCGAGCGCGAACTCGTCGCGCGGGAAGTGCGCCGGCACCCAATCGAGGATCACCCCGAGCTCGAGCGAATGGAGGTGGTCGACGAAGGCGCGGAACTCGTCCGGCGACCCGAACGTGGACTGCGGCGCGTAGAAACCCGTCACCTGGTAGCCCCACGAGCCCGAGAACGGGTGCTGCATGACCGGCAGCAGCTCGACGTGCGTGAAGCCGAGCTCCCGGACGTAGGAGCCGAGCTGCTCGGCAAGCTCACGCCAGCCGAGCCCCTGGCGCCAGGAGCCCACATGGAGCTCGTAGGTCGACATCGGTTGCGAGAGCGGCTCGAGCGAGCGCCGCCGCTCCAGCCAGGCGTCGTCCTGCCACTCGTAGCTCGAGCGATGCACGAGCGATGCGGTCAGCGGCGGCACCTCGGCCGCGAACGCGAACGGATCGGATTTCAGGCGCAGGTGGCCGTCCGCGCCGACCACTTCGTACTTGTAGCGGTGACCCTCGACCGCCTCGGCGACCGTCGCCTCCCAGATCCCGGACGAGCCCGCCGGCCGCAGCGGATGCGCGCCTCCGTTCCAGCCATTCCAGTCGCCGACGACCGACACCTGCCGTGCGTTCGGCGCCCACACCGCGAAGGTGACACCCGATTCGCCCAGGTGAGCGCCGAGCCGCTCGTAGATCCGCTCGTGGCGGCCCTCGCCGACGAGGTGCAGGTCGAGCTCACCAAGACGCCGCGTCACAGCGGCTCCTCCAGCATCCGCATGATGCCGGCGACCGGGATCCCGACCCACTCCGGCCGGTTGCCGAGCTCGTAGCGGAGCTCGTAAATCGCCTTCTCGAGCTCGAAGATCATCAGTAACCGGGCGATCGCGCTCTCGCCGGGGGGGAGGAGCGTCGGGTCGACGACCGCGTAGTAGCCGGCGAGGAACTCGCTCCGGCAGCGCTCCTCCCAGTCGGCCGGCGGCTCGGCGCCGCGCTGGATCCGAACGGCGGAGGCGGCGTAGGCGAACGAACGCAACATCCCGGCGACATCGCGCAGTGGCGAGCGCTTACGGCGACGCTCGGGCAGCGAACGGGCCGGCTCGCCCTCGAAGTCGAGCACGATCCAGTCGCCGTCGTCCGACCAGAGGACCTGGCCGAGGTGGTAGTCGCCGTGATGGCGGATCACGCGCCCCACGGGGCCGATCCGCGACAGCAGGCGCAGCCGATCGCGCACCTCCTCGCCGCGGCCGGCCAGCTCCTGGAGGTCGTCCGAGTCGGGCAGGTCGAAGAACATCTGCTCGATCTCCTCGTCGACGGAGGCGGTGAGGAGCGCCAACGCCTCGACGCTCGGCTCCTCCGGTGCGAACGAAGGGTCGGCGCCGTCGGAGGCGAGCACGTTGTGCATCCGGGCGGTCACCTCACCGAGTCGCCGCGCCTGCTCCGGCAGCCACGAAGGCTCCGAGACGATCGTGTCCAGCGCGATCGTCCAACCATCACCCGACGAAGCCACGTAGCGCTGGAGCAGAGCGAGTGTCACCTGGAGCGGCGCACCGACGTACTCCGCCCAGCCCTCGAGCGGCGCCACGTTCTCGAAGCCGCGCTCGGTCAGGAAGCGGAGCAGCTCAAGGTCGGGGTTGATCCCCGGCTCGAGCCGTCGGTACAGCTTCAGCGCCAGCGCCTCGTTGAGGACGACGGAGCTGTTCGACTGCTCGGCACCCATTGGGCGCACGTCGAGCAAGTCGCCGGCGCGGTCGGAGAGCCCGTCAACACTCCGGAACTCGACCGACGCCTCCGGCAGGTGCAGCGTGCTGTTCGAGCGCATGAGCCCGACGATCTCGCGCGCGAGCGCCGCGTCGCGGAGGGCGTCGTAGACGGTCCAGCCGTCGACCTCGTGGATCACCCCCTCCGTCCAGCCCTCGTCGCTCGGCCGGAACCCGAGCGGGAGCTGATAGAGGTCGTGCGTCTGGAGGCCGTAGCGGACCTCGACGAGCGTGAGCGCGAGCAGCGGCGTCCCACCGGGAGCGACGGCCGCGTCGACGACACGGGCGTCGAAGACGTCTCGGGACTTGCCCCCGAACCACCGTTGCGAGGCGATGAAGCCGAGCAGCACGAGGCCGTCGAGGAACGAGAGGTCACCCGCCTCGATCCTGGAGCGCAGATCGGTCACGTCTGGCCCACCTCCTCGTCGACGGGATCGACGAGCTGGAACCAGAAGAAGCCGCGCGGGCCGAGCGTCAACAGGTACGGCAACTCGCCGATCGCCGGGAACCGGGTGCGGCCGAAGAGCTCGACCGGGACGCGGCCGTGGAACGCCGAGAGGTCGAGCTCGACCGCCTGTGCAGAGCGGGCCAGGTTGTGGACACAGAGGACGATGTCCTCCGAGAACGAGCGGATATGGGCGAAGATCTTCGTGTTCTCGGGCCGCAGCACCGTGTACTCGCCGAGGCCGAAGACGGGATGCTCCTTGCGGAGCTCGATGAAGCGCCGCAGCCAGCGCAGAAACGACGTCGGCGTGCGCAGCTGCGCCTCGACGTTCACCGACTGGAAGCCGTACACGGG
>JBKJML010000114.1:0-9610 GCA_046596415.1 Gaiellaceae bacterium | reverse complement strand
TGGCGCGACGTACGTCGACCCGACGTTGGCCGGCCTCTTTACGAGCCGCGAGGCGACCGACAAGCTCGTGCAGCTCACCGCCCGCGAACGCGACATCCTGCGACTGCTCGCCGAGGGGCTGCACAACGACGAGATCGGCAAGCGCCTGTTCGTCTCCGGCGACACGGTCCGCGCGCACGTGCGCAAGGCAATGCAGAAGCTGAACGCCGATACGCGCACGCAGGCCGTCGCGCTCGCCTTCCGTCAGTCGCTAATCGACTGACGGAATGAGGTAGCGCCCGCCTGGTTCTGCGTCGGAACACCCTGAAACAGCCGAGCACGCGGTAGCCGGTCAGCCGATACCACCCCGGACGACGCTGACGCACACTGTGGTCATGCTTGCCACACTCGAAGCCGCACTTCTCGCCCGGCCCGCTGCACGCTCGATCGACGCCGATGCGCGCGAGCACAGCCTTCGGGTCGGCGCGCTCGCCGGACAGATCGCGGCGGCGCTGGGCATGACTCCGCTCGCGTGCCGTCGCCTCGCCGCGGCCGCCGTGCCCCACGACGTCGGGAAAACGGCTGTCCCACCCGAAATTTTGCTCCACCCGGGCCCGCTCGACGCGGCGCAGCTTGCAATCGTGCGCAGTCACGTCGTCGCGGGCGAGCAGCTCGCGCGACGCTACACCGGCGAGTACGGAATCCTCGCCGCCGCGATCGCGCGCTCGCACCACGAGCGGTTCGACGGGCACGGCTACCCCGACGGGCTCGCCGGCGACTCGATCCCGCTCGCCGTGGCGATCGTCTCGATCGCCGATGTCTTCGACGCGCTGACGAGCGACCGGCCCTATCGCAAGGCCTTCACCCAGGCCGAGGCGTTCGGGCTGATGCGCCGCGAACGTGGCGGCCAGTTCGCCCCGGCTGTCCTCGACGCCTTCCTCGACCGGGTCGCGCCGCGCCCGGTCGTTGCGCCGCCGCGACTCGCGATTGCCGCTCCCCGGGCTCCCGAGTTGCCGCGAACGACTTTCCGCTACCGCGGTGCCGACCGTCGCACGGCCGTCGCGTCATAGAGCTACCTCGCAACGGCTGGGCGCGCATACAGCCAGGGTCGCAAAATCGACAACTCGTTCCCAGCCCCCAAACCGTGGGTGAGATCTCCCCCGTTTGGTGAGGCCGCACGAGCCGCAGCGCCTGGCAGCGAGCTCGACGCCTTCGTCGGGCAGCACGAAGTGAGGTAGTCGCCCTCACTCAAAAGCGGATGCAGCGAGCGTCGCGCTGATCCGATACTCGAAGGGATGACCGAACGCACGCGGCGGCGGCTTTCCCTGTGGTATCTCCTTTCCGGCCTCACCCTCGGGGCGGCGGTACCCTTCGGGTTCGTCGGCCTGGGTCGCCTGAATCACATTCATTACCCGGGCGTGCTCATCCTCGGTGCGTTGATCTGCGTGGTGCTCTTCGCCAGGCTCGTGTTCGCGATCGTCGAGTTGCGTGGCGTCGCAAGCTCGGCCGCCGAGGCGGAGGGACGGTTCCGCGCGGTCTTCGACGTAGCGCTGACCGGGATCTCGATCGGCCACCCGGACGGGACGATCGCGGCGGCGAACCCGGCGCTCGCACGCATGCTCGGCTACGAGCCCCACGAGCTCAACGGGATGCACTTCCGCGACATCACACCCGAGAGCGAGCACGTCGCGGCCGACGAGGAGCTGCTCGAAGAGCTGCATGCCGGCACGCGGAGCGGGTACCGGCTGGAGAAGAAATACCAGCGTCAGGACGGCTCGACTTTCTGGGGCTCGCTCCAGGTGTCAGCGGCGCGGATCGAAGGCGACGCGGTCGTGATCGCCGTCGTCGAGGACCTCACGGAGCTCAACGATCTCGAAGGGCGGCTCCGTCAGGCGCAGAAGCTCGAGGCGATCGGCCGGTTCGCCGGTGGGATCGCCCACGACTTCAACAACGTGCTGACGGCGATTTCAGGCTTCGCGGCGCTCGGCCTCGGACGCACGGTCGAGCCGGAGCTTCGCCACACGATGCGCCAGATCATGGAGGCTGCGGAGCGCGGCTCGGGCCTGACGTCGCAGCTCCTTTCGTTCAGCCGCGGACGCGTCGTCTCCGCCGGGCGGCTCGATGTGAATGTGAGCGTCGCCGCGATGGCCCCCAAGCTCGAGCAGTTGCTGCCGACCGGAATGACCCTGAAATTGCGCCTCACAGCCGCGCCGGCGTGGATCCTTGCGGACGAGCGGCAGCTCGTCCAGGTGCTGATGAACCTCGTCGTCAACGCCGGCGACGCATCCCCACCCGATGGTGTCGTGACAGTCGTCACGGATGCCGCCTGTGACGAGGTGCGACTCGTCGTGCGCGACGAGGGGGTCGGCATGACCGAGGAGACGCGCCTGCAAGCCTTCGAGCCGTTCTTCACGACGAAGGCGGTCGGCGCCGGCACCGGGCTTGGCCTCGCGACCGTCTACGGGATCGTGACGCAGTTCGGCGGCGAGGTGACGCTCGAGAGCGCCCCCGGCGCGGGGACGACCGCAAGGGTCTTTCTGCCGGCCGTGGAGCCTCCTGTTCACGCCGTCGAGCTTCCCGTCCAGGCAGCCGGTGGTGGCCCCTTCGTGCTCGTCGTCGAGGACGACACGGCGGTCGCCGACGTGGTCGGCATGTTGCTGACCGACGCCGGCTACCGGGTGCACGTTTGCGCGAGCGGCGAGGACGCGTTGACGTTCGCCGAGCCGGGGCTGAGCGGGGTCGACGTCCTGCTGACCGACATCCGGATGCCGGGTATCAACGGCTTCGAGCTCGCTGAGTCGCTGCTCGCGAAGCGGGCCGACCTACCGATCGTCTTCATGTCCGGCTACGCGGAGACAGGTTCGGAGCAGGCCGAGCTCCGCCACGGCAGGCCATGGCTTCAGAAGCCATTCGACCCGCCGGAGCTCGAGAGCGCCGTCGTCGAGGCTCTCGCCCGTGCGCGCGTCGCCGCCTAGAGGCTTGCTGTGGATTAGACGCCCGCGGCGGGGCCGTTCCGGGCCAAGCCAGGGTGGCTCGGCGTCCGCGGCGCAGGCCGGTGGCCTGCGCAGAGACGGTCTGGCGCCGCGCCCGGGACGGCAACCGAGCCGCGGCTAATTCACAGCAAGCCTCTAGAAGCGGCCGCGGCCGAAGAACCCGAGCAGAGCGAGGACGAGGATGACGATCAGGATGATCCAGAGGATGCTCATGCTGTTAGCTCCTTGGTGTAGAAGGTCGCGTTTCCGTTCCCCGCTCCTCGGATCTCAAGCATCCCGACGTGCGGTTAGAAGCTGCATCGCCCCGGAGAGGAACGGCAGCACAAACCGAACCGGAGGGAGATTCCTGTGCTCGTTCTGCTGCTCGTCATCATCCTGATCCTCGCCGTCGGCGGCGGGCTCATCCTCAGCAAGTTTCTAGACCGGCGCCTGCTCCAGCGGGCAAAAGAGGTCATGCAACAGCGTCGTTGCTGTGCTCGTTGTCGTCGTCAGGGCCCGGTCATAACGTCTCCATTGAGGTTGACCACGAGACTCTCGAAATCACCAGCCGGACTCTGGATGGAGTGACGGTTCCTTACGACTCCTTGTCGGCCGGGGCCAAGGAACAGATCTGCGTGCTTGCTCGACTGGCCTGCGCTGCGCTTGTAAGCCCTGCCTCCAACGAAGAGCAAGACGACGGTGGTGTGCCTGTGATCTTCGACGACGCGCTTGGCTACTCCGACGCCGGTCGCCTTGAACGCATGGGCGCGGCATTCAGCTTGGCCGGGCAGCAGAGCCAGGTGATTGTCCTAACTTGCGTGCCCGAGCGCTACCGCAATATCGGGTCGGCCAGCGTAGTCCACCTGGAACGGACGTCATGAGCCGGTGCCGGGTTTAAGGGAACAAGATTTGATGGGCGCACCTGGGATTGAACCAGGGACCTCTCGCGTGTGAAGCGAGCGCTCTCCCGCTGAGCTATGCGCCCGGGAGGTGTCGAAGGATACCGGCGGTGCTAGCCTAGGGTCGCCCGGTCGCGCTAGGTGGGGAGATAGCGGTTCCCTGAACCCGAAATCCGCTCCAGCGGGGCCGAACGCCGTCCGAGGGCGGCTTCGTCGGAAATTGGTTCGTGCACGTGGTGTCGAAGGTCAGGTTCCGCGCACTGGGAGCATCCGAACCGCGTCAGGTCCGGAAGGAAGCAGCGCTAAGGATTCCCTCTCAGGTGCCGCGGTACCGCCTGGCTGGAGCCGGCGACACGAATTCAACCCGGTGAGGCTTTGTTCGAAGGCGGAGCGTGCGACCGGGCATAATCGACTCGTGGCCGCGCTCTACCGGAAATACCGCTCCCAGGACTTCGACGAAGTCGTCGGTCAGGAGGCGGTCGTCCGGACGCTGCGGAACGCGATCGAGCACGACCAGGTGCGACAGGCCTATCTCTTCGCAGGCCCGCGCGGGACGGGCAAGACCTCGATGGCGCGCATCCTCGCGAAGTCACTGAACTGTGTGCAAGGCCCGACGGTGAAGCCGTGCAACGTCTGCGGGCCGTGCGTCGGAATCACGAACGGCAACTCACTCGACGTCGTCGAGATGGACGCCGCCTCGCAACGGGGCATCGACGACATCCGCGAGATCCGCGAGCGCGTCGTGCTCCAGCCGGCCGAAGGCCGCTACAAGATCTACATCCTCGACGAGGCTCACCAGCTCACCGAGGCCGCCTGGAACGCGCTCCTGAAGCTGATCGAGGAGCCACCGCCCCACCTTGTCTTCATCTTCTGCACGACCGAAATCAGCAAAGTGCTCGCGACCGTCCGGTCGCGCTGCCAGACCTTCGTCTTCGCGCGGCCGCGGCTGCCGGAGCTCGTCAAGGTGCTACGGAAGATCGCCGATGCCGAGCAGATCGAGGCGCCCGACGCGGCACTCGCGCTCGTTGCGCGCGGCGCGAGCGGCTCCTACCGCGACGCAATCTCGATCCTCGACCAGCTCGCCACAGCGACCGAGCAGCAGGTGACGGTGCAGGCCGTGCTCCAACTCCTCGGCGCCGTCGAGGAGGACACGCTCTTCCGCCTCTGCGACGCAGTCGTCGACCGCGACACTGCCGGCGCGCTCATCTTCATCGAGGAGCTCGCGGAGCAGGGCCAGGATCTCGGCCGGCTCGTCGTCGATCTGCTCGAGCACCTCCGCCACCTCCTTCTCGTCCAGCACATGGGCCATGTGCCCGAGTCGCTGCCCGTCACCGACGAGACGCGCGACCGGCTACGCGAGCAGGCCAACCAGCTTCCCGAGCCGACCGTGCTGCGGCTCTGCGACCTGCTCGCCGTCGCCGTCGACGACACACGCCAGGGTGGCGACCCGCGCCTGCCGCTCGAGCTCGCGCTCGTCAAGGTGACCCGGGCTGCGGCCGACCTGTCGCGCGAGTCGATGGGCTTCCGGATCGAGCAGCTCGAGCAGCGGCTGACCGCCGGGCCACCGATCCACGCCACCGCCCCGGCGGCACCGAAAGCCGAACAGCCGACGCCGAGAACCGAACAGGCACCCCCCTCAACCCCGCCGCCACCCGCCGCCGAGGAGCCGGCCGCCCCGTCCGCCGCTTTGGTGGCGACAGCTGTCGCGGCGCCACCGCTCGAGCTCGAGCAACTCCAGGAAGCCTGGCTCCGGTCGGTGCTCCCGGCGGTCGCCGCGCGGAACATTCCGCTCGAGACGCTCGTCGGCCAGTCACGCCCGGCGAGCCTCGAGGGCGACACGCTCACACTCGAGTTCCCACCGAGCGCCGACTTCCACCGCCGCCAGGTCGAGGAGCCGAAGAACCTGGCGGTCGTTCAGGACGCGCTCTACGAGGTGACCGGCCGCCGGCTCGAGCTCGAGCTCGCACTCGGCGAGGAGGCCTCCCCCACCGAGACGGCCGACGACGAGCCGATCACCGAGGAGGCGCTCATCTCGATGTTCAAGGACAATTTCGACGCCCACGAAGTGGAGGACCCGACGTGAAGCTCGACATGAACCAGCTCATGCAGCAGGCCCAGCAGATGCAGGAGCAGATGGCCCGTGCGCAGGAGGAGGCAAAGCTCGAGGTCGTCGAGGCGAGCGCCGGCGGCGGCATGGTCGTCGTCAAGGCAAACGGCGCCGGCGAGGTCACCGAGATCGCGATCGACCCGAAGGCGATCGACCCGGACGACCCGGAACTGCTGGCCGACCTCGTCCTGGCCGCGGTCAACGAGGCGCTCCGTTCGGCGAACTCGCTGATGGAGTCGAAGCTGCAGGGGATGATCCCCGGTGGGCTCGGAGGCCTCGGCCTCCCCGGCCTGTAGCCGGCCGTTGGGTGGGCACGTCCGAAACGGACGGATAACCTGAGCTCGTGTTCAGCCCGTCCGTCGAGAACCTCGTCGCCCAGCTCACGCGCCTGCCCGGCATCGGGACGCGCACCGCGCAGCGGCTCGCTTTCCACGTCCTCTCGACCAAGCACGACGAGGCGCTCGCGCTCGCGAACGCGATCGTCGAGGTCAAGGAGCGAGTCCGCTTCTGCCGCGAGTGCGGCAACCTCACCGAGGAGGAGCTCTGCTCGATCTGCAAGGACACACGCCGCGACCGCTCCATCGTCTGCGTCGTCGAGCAGCCGGTCGACGTGATCTCGCTCGAGCGTACGCACGAGTACCGCGGCCTCTACCACGTCCTCGGTGGCTCGCTCTCGCCGCTCGACGGCGTCGAGCCGGAGGACCTGCGGATCAAGGAGCTGCTCGCACGGATCGAGGCAGGTGGGATCGAGGAGGTCGTCCTCGCCACCAATCCGAACATGACCGGCGAAGCCACAGCCGCCTTCCTCGCCGACCGGCTGCGCGACCACGTGCGCGTGACGCGGCTCGCAAGCGGCCTCCCCGTCGGCGGTGACCTCGAATACGCCGACGAGGTCACGCTCGGCCGGGCGCTCTCAGGGCGGCGTGAGATGTAGGGCTCGAAATAAGAGCCTCTAACGCAATGAAGCTCTGAGTCTCCTGCGCACGCTGGCGACGAGGCCTCATTACGTTAGAGGCTCTAAATCTTCGCAAAGTGCGAACTTTGTTTTTGACTGCCACTTGCACGCCCTCGCGGCCCCGGCTACATTGCACCTACTGAACCGGCGGGCCTTCGGGTTTGCCGGTTCAGTGTTTTTTTTGGCCAGTTTCAGGCTGTTTCGTGCTCTCGCCTATGCTTCGAAGCATGGCTGCGACCGACTACCAGGCCGTCCCATCCGTCCGAGCAGACGAGCAGGCGCCGCGCTCCGGCACCGTGGTGATGAAGTTCGGCGGCACCTCCGTCGGCGACACCGAGAAGCTGAAGGCCGTTGCGCGCCGGATCGTCGCAACGCACGAGGAGGGCAACCGCGTCGTCGCGGTGCTGTCTGCGATGGGCCACATGACCGACGAGCTGATCGAGCTCGCCCACCAAGTCTCCCCCGCCCCGACCCCGCGTGAGCTGGACATGCTCGTCTCGGTCGGCGAGCGGATCTCATGCGCCCTCGCCGCGATGGCGATCCACGACCTCGGCCACGAGGCGATCTCGCTCACCGGCTCGCAGGCCGGCATCGTCACCGACACCGCACACACGAAGGCCAAGATCGTCGAGGTGCGCGCCCGCCGCATCCACGAGGCCCTCGATGCCGGCCAGATCGTGCTCGTCGCCGGCTTCCAGGGCGTCTCGACCGACTTCGAGGTGACGACACTCGGCCGCGGTGGCTCCGACGCCACCGCCGTCGCTCTCGCGGCCGCGCTCGCTGCCGACTGCGTCGTCTACACCGACGTCCCCGGCGTCTTCAGCGCCGACCCCCGACTCGTTCCTGGCGCCCGCAAGCTCGACGTGCTGAGCTACGAGGAGATGCTCGAGATGGCCTCGTCAGGCGCGGGAGTAATGATGGCCCGCTCGATCGAGATCGCGCGTAGCCACAATGTGAAGCTGCATGTCCGCTCCACGTTCGACGATGCGGAGGGGACCTGGATCCAGGAGGAGGACGAGTTGCTCGAGAAAGCGCTGATCTCAGGAGTCGTGCACCAGCGCGAGGAGACGGTCTACCACGTGCGCGGGATCGCCCCAGCGCCACTCTTCGGCGCGCTCGCCGAGGCGGCGGTGAACGTCGACACGATCGTGCAGACGGGCAGCGACGAGATCGTCTTCTCCACCCCACCCGACGACCGGCCCGCCGTCGACCGCACCCTGAACTCACTCGGCGTCGACTGGAAGGTGCGGGAAGGGCTCGGCAAGGTCAGCCTCGTCGGCGCCGGGATGAAGAGCCACCCCGGCGTTGCCGCCAAGACCTTCGCGACCCTCGCCGCGGCCGGCATCGAGGCGGCACTCGTCAGTACCTCGCCGATCAAGATCGCCTGCCACGTCGCAATGGCCGATGTCGACCGCGCGGTGACCGCCCTCCACGAGGCGTTCGAGCTTGGCTAGCGCGCCGCGCATCGGCGTCGTCGGCGCAACCGGCGCGGTCGGGACGATCACGCTGGAGCTGCTCGCGCAACGCGGCTACGAGCACATCCGCCTCTTCGCCTCTGCCCGCTCGGCCGGCACAGAGGTCGCGGGCCGCCTCGTCGAGGAGGCGACGCCGGAGACCCTGGCGGCCGGTGAGCTCGACCTCTGCCTCTTCTCGGTCGGCACCTCTGCGAGCCTCGAGCTCGTGCCCCATGCCGTCCGGGGCGGCGCAGTGTGCGTCGACAAGTCCTCGGCGTACCGGCTCGAGCCGGGCATCCCGCTCGTCGTGCCGGAGGTGAACGGCGCCCGCGCCACCGAGAACCACGGCATCGTGGCCAACCCGAACTGCTGCGCGATCCCGCTCACCTGCACGCTGAAGCCGCTCCACGACGCAGCGGGCATCACTCGGGTACGAGTCTCCACCTACCAGTCGGTTTCCGGGGCCGGTGCGCAGGCGATGGAGCGGCTCCGAGCGCAAAGCCCGGTCGACAACGACCTGCGGCTGGACTGGGACTTCGACGGCGTCGAGTTCGACGAGGAGTCGAAGCTGCGCGACGAGACGCGGAAGATCCTGGAGTTGCCGGAACTGCCGATCAGCGCCACCTGCGTGCGCGTGCCGGTGCTCGTAGGTCACGCCGAAGCGGTCTGGATCGAAACCGACGAACCGCTCTCCCCCGAGCAGGCGACGGCGATCCTCGGCACGGCGCCCGGCCTGCGCCTCGAGCAGTTCCCCACCCCCGGCGGCGCTGCGGGCGGCGACGACGTCCTCGTCGGCCGGATCCGGCGCGACCCGACGGTCGAGAACGGTCTCGTCCTCTTCATCGTCGGCGACAATCTGCGCAAGGGTGCTGCGCTGAACGCGATCCAGATCGCAGAGATCCTGTTGCGGCGTGCCGCACTCGCTGCCTGACACCCTCGCGCGCGCGAACGAGCGGTTCGCGGCGTCGCTGGAGGAACGGGCTCTCGCTCGCACTCCGGCACGCCGGCTCGCCGTCCTGACGTGCATGGACGCCCGGGTCGAGCCGCTGCGCGTGCTCGGGCTGGGGCTCGGCGACGCGCACGTGATCCGCAACGCGGGCGGCGTCGCGACCGACGACGCGCTCCGTTCGCTCGTCATCTCGAACCGACTGCTCGGGACGAACACCGCCTACGTGATCGGGCACACGGAGTGCGGGATGATCTCGTTCACGAACGACGAGCTCTACGCACAGCTCGAGCACGAC
>JBKJML010000286.1:0-2998 GCA_046596415.1 Gaiellaceae bacterium | reverse complement strand
GGCGATACCGGCCTTCAGCTCGCGCAGGCTGCTGCCGAGCTGACGCCCCATGTCCGGCAACCGCTTGGGGCCGAAGACGAGCAACACCACGAGCAGCAGCACGACGAGCTCCCACATTCCGATTCCGAATGGCATGCCCCTGGTTCGGCGCCCGCCCGAATGTGGATCGGACCGAACCGCTGGCTGCGACACGGCGAATCAAGCAGCGCTCGCGCTGTTGGAGCGAGTGTCTCGAGTCCTCCCCAGGGAGCCGCCGGGCGCGCTGTGGCTGCGCCCGGCGGCTTTCGAGCCTGGAGAGCCGAACCTTAGAACTCATTCCGAACTGAGTTCTTAAGCCACGCGCAACCTGGACTTAACGCGTCCTAACCGCACCTTCAACTCTGCCAGGTAGAAAGGACTGCGACATGAATTCCACTCCCCGCCTGCCGCAGTTCGTCCTCGTTCTCGCCGTCGCGATCGCCGGCGGGATCGCCGCGCTCGCCGGTGCCTCGATCACCGGCAACCTCGGCGGCGGCACGACCACCGTCATCCGTGAGGGTGCCTCGGCGAGCTCGAGCCCCGTTGCAGCCACGAACGGCGCTCTCTCCGTCAACCAGATCTACAAGCGCGCCTCCTCGGGCGTCGTTCAGATCACCTCGACGAGCGTCACCAAGGCTCAGCCCGGTGCGTTCCCCGGTGGGCCGTTCCAGCCGCAGCCGCAGGAGCAGCAGGCGCTCGGCTCCGGCTTCGTGATCGACAAGTCGGGCCATATCGTCACCAACTACCACGTCGTCGAGAACGCCCGCGAGATCGAGGTTGCGTTCTCGAACCAGGACACGGTCAAGGCCAAGATCGTCGGCAGCGACCCGTCGACCGACCTCGCCGTGCTCCAGGTGGAAGAGGACACGAGTGCGCTCACCCCGCTTCAGCTCGGCGACTCCGACCGGGTCGCGGTCGGTGACAGCGTCGTCGCGATCGGCAACCCGTTCGGGCTCGACCGCACCGCGACGGCAGGCATCGTGAGCGCCCTCCAGCGCCCGATCACCGCTCCGAACGGCTACACGATCGACCACGTCATCCAGACCGACGCTCCGATCAACTCCGGCAACTCGGGCGGCCCGCTCCTGAACAACCGCGGCGAGGTGATCGGCGTCAACTCGCAGATCTCGACCGCGGCCGGCAACACGGGCAACATCGGCATCGGCTTCGCTGTCCCGTCGAACACGGTCAAGGCGGTCGCGGCGCAGCTGATTCGCAACGGCAGGGTCGAGCGCGCCTACCTGGGGATCGCCGCCACGCCGATCGACCCGGAGCTCGCGCGCGTGTTTCGGCTGCCCGTCGACGCCGGTCTCGTCGTCGAGCGTGTGTCGAAGGGAAGCGCCGCGGGTGCTGCGGGCCTCAAGGGCGGTGTCACGAACGTCGTGCTCGCAGGCCAGAGCTACACGCTCGGCGGTGACGTGATCGTCGCGGCCGCCGGCACGCGGGTCGCCTCGCTCGAGGAGTTGCGCGACGTGCTCGCCAAGCACGCTCCCGGGGACACGATCGCCCTGGAGATCTACCGGGGCTCGAAGAAGCAGAGCCTCGACGTCAAGCTTGGGCGGCAACCACTCTCCCCCCGAGGCTGAGCCACCCACGGCCCCAAGGACTCCGGGGCCGCACCCGGGAACGGACGACCGGCACCGCCTGCCTCGGTCGTCCGTTCCCCCTCCCTTTTCTCCGGCGCAAGCGAGTAGCGTCCCGACGATGACCGACACCGGTACCGAGCACACGGCCGAGCCGACGCCCGAGGAGCTGCGCGTCGTCGCTCGCCTCCGTGCCGGCGACGAGGCCGCGTTCGCCGAGCTCGTCGAGCGCTACCAGGCGCAGATGCTCCGGGTCGCCCTCGGTTTCGTCTCGAGCCGGGCCGTGGCGGAGGAGGTCGTGCAGGAGGCATGGCTCGGTGTGCTCCGCGGGCTTGAGCGCTTCGAAGGCCGCTCGTCGCTGCGCACCTGGATCTTCCGCATCCTTACGAACACGGCCAAGACTCGCGGGCAGCGCGAGGCGCGCAGCGTTCCCTTCTCCGCACTGGCCGCGCGAGACGACGAGTCCGCTGTCGACGCCGACCGCTTCCTGCCACCCGACCGCGAGTACTGGGCCTCGCCGCCCAACCGCTGGGACGAGCTGCCCGAGGGGGCCCTGCTCGCCCGCGAGACAGGCCGCGTGGTCGTCGAGGCGATCGGGTTTTTGCCCGCGTCGCAGCAGGCCGTGATCACGCTGCGCGACCTGCACGGCTGGAGCTCCGGGGAGGTCTGTAACGCGCTCGAGCTCGCCGAGACGAACCAACGAGTGCTCCTCCACCGGGCGCGTTCGAAGGTGCGGGCGGCGCTCGAAGCGCACTTCGACGACGAATGGACACGGCAGCGCTGATGGCGACCCTGGAGCAAGAACTGACCTGCCGCGAGCTCGTCGAGCTCGTGACCGACTACCTGGAAGGGTCGCTCACCCCTGCCGAGGCAACGCGCTTCGAGTTGCACCTCGATCACTGCGACGGTTGTCTTGTGTATCTCGACCAGCTCCGACACACGATCGCGCTGACGGGGCGGATCACGGAGGCATCGATCGCCGAGCCGGCCCGTGAGGCGCTGCTCGAGGTCTTCCGCTTCTGGCGCGGCTCCGGCTAGAGCCCGGCCGCGCCGGGTTACGCTTGCGGTGTGAGCGAGATCGATCGACCGCAGACCGAGAGTCCCAGGCCCGGCACCCTCCTGCTCGAGGACGAGGAGCTGGTCGAGGAGGAGCACCTCTGGCGCGACGACGAGGACTCGGATCGCACCGGCTGGCACTGCGTCCGCACCGACCCTTTCCCATGCCCGGCGGCTGGCTGCACCTATGTCGCCGACTTCATGACCGCGGCCCACCTGATCCTCGTCTGGCAGGAGCGCGACGATCCGAACCTCCTCTGGCACGCGCAGCGCGCGAAAGAGGTGTTCCGCAACCCGCGGGTCGTGCCGTACGAGTCGTCGTTCGGCCCCAGCGCGTCGTA
>JBKJML010000232.1:0-11841 GCA_046596415.1 Gaiellaceae bacterium | reverse complement strand
ACGAAGGCGCGGAAGCGCAGCCACTCCTCGGAAGGCGCGCGGCCGCCGCCGATGCCGGTGTTCAGGATCACGAGCCGCGCGACGCGCTCCGGGCTCTCGACCGCGAGCCGCAGGCCGATTGGGCCGCCCCAGTCCTGGACGACGACTGTCAGCCCCGTCAGGTCGAGGTGCTCGACGAGACGGCGGATCGACGCGACGTGGCGGTCGTAGGAGTAGTCGTCGATCGAGAGCGGCTTGTCGGAGCGGCCGAAGCCGAAGTAGTCGGGCGCGATCGCGCGGGCTGTCGGCCTCAGCTCCGGGATGATCGTCCGGTAGAGGTACGCCCACGTCGGCTCGCCGTGAAGCAGCAGCACCGGCTGTCCCTCGCCCTCGTCGACGTAGTGCATCCGGAGGCCGTCCTGCTCCAGGTAGTTCGGCGCGAAGTCGTAGTCCGGCAGGCCCTCGAAGCGCTCGTCTGGGGTGCGATAGGCGTCCATCGGCGGACTCTATTCCCGCAGGTCGTCGAGCAGCCGCTCGAGCGGGACGTCGGTGTCGCGGTGCTCGTCCCAGCGCGCGTAGAGGTCGGCCGCGCCTCGTGCGATCCCGTCCGGCAGCCCGACCTCGGCGAAGGTGTCGCCGATCTCCTCCATCTCGGCCACCCAGCGCCAGGCGCGGCCACCCGCACGGACGACGCCGCGCGGCTCGACCCCCTCGGCGGCGAGCGCCTCCTCGAGGCCCCAGGCGCGGGCGAGGGAGAGCGACTGGGCTGCGAGGGCGATGCCGATCTTGTTCCAGCTCGCGAAGGCGACCTTCAGCGCGGACGCGGCACCGATGCCGCCGTCGAGTGGGATCGCGGTCAGCCGACCGGGGTCGAAGAGCGCTGCGACGACAGCCAGTTCGACCGGGTCGCCCGAGAGGTACAGGTGGATCGTCTCGCGGCCGACGATCGAGCCGTCGACCGCTCGCTCGAAGAGGGCGGCGATCCGTTGCGCGCGAGCCGGGGAGATGGCGTTCGCGTCGACGTAGAGGCCGTCGAAGCCGACGGCGGCGACCTCACGGGCGGTGTGCTCGGCAACAGCGGGCGGACAGATCGAGAGGATCACGTCGCTGCGGGATACGAGCTCGGCGAGCGTGCCCGCGTCCGTGAGCCCGAGCTGGTCGGCCCGGGCGCGTGTGGCGCCGCTTCTTCCCTCGGAGGCCCAGGTCACCTCGGCGACGCAGGTCGCCGCGACCATCGCGCCCATCTCCCCTGGATACAGCAGCCCGACGGTCGTCATCCCGTCGACTCTAACCGTCCCCAGGATGGGTTTGCGTTCGGCAGGCGTAGAAAGTCGTCGCGTGGGAAAACACGGTCGTGATGGAGCCGCAGCCCCCTCGCGACCCGGTCGATCCTCGCGATCCGATCGATCCGCTGGACGAGACGATCGTCCGCGACGAGTGGGTCGACGAGACCGTGGTCCAGGAGGCCGTCGTCCACGAGGACGTCGTCGTCGACGAGACCGAAGCGGTCATCGTGCGACGCCCTCGCCCGCCGCGGCTCTGGCCGGGGCTGCTTGCGTTGCTGCTCTTGGTGCTCGCCGGCATCGGCGCGTACTACTACTTCTCCCAGCAGGACGAGAGCACAGTGCCCTTCGTCGTCGGACAGCGTCAGGAGCCCGCAGAGGCGATGATTCGCGAGGCCGGCTTCGAGCCCCGGGTCGAGCAGCGCGAGAGCCCGAAGCCGCGTGGCGTCGTCGTCCAGCAGACCCCCGAGGGCGGCACCACGCTCGAGGACGGCAAGACGGTGCTGCTCAGCGTTTCGAGTGGGCCTCCGCGCGAGACGGTCCCCGATGTCGTGGGGCAGGCCGCCGCTGCGGCGGTCGCCGACCTGACCGCAGCGAAGTTCAAGTCCAGTCTCACTCAGGCCTTCTCGGACAAGAAGGCGGGCACGGTCGTGCGGCAGGTGCCGGCAGCCGGAGCGAACCTGAAGGAAGGCTCGTCGGTAGCGCTGACGGTGTCGAAGGGGCGCAAGCCCGTCGCGGTTCCGGACGTGATCGGCACGACCTCGTCGGAGGCGACCGCGACGCTGCGGGCCGCCGGGCTCGATGTGAACCTCGTCGCGGTGCCGTCCGACAAGCCGGCCGGCACTGTCCTTGCGCAGAGCCCGGTAGCGGGCGCCAAGGCCAACGCAGGCACCAAGGTGCGGCTGAACGTCGCGCAGGCGCCGTCCGCAACTGCGACCACGCCGACGACGACGCAGGCCACGACCCCGACGGCCACCACCACGACCCCGGCCGCCACGACCCCGACGACACCTCCGGCGAAGGCAACCGTGCCGGATGCAGTGGGCAAAGAGCTCGCGGTCGGCGCTCGCAGCTTCGGTGACGAAGGGTTGAAGGTCGCAGTGAAGTATGTGCCGTCCCAGGAGCCCAAGGGCAGGATCGTCGCTCAGGCCAAGCCGGTCGGCACCGAGCTGCGGCGCGGCGACACGGTGCAGGTGAACGTCTCGACCGGGCCTGACCCCGCCCCCGCAACGACGGTTCCGGACGTGGCGGGCCTGAAGCAGGACGAGGCGCGCACGAAGCTCGAAGCCGCCGGCTTCGAGGTGCTCGTGATCGAGCAGAGCACGGCTGACCGGTCACAGGTCGGCGTCGCGGTGTCGCAGACGCCGAGCGCCAATGCGAGCGTGCCCAAGGGATCGCTCGTGATCCTGTACGTCGGCGCAGCCTCGTAGCGCCCTACTTCGGCTCGGCCTCCAGCTTGTAGCCGACGCCGTAGCGGGTCTGGATGAACGTGTGGCGCGGTGCGCGGTGGTCGATCTTCTCGCGCAGCTTGCGGACGAAGACATCGACCGTGCGGTCGCGGTGTGAGGCGCGGCGGCCCCAGACACGTTGCAGTAGCTCGTCGCGGGTGAGCACGCGGCCCTCCTCGAGCGCCAGAGCGTAGAGAAGGCGAAACTCGGTCGGAGTCAGTCCGGCGCTCGTCCCGTCCACATACGCCTGGACGTTCTTCGGGTCGAGCCGGAGCTCCTCGACTACGACCTCTTCACCGCGTCGCGACTCCTGCGCGCGCGTGCCACGGCGGGCGGCGGCGCCGACCCGTGCGGCGAGCTCTTTCATCGAGAACGGCTTCACGAGGTAATCGTCGGCGCCGATCTCGAGCGCGTGCACTCGGTCGTGCTCAGTGCCGCGAGCGGAGACGACGACGATCGGCGTGCCGATCCCCTCGCCGCGCGCCCGCTCCAGCACCTGCCAACCGTCGAGCCCGGGAAGCATCAGGTCGAGCACACACACGTCGGGCTGCTCGTACCGCAGCCGGGCGAGCCCCGTCTCGCCGTTCGAGACAGCGGTCGCGTCGAAGCCGGCGGCCGCCAGGTGGCGTGACATCCCCTGGGCGATGACGTCATCGTCCTCGATGATGAGAACCCTGGTCATGCAGGACGGATGATGGCTGAGCGGGCTCACCTCAGGGGCGTCGAGGCGGTAACCAGCTCGTCTCCAAGTGGAGAATGCCGGCCACAGGTGCGCCCCCGCTGTAGCCTCAAAGCAATGGACGCCGAGGTGCTGCGCGCGCGGACGCTGCTCGAGGAGAGCCGCGAGTCGGTCGTCGTGCTCGACGAGCAAGGCATCGTCCTCGCCGCCAGCCGCAGGGCGCGCCAGACCCTCGACGGAGTCCGCGAGGGTGACCCGATCCCATCCGACCTGCTCGCCGGCGGGCGCGGCATGACGCCCCTCGTCGTGCCCTACCTCGTCGGCGGCCGCCGTGAGCGGCTCGTCTACCTGAGCGAGGCCGGCGACCTCGCCGCCTACGAGGAGCTCCGCTCAGGCTTCACCGCCGCCGTCTCACACGAGCTGCGCACACCGCTCGCCCGCCTGCTCTCGCTGCTCGAGACGGCCGCGCTCCCTGGCGAGGACGTCGCGCCGCTCGTCGAGCAGGCCCGGCGCGAGGTTGAGCAGATCCGCGAGCTGATCGACGAAGTGCTTTTCCTCGCTGAGCTCGAGTCGGGCACGCGCGTCGTCTCGCTCGGCCAGACGCCAGTGCTCCCGATCCTGCGCGAGGTGATCGACGAGCTCGGCCCCAGCGGGGCCCGCGCCGGCGTGGCCCTCGCCGCGGAGGGCGACGAGGGTGCGGCGGTCGCGATCCGACCGCGAATGCTGCGGGTCGTCGCCGCGAACCTGGCCGAGAACGCCGTTCGCCACGCCGGGCCGGGCTCGCACCTCGTACTGAGTGTCGGCCGGGAGCCCGGCGCGGTCGTGCTCACCGCGCGAGACGACGGCGGCGGCGTCCACGACGCAGAGCTCGCGCGTCTGTTCGAGCGCTTCTATCGCGCCGACCGGGCGCGCTCCTCGCGCGGCACGGGGCTCGGGCTCGCGATCGTGAAGCACGTGGTCGCGTCGGCCGGAGGCAAGGTCGAGGCGCGCGGCGGCC
This sequence comes from Gaiellaceae bacterium, assembly GCA_046596415.1. Classification (GTDB taxonomy): domain Bacteria; phylum Actinomycetota; class Thermoleophilia; order Gaiellales; family Gaiellaceae; genus JBKJML01. Next base: position 7,455 of record JBKJML010000232.1, on the reverse strand, counting down.
GGGGCCGCGGGCTCGAGATCCGCTGCAGCTTCCCGACCGGCTAGCGGCTTCACCACCTCTTCACCACCTCTTCACCACGCGGCTGCCCACGCCGGAGCCGTTCGCGGGAACACTCGCAGCGTGAACTCGACCGCCGAGCCGATTCGCCTCGCCGACGTTGCGCGCGGCGCTGCGCATCAATCCGTCTCATCGCACGAGCCCGTCTTCGAAGTGCGGAACCTCACGGTCACCTACGCCGGTACTCCGGCGATCAAGGATGTGACCCTGGAGGTCGGCAGCAACCGCGTCACCGCCTTCATCGGCCCGTCCGGCTGCGGCAAGAGCACGTTCATCCGCTGCTTCAACCGCATGAACGACCTGATCCCGAGCGCCCGCGTCCAAGGTGAAGTGCTGTTCCACGGCGAGGACCTTTACGGCGCCGACGTCGATCCGGTCGAGGTGCGAAAGCTGATCGGCATGGTCTTCCAGAAGCCGAACCCGTTTCCGAAGTCGATCTACGACAACATTGCCTATGGCCCCCGCGTGCTCGGGCTGAAGAGTGACCTCGACGAGCGCGTCGAACGGGCGCTCCACCAGGCGGCGCTCTGGGATGAGGTCAAGGACCGGCTCAAGAAGAGTGCCCTCGCGCTCTCGGGCGGGCAGCAGCAGCGCCTCTGCATCGCGCGCGCTCTCGCAGTCGAGCCGGACGTGATCCTCATGGACGAGCCCGCCTCGGCACTCGATCCGATCTCGACCACCCACATCGAGGACCTGATGCACGAGCTGAAGCGCGACTACTCGATCGTGATCGTCACCCACAACATGCAGCAGGCCGCGCGGGTCGCAGACATGACCGCGTTCTTCAGCGTCGAGGTGAACGAGGAGACGGGCGACCGGCACGGCATCCTCGTCGAGTACGACCTCACCTCGAAGATCTTCACGACCCCGGCCGACCGGCGCACCGAGGACTACGTGACGGGGCGATTCGGATGAGGATCAGCCTTCAGGAGGAGCTTGCGATCGTCGAGTCCGGCCTCCACGCCGAGGCCGAGCTCGTGCTCCGGTCGGTTCAGGGCGCGGTCGAGGCAGTCTGCGGCCAGGACTCCGAGCTCGCCGACGAGGTGATCACGTTCGACCACGCGATCGACGCCCGCTACCGCGAGGTGCAGCAGGCGATCGAGCAGCTCCTCGCCAAGCAGACCCCGGTCGCCGGCGACCTGCGGCTCGTGCTCGCGTCGCTCCACGCCAACCTCCACCTCGAGCGGATGGGCGACCTGTGCGTGACGATCGCGAAGCTGACGAAGCTGACCAAGGGACTGCCCCCCGACCAGGCGCTCCTCGACGGGTTCCGCGAGATGGGCGAGCGCGCAGAGCAGATGACCCGGGTCGCGCTTGATGCCTACCGGCGGCGCGACCGAGCCCTCGCCGAGTCGCTCCTCGACCTCGACGAGCTGATCGACCGCGCGAACCGCCGGGTCGTGGGCCACCTGCTCGAGCTCGGCGGCGACCAGGAGATGCGCGAGTGGGGGCTGCGGATGCTGCTCGTCTCACGCTGTCTCGAGCGGATCGGCGACCACGCGGTCGACATCGGCGAACAGGTCGCCTACCTCGTCACCGGCGAATTCAGAGAGTTCAACGACGCTTCGCACGAAGGAGAAACGACATGACACCGAGAACGATCTGCGGCCTCGCCGTGCTGCTCACCGCCTCGCTCCTCGCAGCTGGTTGCGGCGGTGCGAACTCGGCCGACAGCGGCTCCTCGACCGTCACCGCCGACGGCTCCAGCACCGTCGGCCCCTACGTCACCGCCGCCGCCGAGGGCTTCCAGAAACAGAACGCAGCCGCGCGCGTCACCGTGGGCATCTCCGGTACAGGCGGCGGCTTCGAGCGCTTCTGCCGCGGTGAGACCGACATCAGCGACGCGTCGCGCCCGATCAAGGACGAGGAGGCGAAGCTTTGCGCCGACCAGGGAATCGAGTACGTCGAGTTCCAGGTCGCGAACGACGCGCTCACCGTGATCGCGAACCATGGCAACGACTGGGCGACCTGCCTCACCGTCGCCGAGCTGAACGCGATCTGGGCGTCGGGCTCGCAGGTGAAGAACTGGAGCCAGGTCCGCGCCGGCTTCCCGGACGAGCCGCTGAAACTCTTCGGCCCCGGCACCGACTCGGGCACCTTCGACTACTTCACCGGTGCGATCAACGGCAAGGAGGGGGCGAGCCGCACCGACTACGCCGCGAGCGAGGACGACAACGTGATCGTGCAGGGCGTCGGCGGCGAGCCGGGCGGCCTCGGCTACCTCGGCTTCTCCTACTTCGAGGCCAACCAGGGCACGCTGAAGGCGCTCGCGATCGACGCGGGCGACGGGTGCACGGCACCGAGCGCGACCGCAGCCCAGGACGGCACGTACACGCCGCTCGCCCGGCCGCTCTACGTCTACGTCAAGACGACCTCGTTCGCGAAGCAGGCGGTCGAGGACTTCGTCGGCTACATGATCGACAACGAGCGCGAGATCGCCGAGCGGTCGTCCTTCATCTCTCTCAACGACGAGCAGCTCGCGAAGTCGAAGAGCGACTACGCGGCGGCGCTCGCCTCGGCCGGCTGATGGCCGAGCCGGGCGCCGCGGCGTTGCGAGCGGCGGCGATCCGCTCTCGCAGAACCGGCCGACGCACGTCGGAGCGCGCGATCCAGGGGCTTTTCGCTCTGTGCGCTCTCGTCTCGGTCGTGACGACGGCCGGGATCGTCGCGTCGCTCCTGTTCCCCGCGGTCGAGTTCTTCCGCGAGATCAACCCGATCGACTTCTTCACCGGCACGAACTGGGCGCCACTTTTCGAGCCCGGCAGCTTCGGAGTCGTCCCTCTGCTCGCCGGCACGCTGTCCGTCACCTTCTGGGCCGTGCTCGTCGCGGTGCCGTTCGGGCTCGGCTCCGCGATCTACCTGAGCGAGTACGCGAGCCGCCGCCGCCGGGCGGTCGTGAAACCGGTGCTCGAGATCCTCGCCGGCATCCCGACCGTCGTCTATGGCTACTTCGCGCTCACCGCCGTGACGCCCCTGCTCCGCTCGCTCGGGGTGCAGGTGGAGATCTTCAACGTGCTCGCCGGCGGCCTGGTGATGGGCGTGATGCTGATCCCCACCGTCGCATCGCTCTCGGAGGACGCGATGGCCGCCGTGCCGCGGACGCTGCGTGACGGCGCCTACGCGCTCGGGGCCGACAAGCTCCAGGTGGCAACGCGCGTGGTCGTACCGGCTTCGATCTCCGGGATCATGGCGTCGTTCGTGCTCGCCATCTCACGGGCCGTCGGCGAGACGATGATCGTGTTGATCGCCGTGGGTCAGCAGGCGAAGCTGACCTTCGACCCTAAGCAGTCGGTCGAGACGATGACCGCGTTCATCGGCGCGACCGGGAACGGCGACCTGCCGACCGGGTCGACCGAGTACAAGACGATCTTCGCCGTTGGGCTGACGCTCTTCGCGATCACCTTCGTGATGAACGTGATCTCGATCCGGCTCGTCCGCCGCTATCGCGAGGTCTACGAATGAGCGGCCGGAAGCTGCGAGGCCGGCTCTTCCAGGGGCTGATGTTCGTCTCGCTCGCCGTTGCGATCGCTGCCCTCGGCTGGCTGCTCGTCAGCACCTTCACCGACGGGATCGGGTCCGTGAACGGCAAGCTCTTCACGAACTCGCCATCGTCGGTGCCCGAGGAGGCGGGTGCTCGGCCGGCGATCATCGCGACGCTCTACCTCGCCGGGCTGCTGCTCCTACTCGCGATTCCGATCGGGGTCGGCACGGCGGTCTATCTGGAGGAGTACGCGAACAACGAACGCTGGTACAACCGGCTGCTCGAGGTCAACATCCAGAACCTCGCTGCTGTCCCGGCCATCGTCTACGGCATCCTCGGGCTCGCATTCATCGTGCGGGGGATCGGGATCGGGCGCGTCCTGCTCGCCGGGGCGCTGATTCTGACCCTCGTCGTGCTGCCGACCGTGATCATCACCGCTCGCGAGGCGATCCGCTCCGTGCCCGACTCGATCCGCCAGGGCGGGTACGCACTCGGTGCGACGAAGTGGCAGGTGGTCTCGCGCCAGGTGCTGCCTGCCTCGGTGCCCGGGATCGCGACGGGCGCAATCCTGGCGCTCTCGCGTGCGGTCGGCGAGACGGCGCCGCTCCTCCTGATCGGCGCGCTCACCTACGTCGCCTTCGACCCGACCCTGCTCGGCCCGTTCACCGCGCTGCCGGTGCAGATCTACACCTGGGTGAAGCTGCCCGATCCGGCCTTCCAGCAGCTCGCGGCGGCCGCGATCCTCGTCCTGCTTGGGATCGTGCTCGGTATGAATGCGCTTGCGATCTTCCTCCGGAACCGCTTCCGGCAGGACTGGTAACGCGCCCGCGCGTTCACCGGACCGCGGCCACATCCTCACCGCGCGGATGCCCACCGGCAGGTCGTCCCGCTCCAGAGTTCGAGTCGACATGGCACCGACTCAGGGAGCAGACATTCGATGCAGAACTTTCTCGGCCGGCGCGGCACGATCGTCGCCGGCGTCGTAGCGACAGCGGGCCTTGCGGCCTCGGTCACAACGGCGGCGGGCTTCCCGCCGCTCAAGACGATCAAGGGCACGATCACGGCTGACGGCTCGTCCACGGTCGGCCCCTACACGACTGCCGCGGCGGAGCTCTTCTCGAAGGCCGGCGCGAAGAACGTCCGCATCACCGTCGGCATCTCCGGCACCGGCGGCGGCTTCCAGCGCTTCTGCAACGGCGAGATCGATCTTTCCGACGCCTCGCGACCGATGAAGCGCTCCGAAGCGCAGGCCTGCAAGGAGCACGGGATCGGTTCGTGGCGCGCGTTCGCGGTCGCCAACGACGCTCTTACCGTGGTCGTGAACCAGCGGAATACCTGGGCGACGTGCCTCAGCGTCGACGAGCTCAAGAAGATCTGGGCGCCCGGCTCGAAGGTGGACAACTGGCAGGACGTGCGTGCCGGCTTCCCCGACCAGAAGCTCAAATTGTTCGGCCCGGGGACCGACTCCGGCACGTTCGACTACTTCACCGAGGCGATCAACGGCAAAGCGAAGGCGAGCCGCTCGGATTACGCGGCCTCCGAGGACGACAACGTGCTCGTCCAGGGTGTCAGCGGCGAGCAGGGCGGCTTCGGCTACTTCGGCTACTCCTACTTCGAGGAGAACCAGAGCAGGCTGAATGCGGTGCAGATCAGGAACCCGAAGACCGGCAACTGCGTCGCACCGTCGCAGGCGAATGTCTTCAACGGCAGCTACAGGCCGCTCGCCCGGCCGCTCTTCATCTACGCGAAGGGTTCGTCGTTCAGGCGCACCGAAGTGCAGGGCTTCCTCCGCTACATCTTCGGCAACGAACAGGTGATCGCCAGGCGGGCGCGTTTCATCCCGCTCACCACGCCGCAGTTGAGGAAAGCGCGGGTCAACTTCGACCTTGCGATCAAGGCCGCGCAGCGGGCGTAGCGCCGGTCAGGCGGGCAGGGGCGCGGTGCTGATTCTCAGGAGGCGCCGCGCCTCGAGCCGCCGGGCGACGAACGCGAACGCTGCGATCCCGCAGACGAGTACGAACACGATCGCGGTGCCGCCGGGCAGGCGTGTGATCAGTTCCATCAGTGCGCCGACGGCTGCTGCGCACGGGATCGTCATCACCCAGGCGACGAGGATGTTGCCGGCGACGCCCCAGCGGACGGCGCGCAGTCGCCGACTCGCGCCGGCTCCCATCACCGAACCGGAGATGCAGTGCGTGGTGGATACGGGGAAGCCGAAGTGCGCCGTTCCCCAGAGCAGCGAGGCGCACGCGGTCTGCGCTGCGAAGCCCTGCGGCGGGTCGATCTTCGCGATCCGGGTGCCGAGTGTCTGGATGATGCGCCAGCCGCCCGCGTAGGTGCCGGCCGCCATGGCGAGCGCCGCCGAGATGATCACCCACATCGGCACCTCGAAGTTCTCGCTGCTCAGGTGGCCGGACGAGATCAGCGCCAGCGTGATGATCCCCATCGTCTTCTGCGCGTCGTTCGTGCCGTGCGTGAACGCGACGAAGCCACCCGAGACGAGCTGAAGCCGACGGAAGACCCGGTTCACGGTGCCGGGCGAGCGCCGGCGAATGATGAGCTGCACGACCTTCATCAGTGCGTACGCGAGCACGATCCCGAGGAAGGGCGCGAGCAGCGACGGGATCAGCACCTTCTCCTTCAGGCCGCCCCACTTGACGACGTCGAGCCCGTGCGTCGCGGCGATCGCCGAGCCGAGGACGCCGCCGATTAGAGCGTGGCTCGAGCTGGACGGCAGACCCAGGTACCAGGTGATGAGGTTCCAGGTGATCGCGCCGACGAGCCCGGCGAGCACGATCTCGAGCGTGATCGCGTCGGCATCGACGATGCCCTTCGCGACCGTCGCTGCAACCTTGATCGAGACGAACGCACCGGCGAAGTTCAGCACCGCAGCCATCAGCACGGCGAGCCGTGGCGACAGCGCTCGCGTCGAGACGCTGGTCGCGATCGAGTTCGCGGTGTCATGGAAGCCGTTCGTGAAGTCGAAGAAGAGCGCGACAGCGACGACTGCGACGAGCGTCAGGTCCACGGTCTAGGCGTTCTTCAGGAGGATGTTCCCGATCACGTTCGCTGCGCGCTCGCAGCTGTCGATCGCTTCCTCGAGTGCCTCGAAGATGTCCTTCCAGCGGATGACGAGCAGCGGGTCGATGCGGTCGTCGCGGAAGAGTGCGGCGATCGCGTCACGGGAGACGTGGTCGCCGTCGTCTTCGAGCCCCTTCAGCGCGATGAGCGTTTGCTGGAGGTTGCCGCTGAAGCCCTTGAGGCCGCCACAGGCCTGGGCGAGTAGCCGGGCTGCGGCGACCAGGATCCGGCACTGCTCGACGGCGTGGCGGGTGGGCGACTCGATCCCGTAGAGCTCGAGCAGGTCGGACGCCTCCTCGATGTAATCGACGACGTCGTCGATCGCGACCGCGAGCTGGAAGATGTCCTCGCGGTCAAACGGCGTCATGTACTGCGTGTTCAGGAGCTGGATGATGTCGCGGGTGATGTCGTCACCGCGGTTCTCGATCGCCTTGACATCGGCTTGCGTCACCGTCGAGTTCGGATATTCGCGGAAGCGCGTCTCAGCGTGGACGGCTGCGTCGAGTGCGTTCGCGCCGGCCTTGGCGAAGAGGTCGAAGAACTCGGAGGTGCGAGGCACGAGGCTGATTTTCATGTCCGGGGCTGTTTAACAGATTCCTGTTCGAGGGCGAGCGAGGAGGGCGCTGCGGCGCGCCCTCGTTCGCGTTGGAGAGAGGCGGCGCTCCGCGCTAGTGCGCGGGAGCCGCGGTGACGAGACGGTTCGGCACTGCGGGGTGGAGGCGAGGACGCGGGACGGTCGCGACACGGGCTGCGGCAGCTCGTGCCTGGAGGTGCAGAACCTCGTTGAGGCTCTGCTTGCGGTCGTCCCGGTTCTCTCCCCAAAGTGCGCTCATCAC
>JBKJML010000216.1:0-5552 GCA_046596415.1 Gaiellaceae bacterium | reverse complement strand
GCTGCCGCAGGAACCGACACCGGCAGCGCAGGTGATCGACGAGCTCGTCGCCGGTGTCGAGCCGGGCCTCGTCGCGATGGCCGGCGGCCGCTACTTCGGCTTCGTGATCGGCGGCGGTGTCCCGGCAGCAGTGGCTGCCGACTGGCTCACCTCGACGTGGGATCAGAACGCGGGCCTCTACGCCGGCGGCCCCTCCGCAGCCGTCGTCGAGGAGGTCGCGGGCGGCTGGCTGAAGGAGCTGCTCGGGCTACCCTCGGCTGCCTCGTTCGCGTTCGTCACGGGTTGTCAGATGGCGCATGTGACGGCGCTCGCGGCCGCCAGGCACGAGGTACTCGGGCGGGCCGGGTGGGACGTCGGGCGCGACGGCCTGGCGGGCGCACCACCGATCCGGGTCGTGGTGGGCGCCGAGCGCCACGCGACCGTCGACCGCGCGTTGCGGCTACTCGGGATCGGAGCGTCGTCGATCATCCCGATCGCAGCCGACGAACAGGGGCGGATGCGGGTCGAGGAGCTGCCGGCGGCGCTGCGTGGTGGCCATCCGACCATCGTCTGCGTCCAGGCCGGGAATGTGAACACCGGTGCCTTCGACGACCTCGAGGCGGCCGTCCACTTCGCCCACCGAGCCGGCGCCTGGGTGCACGTCGATGGCGCCTTCGGCCTGTGGGCGCACGCGAGCGACGAGCTGCGGCAGCTGGTGCGCGGCGTCGAGCTCGCCGACTCGTGGGCAACCGACGGGCACAAGTGGCTGAACGTGCCCTACGACTGCGGCATCGCCTTCACCGCCCATCCGGAGGCGCACCGCGCGGCGATGGGTGTCACTGCCGCCTACCTGATCCAGGCCGAGGAGGGCGGGCCTCGCGACGAGGTCGACTGGACACCGGAGTTCTCACGCCGAGCGCGGGGCTTCCCGGTCTACGCGGCGATCCGCTCGCTCGGCCGAGCCGGGATCGCCGAGCTCGTCGAGCGCAACTGCGCCTGCGCCCGCCGCTTCGCGGAGCTCCTCGGTGCCGAGCCTGGCGTCGAGATTCTGAACGACGTCGTGCTCAACCAGGTGCTCGTCCGCTTCGGGGACGGCTCGACGACGCCCGACGTGATCCGCCGGGTGCAGGACGACGGCGTCTGCTGGCTGAGCGGCACGACCTGGGACGGGCTCCCGGCGATGCGGATCTCGGTCAGCAACTGGCAGACGACGCTGGCCGAGGTCGAGTTATCGGCGGCTTCGATCCTCGCCGCCCACGCCGCTACGAGCTCGGCGCCGGCCCGATCCTGACAAGCATCTTGCCGAGGTTCTCGCCGTGCAGGAGCCCGATGAACGCGCCTGGTGCGCCCTCGATCCCGTCGACGACGGTCTCGCGGCTCACGATCGTGCCGTCGCGCAGCCAGCTGCCCATCTCCGCCTGGAACGCCGGGTGGCGATCCAGGTGGTCGCTGACGATGAAGCCCTGCACCCGCAGCCGCTTACCGACGATCAGCGGCAGGTTGGTCGGGCCGGGCGTCGGCCGCTCGTCGTTGTAGCGGGAGATCATCCCGCAGGCGACGACGCGCCCGTGCGGGCGGAGCGCGCCGAGCGCAGCCTGAAGCTGGTCGCCACCGACATTGTCGAAGTAGAGCTCGATCCCGCGCGGCGCAGCTTCGGAGAGCTCGGCGCGCAGGTCGGCGGTCTTGTAGTCGAACGCGTGATCGAAGCCGAGCTCGCGGAGCCAGGCGACCTTCTCCGGCGAGCCTGCGCTTCCGATCACCGTGCAGCCCTTCGCCTTCGCGATCTGCCCGACGATGCTGCCGACGGCGCCCGCGGCGCCCGAGACGAACACCGTCTCCCCCTCGGTCAGCTGCCCGATATCGAGGAGCCCGATGTAGGCGGTGAGGCCGGTGACGCCGAGCACCCCGAGATAGGCCTGCGGTGGGGCGGCCGCGGCGTCGATCTTCTGGGCGCCGCTTCCGTCGACGACCGCCCATTCGCGCCAACCGCGCAGGTGACTGACCCAGTCACCTGCGGCGATCCCTTCGGCCCGTGACGCGACGACTTCGCCGACCGCACCACCCGAGAGCGGCTCGCCGATCTGGAAGGGCGGCACGTACGACTTGACGTCGTTCATGCGCCCGCGCATGTACGGGTCGACCGACATGAAAGCGTTGCGAACCAGGATCTCGCCGTCCCCGGGCTCAGGGAGCGGAGTCTCGGCGAGCTCGAAGTCTTCGGGGCGCGGAACGCCCTGTGGTCGGGCGGCGAGTCTGATCTCTCGGTTCACATCGGCCATCCGGCAACTCTACTCCGTCGGCACAATCCCAGAATGGAATCGCTGCAGGGGAGCCTGCTGATCGCCGGGCCATCGCTCGTCGACCCCAACTTTCGCCGCACCGTCGTCCTGGTGGCCGAGCACGGGCCCGAAGGGGCGATGGGGCTCGTCCTGAACCGCCCGTCGGCGCTTGTCGTCGCCGACGCGGTGCCTCACCTCGCCGAGCTCGTGCCCGACGACGATCCCGTCTGGTTCGGCGGACCGGTCGACGGCGGGGCGGTTGTCGCGGTCGGTGACTTCGAGCAGCCCGGTGAGGCGGCGGCGCTGATCATGGGCCGGGTCGGCTTTCTCCCCGCGGAGGCCGACGCGGCGCTCCTCGCGGGTGCCGTCCGCCGCACCCGTGTCTACGCGGGCTACGCCGGCTGGGACAGCGGTCAGCTCGAGACAGAGCTCGAGGAGGACTCGTGGATCGTCGAGCCGGCGCTGCCGGAAGACGTCTTCTACGCCGAGGGCGTCGATCTCTGGAGCTGCGTGCTGCGGCGCAAAGGTGGCCGCTTCCGCCTGCTCGCGACGATGCCCGTCGACCCGTCGCTGAACTAGTCCGGCTGCGACGCTTCGGTCAGATAGACGCCGGCAAGAGCGTCCTCGACCGCGCGCAGCGTGTCGTCGGAGAGCTTGATTCCCGACGCGGAGGCGTTCGCCTCGACCTGGTCGGGCTTCGTCGCGCCGACGATCGCCGAGGCGACATTCGGCTCGCGCAAGATCCAGGCCAGTGCGAGCTGCGGCAGGGTCAGGCCCGCCGCTTCTGCGACCGGCCGTAGCCGCTCGACCGCCTCCAGCACATCGTCGCGTGTCCAACGGCCGATGAAGCCACCCATCTGCTCGCTCGCAGCGCGCGAGTCGGCGGGCGGCGGCTCACCGGGGCGGTACTTGCCGGTGAGGACACCCTGCGCGAGCGGCGACCAGACGATCTGCGAGATGCCGCTGCGCGCGCTGAGCGGGATCACCTCCGCCTCCGGCACCCGATAGAGCAGTGAGTACTGCGGCTGGCTGGAGACGAACTTCTCCACGCCCGGAATCGCAAGCGCCGTCTCGATCTGGGGCGCCGTCCACTCGGAGAAGCCGAGGTAACGCGCCTTGCCGGAGCGGACGACCTCGCTCAGCGCCTCCATCGTCTCCTCGAGCGGTGTCACCGCGTCGTAGCGGTGGCACTGGTAGAGATCGACGTGGTCGGTGCGAAGCCGGGCGAGCGAGGCGTCGATCTGCTTCTCGACCTGCGCACGCGACAGGCCCTTGTCCTCGTCGGACATCGGGAAGTAGAGCTTGGTGGCGAGGATGTAGGAGTCGCGGTCGCGCTTCGCAAGCGCCTCGCCGAGGAACTCCTCGGCGGCGCCGCGCCCGTAGACGTTCGCGGTATCGATGAAGTTGATCCCGACCTCGAAGGCCCGGTCGAGGCACTCGACGGCGCGCTCGCGCTCGACGCCGATCCCGTAGGTCAGCCACGAGCCGAGGCTGATGTCGGAGACGACGAGGTCGCCCGAGCCGAGGCGGCGGTACTCCATCTTCCGAAGGTTACCGAGCCGAGAGCGAGTAGACGCCACCACGGGGCAGCGCAGTGTCTCGGAGCTCCTCGACGTGCCATCGTTCCCGCGCCTCGTCGAGGAAGGCGGCGAGCGCCGGGCGCCCGGGATCGGCGACGAGCGTCTCGGTCGCCCCGAGCTTGGCGAGCACGTCGACGAGCTGTTCGACGTTGCGGCGCTCGTAGAGAACGTCGGAGGCGAGCACGAGCTGCCAGGGGCCGCGCACCTCGAGCCGCTTCGAGTCGCTCCAGGCGGCGACCTCGATCTCGACGTGAGCGCCGTTCCGCTCGGCGTTGCGGCGCGCGAACGGCATCGCGTGGGGCGCCCAGTCGGTGGCGAGCACCTCGGCACCGCGCAGAGCGGCGACGATCGACGGCACCGCGAGCCCGCAGCCGAGCTCGAGCGCCCGCACGCCGGCGAGTGAGCGGCGCTCCAGCACCCGGCCGAGCGCGAGCGCGCTCGGCCAGAGCTCGGCCCAGTAGGGCAGGAACTCCTCGTGCTCGAACGCGTCCTCGTCGATCAGTTCGTCGGGCTCGCTCGGATGCGCGACCGTCAGGCGCAGCCCGCCGAGCTCGACCTCCTCCTCGACGATCGCCTCGTCCGGGATCACGTCGCGAGTCGTGCGCGCAACTCGTCCGGCACCGGCACGCTCTCGCTGCGACCGTAGTCGTAGGAGACGAGCACGCTGCGCGCCTCGGCGACGAGCCGGCCGGCCGAGTGGAGCTCGTGCTCGAGGTCGAAGCTCTTCGTGCCGACGCGCGGGCAGCGCGAGCGAACCTCGACCTCCTCGCCGGCCCGCAGCTCGGCGCGGAAATCGATCTCCATCCGCGCGAGGATGAACGACTCGAGGCCGCCGAGCATGGCGATCCGCGCCTCCTCGAGGTAGGTCGAGTAGACGGCGTTGTTGCAGTGGCCCATCGGGTCGCAATCCTGGAAGCGGACGCGGATGCGGATGACATACGGGAAGCCGCTCACGAGTACAATGATCCCATGCAGAGTGGGCTTCGACGCATCGTCCTGCTCGTCGCGCTCGTCGCAGTGGCGGTAAGCCCGGCGGCCGCGGCCACTGCGAAGGTACCCGTCCTCAAGCAGCGCGACGCCCGCTTCGGGAACATCCTCGTCCGGCCCGACCACCAGGCGCTCTACTTCTGGAACGTCGAGCAGCGCGATTTCAAGGTGCATTGCGCCGGCGCCTGCGCCGTCGCGTGGCCGCCGCTCCTCGTTCGCTCCGCAAGCCAGGTGCCCGCCAGAATCGCGGGCATCAAGGGTCGCTTCGGCACGATTCGGCGGCCTGGCGGGAAGCTGCAGGTGACGTACAACCGCCTGCCCCTCTACACCTACGCCCACGAGCGGCCGAACCAGGTCCTCTGTGACGACGTCGGTGGCTGGTTCGTCGTCCGGGTGTAACCGCGCGGCGAGGGCCAGCCCGACCAGGTGGCGGTTGACACGTTGTAAGAACGGACTCACAATGCGGCTTCGTTCAATCGAACTGCGGGGCGGGCGATGAAGAGGCTGACCTTGGCGCTGGTGGGAGCGGCACTGGTAGCAACCTGGACGGCAAGTGCGGCGTTGTCGGCGCAGCCGAACAACCGGGCGTGTCTCGGGACCGACTTTTCGACGTACGCCCGATACGGGGCGCCGGGCCCGGCCTTGACGTTCGATGCCGGTTCCGGCTTCGGGCAGTTCAATGCGTGGCTCGCCCAGCGGGTTCCAGGCCTGGGGCTGCCGATTCAAC
>JBKJML010000117.1:0-8080 GCA_046596415.1 Gaiellaceae bacterium | reverse complement strand
AGAACCAGGTCTTGAGGTCGTTCGAGGAGCGCCACTTGGTGGCGAGGTCCGGGACGACCTGCATGTTGCGGTCGTACTTCGAGAGGCCGTTGTAGAGCAGCGTCTGCAACGGTGCCTGGCCGGCGAAGTTGATCGTGTTCGGGTCGAGCTGCGAGATGCCCGCCCCGGCGATGCCGTATCTGAGCGTGCCCTTCGACGACGTGCACCCGGTCGCCGTGGCGGTGGTGCGTTCCGCCGGGGCCGACCGTGCCGATGACACGACGGTTCCGCTGACGGCCGCGGCCGCAACCGCGATAACTGCGGCGGCGACGGAAAGCTTCCTGCGTCTTGACATGGGAGACCCTCCTACGTGGTTTGGGAAGCGATTGACTCTGAGGACGAAAGCCGAGGCGAGTGGTTGAGCGTGGCCGCTGCGGCGACCGACGGTACGCGAAGCCCCTCGGCGCCGGAAGCGGACTGGACGAGGCTCGGGTCGAGCCGGCGCATCCACTCGAGCGCGACGGCGGCGCGAGCGACCTTGGCTCGGCCGATCGCGATCGCCTGCTCCACGAGGTGCTCGCCGAGCGGATAGAGCGGTTGCGAGTTCCGCAGCCCGAACTTGGCGTAGAGCGGAGCACCAACGGCGACAAGATCAGCCATCTCGTTGCCGCGGACGACCCCGCCGAGGCTGTCGGTCGACTCCAGATAGAGATCGATCGGGAGCGCAGTGGCGGCCCGCAGCTCGGCGAGCTCGGCGATCGTCACGTCCGACGGGATGTTGGCGGTGGTGGCGCCGAGGCGCTCGAGCACGGCGATCGCGGCCGGGTTCGAGGGGGCCATCGCAACCGAGATCTTCCAGCAGCAGTCGGCAGGGAGCTCGCCGGCCGCCTGCATGTCGCAGAGGACGGTGAGCAGGCCCGGGTCGGCGATCAGGAAGCTGCGAATCCCAGCCTCGGCCGCGCGTGCGACGTCCTCGACCGCGTACGCGAGGCCACGCATCCCGCGAACCTGAGCGGCATGTCCGGCACCGTCCGCGGACCGAGCATGCGCGCCGACGCCGTACCCCTCACGCGGACCGACGAAGAGCGAGACCTCGACGCCCGCGGAGGCACCGAGCGACGCCATCTCGCGCAGCTCGGACTCGGAGAGCAGCATCGCACCACTCCCCTGCGAGACGCGGTTCACGACGACCTCGTGCTCGAGCGCCGCCAGCAGCACCGCTTCGAAGACGCGGAGATTCTCGACGCTCGGGATCTCGACCCGGAAGTGGGCCCCGTCCGGAAAACGGAGCGTGCTCGGCTGCGGGCCGCCCGCGGGAGCGGGCAGGCCGAGCCGGCCGATCACGCCGGCGACCTTCATCGCGGTGTTGATTTTCTGGCTGGGTTCGTCATATTGTTCGGCTGTGCCGAATGGCGATGCGCTCTGCGCAACATACGAGGGACATTCCTAAGTGCCAGCCGAGAAAAAGTCAAGCCGCCCCGTGGCAGGCTCTGCCACCGGTGACAACACCGACGGGAGCGATCCCGAGCGGCGCTACCGCGTCCGGAGCGTCGAACGGGCGCTGGACATCCTCGAGCTCCTGGCCGAGGCCGGCGAGGACGGGATGCGGCTGGTCGAGCTCGCGCGCCGGCTCGAGACCTCGAAGAGCACCGCGCTCGCGCTGCTGCGGACGCTGACCGGCCGCGGCTTCGTCGCCGAGCTCGGCACGGGCAGAGGGCGCCGGTACGGGCTCGGGTTCGCGCTGGCCCGGCTCGGCGACCAGGTGCTGTCCCAGATCAGCCTGCTCGATGTCGCGCTCCCGTCCCTGCGGACGATGACGGCCGAGACGGGCTGGACGTCACGCGTCGGCGTGCTCGACGAGGGGTACGCGGTGATCATCGGGCGCGTGGACGGCCCGGGCATCGTCCGCTTCCAGAGCAACCTGGCCCGCCGGGAGCTGCCGCACTGCAGCGCAATCGGGAAGGCGCTGCTCGCGCACCTACCCGAAGAGCGGGTGCGCTCGATCGTCAAGCAGACGGGCCTGCCGGCGCGAACGGCGACGACGATCACCGACGTGGAGCACCTGCTGCGCGACCTGGAGGAGGTGCGCGGCCGGCAGTTCGCCGTCGACGACGAAGAGGACAGCGAGGGCGTGTTCTGCGTCAGCGCCGCGGTCTACGGGCACCGGCAGGCGTGCGTCGCCGCGATCAGCCTGACGGGACTGAAGTTGACGCTCCCCTCCGGTGGCATGGAGGAGCTGGGCAAAGTGGTACGCCGTTACGCGGTCGAAGTCTCCACGGGCCTCGGTGCGATAACCGCTCCGAACTCCTATAACTGATCTTTATAGATACGTTACCCTTGACACGGGTGATACGAATACTTGGGTGCTGCAACTTGAACGATCAAGTCGGGCGACACCTGGGTTTGCAGACGTCGGCACGCGGCGGACGCTCGGAGTCGAGATCGCGCGCACGGACGCGGGGGCGCGCCGGAGCTTTCGGGTCGAAGTCGTGGAGCCTGCCGTCGTGCTCGACATCGTGCTGGCACTCCAGCGGCTCGACGCCTCGATCGCGTTCCGCTATTCGTGCCGGGTCGCCATGTGCGGCACGTGCGCGATCAGGGTCGACGGCAGGCCGGTCCTCGCCTGCCAGACCCGGATCCCGGCCGCCGCCGACGGAATCGTGCTCGAGCCGCTCGCGGGCCTGCCCGTCGTCCGCGACCTGATCGTCGACACGACGCCTTTCTGGGACGCGTGGCGCCAGGTCAAGCCCTGGTTCGTGCCACCCGCGACCGGCGAGCCCCGCACGCTCGCGGCGGGCGACCGGAGCCGGAAAACGGTCGAATCGGGCCTCGACTGCATCGGCTGCGGCGCCTGCTGGACCGCGTGCGACCTCGCGGGGGCCGAGCACGGCTTCCTCGGGCCGGCGGCGCTGAACCGTGCGATGGTGCTCGCCGCCGACGACCGCGACGGAGCTCGCGACGAGCGGCTCGCGCTCGCCTCGCAGGAGGGTGGCGTCACCCGCTGCCACTACATCCACGGCTGCAGCGGCGCCTGCCCGAAGGGCATCGACCCCGCCGCGTCGATCAGGCGCCTGCGGCGCTGGAGCATCAGTGCCGGCTGAGAGCCCCAGCCGACCATGAGCTCCGCCCCACCGCTCCCTTTTTTCGAGACCGACGTCGCGGTGATCGGCAGCGGCGGTGCCGGGCTGATGTGCGCCCTCCACGTCGCCGCCGCCAACCCGCGGCTCACGATCACGATCGTCTCGAAGGGCGCCGTCGGCCGGTCTGGCTGCACCCGCATGGTCCAGGGGGGCTTCAACGCCGTGCTCGGCGAGGGCGACTCCGTCGAGGCTCACTACCGCGACACGCTCGAAGGCGGCCAGTACCTGAACGACCAGGAGCTCGCCTGGGCGCTCGTCCAGGACGCCCCGCGGGTCATCCACGAGCTCGAAGAGCAGTTCGGCTGCCTCTTCGACCGCACCCCGGCCGGCGACCTCGATCTGAAGCCGTTCGGCGGCCAGACCTTCGACCGTACCGTCCACAGGGCCGACCAGACCGGGATCGAGATCATGGGCCGCCTTCGCGACCAGACGCTTCGGATCGGCGCCCGTGAGCTCGAGGACTGGCGTGCTCTCGACCTCGTGTTCGACCGGCACGGCGAGCTCTCGGGGTTGACACTGCTCGACGCGCGGACGGGCCGCGCGGCCGTCTTGCTCGCGCGCGTCGTCGTCGTCGCGACGGGAGGGTCGGCGACGATGTACCGGATCGCCGCGCCCGCGCGCGAGAAGACGGGCGACGGCGTCGCGATGTGCTACCGGGCGGGTCTCGAGCTCCGAGACATGGAGATGCTCCAGTTCCACCCGACCGGCCTTGTCGCCGGCGGTTCGTCCCTGACCGGGGCCGTGCTGGAGGAAGGGCTGCGTGGAGCCGGGGCGCACCTCTACAACCGCCTCGGCGAGCGCTACATGGCCCGGGTCGACCCGGTGCGACTCGAGCGTTCGACGCGCGACGTCGTCGCCCGTGCCTCGTACATCGAGATCGTCGAAGGGCGCGGCACGCCGGCCGGCGGTGTTCTGCTCGATATCTCACACCTCGGAGCGGCCGAGATCGAGCGTTCGTTCGGCGAGATGGTCGCGCGCACGCGCCTCGTCGGCGCCGACCTCGCGACCGGACCGGTCGAGGTGTCTCCGACCGCCCACTTCCACATGGGTGGCGTCGTGATCGACGTCGACTGCTTCACCTCGATCGACGGGCTCCTCGTCGCCGGCGAGGACGCCGGCGGGACGCACGGCGCGAACCGGTTGGGCGGGAACGGGGTCGCCGAGTCGACCGTGTTCGGCGCCCGGGCCGGCGAGACTGCAGCCGCGATCGTCGGCGGGCGGGGGATCTACATGCCTGATCCGGCCTCGGTCGCCGCCTCCGTCGAGCGCGCCTACGCGCCGCTCCGGCGCGAGGGCGGGCCGGCACCGTTCGAGCTCACGGATCGGCTGAAAGCGGGCATGTGGACGCACTGCGGCCTCGTGCGCACACGCGCCGGGCTACTCGAGGCGCGAGCGCTGCTCGAGGAGCTCGGCGAGCAGTCGTCGCGCGTCTCGAGCGGCGGGCCGTGCGAGGCGAATCCCGCGTGGCAACAATCGCTCGACCTCGAGAGCCAACTCACGGTCGCGCGCCTGATCGTCGAGTCGGCGCTCGTCCGCGAGGAGTCGCGCGGCGCCCACTTCCGGGCCGACTTCCCGGCGCGGGACGACGAGGACTGGCTGCGGGCAGTGGTCGTCGCGCAGGGCGAGGACGGCGAGCCTGCAGTCTCGACGCGCCCCGTCGAGCTGACCCGCTTCGCCCCGGGCGGTCTCGCGCTCACGGGCGGGCCGGCGTGACCGCCCTCCAGCTCCTCTTCGTGGTCGCGCTCAGCACGCTCTTGGTCGGCGTCGTGGCCTTCACGGCTTTCACGATCCGCGCCGCGTTCGTGCTCCGGAGCTCCGCGGTCGGCGGCGGCTGGCTCGAACGAATCGGCCACGCGAGCGACCGCGACGTCCAGCGCTGGGCGTTCGTCGCGCACCGAGCGACCGGCGTGGCGGTGTTCGCATTCCTGCTCCTCCATGTCTTCGATGTCGCCCTCTACACGCTCTCGCCGGCGCGATTCGACGACGTCCACCGGCTCTACGGGACGGCCCCGATGCGCGTTTTCGAATCCCTGCTCCTCTACGCGATCCTCTTCCACACGTTCAACGGCCTCCGCCTGGTGCTGCTCGACGTCGCCGAACTGGGCGCGACCACGGCCCGGAGGCTGCTCCAGGGCGCCGTCGTGCTGGCCGTGATCGCCGGCAGTGGAGCCGCGATCGTGATCATGCGTCCGGTCGTCACATGAGCGCGATCCTGCAGCGTCCGCGCCTGGCCGCGTTCCTCGTCATGCGGACGACGGCAGTGCTCCTCGCGGTCCTCGTGCTCGGGCACTTCGCCGTCACGCACCTTGTCACCGACGTGGCGCAGACCGGCTCGAGCTTCGTCCTACGCCGCTGGTCGTCTGCTCTCTGGCTGGCTTGGGACTGGACGATGCTGGCGGCCGCGCTCGCCCATGCGGGAGCCGGGATCTGGCTGATGATCGACGAACAGGCGCCGGGCGCGGTGCTGCGCCGCCGACTGCAGGTGACGACGGCTGCGACCGTCGCCGTGCTGCTCGTCGTCGGCACGACCGCGCTCACGATCGCCGGTGCCCGAGGGGCGCCGGGATGAACCGGACAACCAACAAGGAGGACGTCACGATGCACAAGGCGCTCGCCCACAAACGGGGCGACGACGTCGCCGTGGCGGTGGTGCCGATCTCCGCCGGCGACGAGGTCCTCGTCGTCTACCTCGACGACGACGGCGAGCAGGTGATCCAGGCCCAGGCGGACGTCCCGTACGGGCACAAGGTCGCGCTCCAGCCGCTCGCAGCGGGTGCCCCTGTCACCGAGTACAGCACGCAGGTGGGGGTCACGCGCACGCGGATCGAGCCAGGCGACTACGTCCACACCCACAATGTCAAGACTGCGAGGTGGTAGGCATGGATCTCTTCGGCTATCGCCGGCAGGACGGCGCGGTCGGCATCCGTAACCACGTCGTGATCCTGCCGGTCGACGACATCTCGAACGCGGCCTGCGAAGCGGTCGCCTCGAAAATCACGGGCACGATGGCGCTGCCGCACGCGTACGGGCGGCTTCAGTACGGCGAGGATCTCGAGCTGCACTTCAGGACGATGATCGGCACCGGCGCGAATCCGAACGTCGCGGCCGTGATCGTGATCGGGATCGAGCCGACCTGGACCGAGCGCATCGTCGAAGGGATCGCCGCCACGGGCAAGCCGGTCGCCGGCTTCTCGATCGAGGGGCACGGCGAGTTGGAGATCGTCCGCCGCGCCTGCTGGACGGCGATGGACTTCGTCCAACAGGCGTCGGAGCTGCAGCGGGAGCGGATCGAATTGTCGGATCTGACCGTCAGCATCAAGTGCGGCGAGTCGGACACGACGACCGGCCTCGGCTCCTGCCCGACCGTCGGCGCGGCGGTCGATGCGCTCGTCGACGCAGGGGCGACCGTCCTCTTCGGCGAGACGCCCGAGCTGACCGGCGGCGAGCACCTCGTAGCCGCTCGGATGGCGACCGACGACGTGAGGGCCGCGTTCGTCGCGATCTACGACGACTACGTGGCCGAGATCGTCTCGGGCGGCGTCGACCTGCTCGGCTCGCAGCCGACGCAGGGCAACATCGCCGGCGGCCTGTCGACGATCGAGGAGAAGGCGCTCGGGAACATCCAGAAGACCGGGACGAAGCCGGTGGTCGGCGTGCTGCGCCCGGCCGAGCGTCCGGCGAGCGGGCCAGGCCTCTACTTCATGGATACATCCTCGGCCGCTGCGGAGTGCATCACGCTGATGGCCGCGGCGGGCGCGGTCGTCCACTTCTTCCCGACCGGCCAGGGCAACATCATCGGCAACCCGATCGAGCCGGTGATCAAGCTGACCGCGAACAGCGCGACGGCCGCGACGATGAGCGAGCACATCGACCTCGACGTGAGCGGGCTGCTGCTGCGGCAGCTACGGCTGGACGAGGCCGGCGACCAGCTACTCGAGCTGCTCCGGCGGACGGCGAACGGCCGCCTGACCGCCGCCGAGGCGCTCGGCCACCGCGAGTTCGTGATGACGAAGCTCTACCGCAGCGCGTAACGACGTGAGCCCGGGGGTCAGAGCGCGGCGTCGGAGCGGTCGATCAGCAGCTCCTTCAGCGTGTCGCCGCGCAGGCCCAGGCGCAGCGTCTCGAGCGGGATCACTTCCTCGGGCGCGATGTTGCCGAGGTTCACGTCGGGGCCGAAGTGCTTCACGAACCAGGCCTGGGCGCTCTTCGCCGGCGCCTCGAAGATCAGGTCGTCGACGGCGACCTCGTGTGCGATCTCGTCGACGAGCCCGGTCCGCATCTCGCCTGTCGGCCGGAAGATGCCCGCGGTGCCGCCCTCGCGCGCCTCGGTGATCACCTTCCAGGCGCCGGCGGCCTTCTCCGCCTTGATCCACTCGACCCACTGGTAGGGGGCGAAGATCGCCTCCGAGTCCTTGGAGCCGACCTCGGAGAGCACGGTGAAGTCGCGAGCGAAGTCCTCGATCGCGGCGAGCTTGACGTCGCGTGGCAGCTCGATCGTCCCGTCCGAGATCTCGACGTGGGTGAGCCCGAGCTCGGTCAGCCAGCGCTTGTAGTCGTCGATCCGGTCCTTCACGTAGACGACCTCGAAGAAGGTACCGCCGATCACGACCGGCTTCCCCGCCGCGCGATAGATGTCGAGCTTCTGCCGGAGATTCTTCGTCACGTAGGACGTGCCCCAGCCGAGCTTCACGATCGAGACGAAGTCACCGGCCGTGTCGAGGAAGTCCTCGGCGGCGCGCGGCCCGAGGCCCTTGTCCATCACATGGGTCAGCCCGTCCCCGCGGGGCGGGAGGCCGAGGTCAAAGCCGGGCAAGGATGTCCTTCAGCCGGCCCTTGGCGCGCTCCTGCACGTCGTGGTAGAGCGAGTTGCCGTGCGCGTCGATGCCGACGGTCAGCGGCCCGAAGTCCTTGACGCGGAACTTCCAGAGGCACTCCGGCATCAGCTCCTCCCACATGACCTC
>JBKJML010000095.1:0-13364 GCA_046596415.1 Gaiellaceae bacterium | reverse complement strand
GGGCCGTCTCGATCGAGCGCGAGGTGTTTCCGCGGCTCGTCGAGGAGCAGACCGTCTACGGCGTCGCGCTGCCCGGCTACTGGCTCGATGTCGGCACGCCGGAGTCGTACCTCCAGGCCCATTGCGACGTGCTCGAGCGGAACGTCCAGAGCGAGCTCGGCGACATGCTCGGCGACGACTCCACCTTCGTCGACCCGACGGCGCGCGTCTCGCCGCAGGCCCGGCTCGTGCCTCCCGTCTACGTGGGCCCGCGAGCGGAGATCGGGCCCGAGGCGCGGATCGGCAGCCTCGCGGTGGTCGGCGCCGATGCACGCGTGGGGCAGGGGGCGACCCTCGAGCGCGCCATCCTCGGTGCCGGTGCGACGCTCGGGGCCGGGGCGGCCGTCACCGGCTCGATCGTCGGCGAGGGTGCGGGAGTCGGGCCCGAGTGCGTCGTTGCGGGCCTCTCCGTTGTCGGCCCTGGCGCGACGGTCGGTAAGGGGAATATGCTCGACCATGGAACCCACATCGCCGCGGGCGAGGCGATCGCCGACGACACGCTCCGCTTTTCGTGAACGACACCATCGATTCCCCCAACCTCCACACGCTCGACCGCTGGATGTTCGACGTCCGCCGGGTCGAGAAGCCCTGGGGCCATGAGCTGATCTGGGCGCTCTCGGAGACCTACTGCGGCAAGGTGCTCTTCGTCAAGGCGGGCTGCGCGCTCAGCCTTCAGTTCCACCGCGAGAAGGACGAGTCCTGGCTCGTTCAGTCCGGTCGCGCGAAACTGGAGCTCGGCGACCCGGGGCAGGGGGCGCTCAACGAGTTGGTGATCACCGCCGGCGCGGCGTTCCGCTACCGACCCGGGACCGTCCATCGGGTGACGGCGATCGAGGACACGACGATTCTCGAGGTCTCAACCCCGCACCTCGACGATGTGGTGCGGCTGGAGGACCTCTACGGCCGCGAAGGCACCTCAGCCGCCTGAGCCACGTCCACGCGGCGCTCGGCGTGGCCGAGCATGAACATGGTGCAAACGGGGAGGATCCGACAAACCTTAACACGATCGTGCTAAGGTTAGCCGCATGCAAGCCTTCACCGTCGGCGAGGCTGCCGCGCAGACCGGTTGGTCGGCGCGGATGCTCCGCTATCTCGAAGCCGCCGCGCTCGTCGTGCCCGCCCGGACAGCGTCCGGCTACCGGGCCTACGGCGTCGGTGAACTGAACCAGCTTCGCTCGCTGCGCGAGCTTCGCGACTGCCACGGCGTCGAGCTCGACGAGCTCGCATTTGCCGCTCGGCTGCGCCGCCAGCCGATGCTGCGCGCCGCCGTCGAGCGGTGGCTTGCCTCCTCCGTGACCGCTGACTGGGTCGAGTGGGAGCAGCGCAAGCACGAGCGGCTACTCGCCGCCTGACCTTGACCGCACGACCTCTACACTGGCCCGCGACCGGGCAAGACGAAAGGGACTGATGGCAACGATCAACAAGTTCGACGTGAAAGACCTGACCCTCGCCTCCGAGGGCAAGCGCCGCATCGAGTGGGCCGACCGGCAGATGCCGGTGCTCACCGCGATCCGCGAGCGCTTCGAGACGGAGCAGCCGCTCTCCGGCTACCGCATCGCCGCCTGCCTGCACGTCACGACCGAGACCGCGAACCTGATGCGCACGCTCAAGGCGGGCGGCGCGGACGTCGTGCTCTCCGCCTCGAACCCGCTCTCGACGCAGGACGACGTCGCCGCGGCGCTCGTCGAGGAGTACGGCATCTCCTGCTTCGCGATCAAGGGTGAGGACAACGACACCTACTACCAGCACATCGAGGCCGCGGTCGACCACAAGCCGCACATCACGATGGACGACGGCGCCGACGTGATCGGTGTCCTCCACTCGCACCGCCGCGAGCAGCTCGGCGACGTGATCGCCGGCACGGAGGAGACCACCACCGGCGTCATCCGCCTCAAGGCGCTCGAGCGCGAGGGGAAGCTCGGCTTCCCGGTCGTCGCCGTCAACGAGGCGCGCACCAAGCACCTCTTCGACAACCGCTACGGCACCGGCCAGTCGACGCTCGACGGGATCATCCGGGCCACGAACGTCCTGATCGCCGGCAAGCGCTTCGTCGTCGCCGGCTACGGCTGGGTCGGGCGCGGCGTCGCGATGCGGGCCAAGGGCCATGGCGCGCACGTGATCATCACCGAGGTCGACCCGATGCGGGCGCTCGAGGCCCTGATGGACGGCTTCGAGGTCCTGCCGATGGCGCAGGCCGCGGCGATCGGCGACATCTTCTGCACCGCGACCGGTGACAAGCACATTCTCACCGGGCCGCACTTCGAGCAGATGAAGGACGGCACGATCCTCTCGAACACGGGCCACTTCAACGTCGAGATCGACATCCCGGCGCTGCGCGCACTCGCCGTCGACACCCGCGAGGCCCGCGAGTACGTCGAGGAGTTCACGATGGCCGACGGGCGGCGCGTGTACCTGCTCGCCGAGGGCCGGCTCGTCAACATCTCGGCCGCCGAGGGCCACCCGGCGATCGTGATGGACATGTCGTTCGCGAACCAGGCCCTGTCCGCCGAGTACGTCGTGCAGAACGCCGCGTCGCTCGAGCGGAAGGTGTACGGCGTCCCGACCGAGATCGACGAGGAGATCGCCCGCCTCAAGCTCGAGACGATGGGTGCCACGATCGACGTCCTCACCAAGGATCAGGCGCACTACCTCGCCTCGTGGGACGAGGGCACGTAAGCCTCGACCCCGAGCGCATCCTTCGCCTGGAGCCTGGCGCCGTGGTCGTTCTCGACCAGCGCCGGCTCCCGGCGGAGGAGGTAGACCTCCGTTGCACGACGGCCGCCGAGGTGGCCGGTGCGATCCGCGTGCTTGCCGTTCGCGGCGCGCCCGCGATCGGGATTGCCGCCGCGTACGGGCTCGCGCTGGCCGCAGAGGCCGGGGAGGACCTGGACGAGGCCTACCGTGTCCTCGCCGCGTCGCGGCCGACTGCCGTGAACCTGCGTTGGGCGCTCGACGAGATGCGCGACGACCCGACGCCCGATCGCGCTCGCGCGATCCATGCCGACGAGGTGGCGCGCTGCCGCGCGATGGCCGAGCACGCGGTGGCGCTGTTTCAGCCCGGGACCCGCGCGCTTACCCATTGCAACGCGGGCGGGCTTGCGACAGGTGGCTACGGCTCCGCCGTCGGTGCCCTCGGTGCCGCCTGGGAGCGGGGTCTGCTCGAGCGGGTGCTCGTCGACGAGACGAGACCGCTCCTGCAGGGGGCCCGGCTGACGGCCTGGGAGCTCGAGGCGGCCGGGATCCCGTTTGCAGTGATCGCCGACTCGGCGGCAGCGCACATGATGGCTTCGGGCGAGGTCGACTGCGTCGTGACGGGTGCCGATCGGATTGCAGCGAACGGCGACACCGCGAACAAGATCGGCACCTACTCGCTGGCTGTGCTCGCCCGCCACCACCAGATCCCGCTCTACATCGTCGCGCCCACCTCGACCGTCGACCTCGCGACCGCGGACGGGTCGGGCATCCCGATCGAGGAGCGCGCAGGCAGCGAGCTCACCGACCGCTTCGAGGCGCGGAATCCCGCCTTCGACGTCACGCCGGCGGAGCTCATCACCGCGATCGTCACCGAGCGAGGCATCCACCGCGCCCCCTATGCGGAGTCGCTCGCGTGAGGGCGATCATCCTCGCCGCCGGCTACGCGACCCGGCTGTACCCGCTGACCGAGACGATCGCGAAGCCGCTGCTCCCCGTGGCCGGCGAGCCGATGATCGACCGTCTGGTGAGGAACCTCCAGGGCCTGCCGGAGCTCGGTGCGATCCACGTCGTCACGAACTCGAAGTTCGCGCGGCTCTTCACTGCCTGGGCGCAGACGGCGCCGGGCCGACTGCCGCTCGTCGTCCACGACGATGGCACTTCGAGCGACGAGACCCGGCGTGGCGCGATCGGCGACATCCGCTTCGTGCTCGAGCAGGCGGCGATCGACGGCGAGGACCTGATCGTGGTCGCCGGGGACAACCTGTTCGACTTCGGCCTCGACGAGCTCGTGCGTTTCGCGCTCGCCAAGGGAGGGAGCGCGCTCGCCGTCTACGAGCATCCCGACCGCTCGATCCTGAGCCAGTACGGGATCGTCGAGGTCGACGCGGACGATCGCGTGACCGCGTTCCTCGAGAAGCCCGACGAGCCAGCGTCGAACCTCGTCGCGACCGCGACGTACTCCTTCCGTGCCGGCCATGTCGAACTGATCGGGGAGTACCTGGCGGCCGGGAACTCACCCGATCAGCCGGGCCGTTTCGTGGCGTGGCTGCACGAGCGCGAGCCGGTGTACGGCTTCCGTTTCTCGGGCGAGTGGATCGACATCGGCGACCTCGGCCAGCTCCTCGACGCAGACAACCGGCTTCGCGTCCGCGCCGGCCTGCCCGAGCGCGACGAATACACGCTGACGTAGCGGTTTCGGCACGGTCCCGTGCGCTGGGGTGCCGTAGCGTCGTGATCGTGCTCGACTTGTTGTTCCCGGAGCGCTGTGCCGTCTGCGACCGCAGTGGCGAGCCGCTCTGTCCCGGCTGCCGCTCAGGCCTGCATCGGCTCTCGCCGCCGCTCTGCGCCCGCTGCGGGGCTCCCGGAGCCTGGCCCGTGTCACGCTGTGCCGAGTGCGCCGGGCGGCGTCTCGCGTTCGCCTCCGCACGCGCGGCGATCGTCTACGACGAGGCGGCGAAGCGGCTCGTGGGCGAGTGGAAGGAGCGTGGCCGCCGACGTCTCGCCGCGCTCGCGGCCGAGCTCGTTGCCGAGGTGCTCGCACGGCCGGCGGTCGAGGCGCTCGCCTTTGTGCCCGCCGACCGGGAGCGCACGCGCGAACGCGGCCATCGGCCGGCGGAACAGCTCGCCCGCGAGCTGGCCGTGCGCTGGGAGCTCCCTGTGCACGGCTTCCTGCGCCGCGCTCGAAGCGTCGAGCGCCAACGGGGGCTCTCATTGGCGAAGCGGCGCGCGAACGTGCGCGGCGCCTTTGCTGTCGGTGCGCCGGTGCCGCCGCGGGTCTGCCTCGTCGACGACGTCTACACGAGCGGTGCAACCGCGGCCGCTGCTGCGAGCGCTCTGCGGAGCGGTGGCGCGCGGCGGGTGGAGGTGGTCACGTTCGCGCGCGCCATTCGCTAATCGGCCGGCGCAGCCGCCTGCTTCGGCGGGCACAACTCCGGCGAGTATGAGCAGAAGACGCAGCAGTCACCGGCAAGCGGACGCAACCTCGTCTCGCAACCCGGGCAGGTGTAGAAGAACAGGCAGGCGTCGGCGGGCATCGTCTCCAGGCTCGCGTGTCCGCAGTCGGGACAGGTGATCGTCGCTTCGGAGACCGTCGCCATCGGCTCAGGCTAGCCGTTGGGCAGCGGCGAGCCGCACCACGCCGAACAGCCGCCCATCGGGTGTCGTGACGACGACGCTCGTCAGGTTTCGAGCTGTCATCCGCTCGAGCTCAACGCTCAGCAGCGTGTTCGGCCGAATCGTCGAGGGCCCTTCGGCCATCACTTCGGACACCGTCCGGTCGTCTGAGCCGCTCAGCGCCGACCTACCGATCCGCCCGAGCACCACGCTTTCCGCGTTGACGACGACGCAGGTGTCCCAGCCCGCGGCAACGACGCGCTCCCGCACGTGGTCGAGCCGTTCGTCGAGTCGAGCGGTAGGCACGTCGCGTTGCGCCGCGTCCCCCGCTGTCGGCTCCCCGGCGGTCGTCCCTGCACGAGGCAAGCCGTAGGCAAGCCACTCGACCTTCCCTGCAACGTAGTCGTAGACCTCCGAGAACCCGAGGGCTTCGAGCCGCCACGCGGCTCGCGGGCTCATGTCTCAGAGGGAATCCCAGCAGTAGACGATGACGGGCTTCGACGGGTCGAGTGATCCCGCCAGCGCCGGCAGCTCCTTGAGCGGGAGGTTGAGAGCGCCGGCAATGTGCTCCTCCTCGTACTCAGCACGCGGGAGCACCTCGACCAACTGGGCGCCGTCAGCGAGAAGGCGCATCACCTGTGCGCGTGTGGCTTCGACCGGCACCTCCGTCTTGTACCCACAACCCCGCCGTTCACACAATCGGGGCAGTCACCCCCGCGGGTGCCGTTCGTTCGTTAGTACATTGAAGGCACCTCGGAAAAGGAGTGGCGATGCGTCTTCAGGTCAAGGGCCGAAACGTTGGGGTCAGCGACTCGATCCGGAGGTACGCCGAGCAGAAGCTCGGCAAGCTCGAACGCCAGCTCGCCGATCCGACGCAGGTCGAGCTCGAGCTCGCGGTGGAGCACAACCCGTCGATCGCGAACGACCACATCGCCGAGGCGACGATCTGGACGAAGGGACCGACACTCCGTGCGCGCGAGACCTCACCCGGATTCGAGGCCTCGATCGACCAGCTCGTCGACAAGCTCGAGCGCCAGGTGAAGCGGTACCGCGAGAAGCGGAGCCGCCGGGAGACGGGCCGGCGTGCCGCCGCGCACGAGCCGCCGCCCGACCCGGGCCTCTCGCCCGAGCAGCTCGACCGGATGATCGTCAAGTCGAAGCAGTTCACCCTGAGCCCGATGTCGGCCGACGAGGCGGTGCTCCAGCTCGAGCTCGTGGGGCACGACTTCTTCGTCTTCGAGAACGAGGATTCGGGGCGCACCGAGGTCGTGTATCGCCGTCGCGACGGCGACTACGGCCACATCGAGACGGCCCCCGGTGCGGCCGGCCAAGCCGAGACGCAATAGGGATCTTCCGCCGATCCGAGTCGCTGCACGACCGGCTCGCCCGGGAGGGCGGGCTCGTGCGGCCGCCGCACGACATCGGGCCGCGCTGGGGCGAGGTCGGGATTCACGGCCTGCACCGCCCACGCGAGTGGGACGCCGTCGCTGCGGCGCGTGCCCCCGATCTACCGGGTGACAGCGTGCATTTCGTAGCGCTGCCCGACGGTGTGCTGCTCGTCGAGGACGAGCTGCCGGACGGGGCGCTGGCACCGCTCGCGGCGGCGATCGAAGCCACGCTTCGGCCGTCCTACCGCGCCGAGGCTGTGCGCCGCTCCGAGGATGTGTGGGCAGTCGCGGCTCGCGCGATCGAGGTCGTCGAGCTCACCGAGGACCCGTCGGGCGACGAGCTCGAGCTGACCTGGGACGGCAGCGAGCGCGGCTACCGGGTCGACGGCTCGCCGTCCTTCGGCTCGCAGCGCGAGCTCGAGCAGCTCGCAGGCTCGCGGCACGAGTCGTACGTCGTTCGCGGCACTCGCCTCGACGGGCTGCTCTGGGAGATCTCGGTCGCGCCCCTCTGACAGGCTCTAGGAAGCCGCGACCAGGCGCACGACGCGGCCGTCGGCGACGGCGATCCGCTTGCCCTCGAGTGCCGCGGCGGTCCCGGGCGCGAGCATGCGTGTGCTCGAGCCCGCGAGCGAGAGCGAGTAGATGCCGCCGCGCAGGACGTAGTAGGCGCGCGTGGCGTTCGCGCCGACGAGCCGGGCCGCCTGCGGGATCGCCCACTCCTTCGGCGCACCGGTGCCACGAAGCTCGAGCGTCGAGCGATGCTGGACGAGGACGCCGCCATCGGTGAGCTGGACGGCGGCGACCAGCGTGTCGTAGCTCTCGGACCGCAGCACCTTGCCCCGTGCGTCGAGGATCGTCACCCTCTTGTCGTCGCTGGCCACGGCGACCTCGCCGGCATGGGCCGAGAGCCCGACGACGGTGTCGGGAGCGGTGAAGGCGAACGCGCGCGAGCCGTTCGAGCGCAGGACGATCGCCGTCCGGTCGACGGCGTAGGGCAGCAGGCCGCCGTCACCGTTGCCGATCAGGAACGGTGAGCCGAAGCCGGCGTCGTTCGCGGCGTAGCGAAGCCGAGTCGGCGAGGGCTTGCCGGTCGTCGCCGTCCAGAGCGACCACTCGCGCGTGTTGCCGCCGATGTAGGCGATCCAGAGCACCCGGGCACCGGAGAGCGACAGCTGCGCGATCGAGTTGCCGGTGCTCGTGCGCTCGCAGTGGGTCTTGCGGCCGAGCTTCGTGACGCCGCGCGTCGTGAGGTTCCAGACGCGGACGCGGTTGCAGTCGTTCGCCTCGAAGCCGCTCACGAAGGCGATCCGGTCGCCGTCGAACGCGACGGCGATCAGGGGGGCCGGCGCCGTGACCGTGCGCGACGAGCCGGCCGCCGAGGCCGTCGCCGCAAGGACGAGCAGCGCCACTGTCACGAGCACCGTCTTCATCCCGAGCACGCTACCGCGTAGGTGTAAGCGCCGAATGAGGGGTTGTTAGGCCTCGATGAAGAACGGGCCGAGCGGCTACCCTGTGGCGAATGTCCGGCGACCTCGGGAAGTTCGAGAAGGTCCTTCGCATCGGCGAGGGCCGCCGCATGAAGCGGCTCGCCCAGCAGGCTGCCTACATCACCTCGCTCGAGCCCGATTTCAGGGCGCTCACCGACGCCGAGCTCATGGCCACGACTGCAGCCCTCCGGGAGCGGCTCGAGAACGGGGAGCCGCTCGACGAGCTCCTGTTCGAGGCCTACGCGGCGGTGCGCGAGGCGCGCCTGCGCGAGTCCGACCAGCGCATGTTCGACGTGCAGCTGATGGGCGGAATCGTCCTGCACGAGGGCGATATCGCCGAGATGAAGACCGGTGAAGGCAAGACCTTCGTCGCAAGCCTCGCGCTCTTCCTGAACGCGCTCCCGGGCATCGGCGTCCACCTCGTGACGGTCAACGACTACCTGGCCAAGCGCGACGCCGAGTGGAACCGGCCCGTGTTCGAGCGGCTCGGCATGACCGTCGCCGCGATCGAGAACATGATGCCGTTCGCAGAGCGGAAGCTCGCCTACGCCGCCGACGTCACCTACGGGACGAACTCCGAGTTCGGCTTCGACTACCTGCGAGACAACATGGCCGTCTCGCTCGAGGGCGTCGTGCAGCGCAGCCACTCGTTCGCGATCGTCGACGAGGTCGACTCGATCCTGATCGACGAGGCGCGCACGCCGCTGATCATCTCCGGCGCGCCCGGGGCGGCGGCGCAGACCTACTACGACTTCGCCCGGATCGCGAAGGAGCTGGACGGTCAGCCGACCACGCGCAAGGCGGCGAAGGGCGAGGACGAGACGGAGAGCTCGGGCGCCGACTTCATCTACGACGAGAAGCACAAGACCGTCTCACCCGCGCAGACCGCGATCGAGAAGGTCGAGCAGGCGCTCAAGATCGAGAACCTCTACGACCCGCGCAACGTTCAGCTCGTCAACCACCTCGTGCAGTCGCTGAAGGCGCAGTCGCTGTACCAGCGCGACGTCGACTACGTGATCCAGGACGGCGAGGTGAAGATCGTCGACGAATACACGGGTCGGATCATGGAGGGGCGCCGCTGGTCGGAAGGCCTGCACCAGGCGATCGAGGCCAAGGAGGGCGTGCGGATCCAGGAGGAGAACGTCACCCTGGCGACGATCACGCTCCAGAACTACTTCCGCCTCTACGAGAAGCTCGCCGGCATGACCGGCACGGCGAAGACGGAGGAGAAGGAGTTCGTCGAGATCTACAACCTCCACGTGGTCGAGATCCCGACGAACGTCGCGGTCGCCCGGGCCGACCAGAACGACTACATCTACAAGACGAAGGATGCGAAGTTCGCGGCCGTCGTCGGCGACGTCAAGGAGCGCTATGCGAAGGGCCAGCCGGTCCTGATCGGCACGATCGCCGTCGAGGCCTCGGAGTTCCTGTCGGAGCACCTGAAGCGCGCCGGGATCACCCACAACGTCCTGAACGCGAAGGAGCACGAGCGCGAGTCGGAGATCATCAAGGACGCCGGCCAGTCGGGCTCGGTCACGATCGCGACGAACATGGCCGGTCGCGGCGTCGACATCAAGCTCGGCGAGGGCGTCGTCGAGCTCGGCGGGCTCTACGTGCTCGCCACCGAACGCCACGAGTCGCGCCGGATCGACAACCAGCTCCGCGGCCGCTCGGGCCGCCAGGGCGACCCGGGCGAGACGCGCTTCTACCTGTCGGCCCAGGACGACCTCGTGCGCCTCTTCGCCGGCGACCGGATCTACAACATCATCGAGCGCTTCAAGCTGCCCGACGACCAGCCGATGGAGGCTTCGATCCTCTCGCGCCAGATCGAGGGCGCCCAGAAGAAGGTCGAGGAGCAGAACTTCGTCGCCCGCAAGAATGTCCTCAAGTACGACGACGTGATGAACACGCAGCGGCAGGTGATCTACGAGCAACGCCGCCGCGTCCTCGAAGGCGAGGATCTCTCCGACGAGGTGAAGGCCTGGATCGAGGAGGTCGTCACCCGGACGGTGGCCCAGTTCACCGAGGCCGACTTCCCCGAGGAATGGGATCTCGCCGCGCTCGTCGTCGCGATGCAGGCCCTCTACGGCTCGGAGATCACCGAGGCGGAGCTCCGCGAGGAGGTCGAGCTGACGACCGAGGCGCTGACCGAGGAGTTCGTCGAGGACGCCGTCGAGACCTACACGGAGAAGGAAACCGAGATGGAGGCGCAACATCCCGGCCTCATCCGGGACGTCGAGCGCTACGTCATGCTGCAGGTCGTCGACCAGCGTTGGCGCGCGCACCTGGACGACATGGACTACCTCCGCGAGGGCGTTCACCTGCGCGCAATGGCTCAGAAGGATCCCCTCGTCGAGTACCGCGGTGAAGGCCACGTGATGTTCGAGGCGCTCAGTGTCACGATCCGTGAGGAGGTCGTGCTGACGCTCTTCCACGCGAACATCGACGTCGAGCCGGCCGAGGGCGACCCGCAGCCGGTGTTCGAGCCGCAAGCGCGGGACGACAACCTTCAATACGCGCACGAGACGGCGCGCGGCGCCGACGCGATCAGCGCGGCCGGGAGCGGCGGCGCTGCCACCGCTTTGGCTCCGCCGCCCGCGCAGACCGGGACGGTCACGAACGAGCACCCCGATGTCGGCCGCAACGATCCCTGCTGGTGCGGGAGCGGCAAGAAGTTCAAGAAATGCCACGGCGCGTAGCTCATGGCTGACCCCGACAAGTCGCTCGAGGATCAGCTCGAGGAGATCAGGACCCGCCTTGCGTGGGTCCGTGATTACCTTTGACCCCGACACACTGAGGGCAAAGCTCGCCGAGCTCGAGAGCCGGATGGGCGAGCCGGGCTTCTGGGACGACCAGCAAGGCGCAGCCCGGATCTCGACCGAGCATTCGCGGATCGGGAAGCGACTCGACCGCTACGACCGGCTCATGGGCGAGCATGACGACGCCCGGGAGTTGCTCGAGCTCGAGCCTGACGCCGCGACGGAGATCGAGAAGCAGTTGCAGCCGATCCGGCAGGAGCTCGAACGCCTCCAGGAGGACGCGCTCTTCTCGGGCGAGTACGACGGGGGCGACGCGGTGCTGACGATCCACTCCGGCACGGGCGGCACCGACGCGCAGGACTGGGCCGAGATGCTGCTGCGGATGTACGAGCGCTGGGCCTCCGACCGCGGTTTCACCGTCGAGCTCGTCGAGGCGAGCCCGGGCGAGGAGGCGGGGCTGAAGTCGGCCACGATCACGGTCAAGGGCGAGAACGCCTACGGGCTCCTGAAGGCCGAGCGCGGCGTCCACCGGCTCGTCCGCCAGTCGCCGTTCGACTCGGCGCACCGCCGTCACACCGCGTTCGCACAGACGGTCGCGAGCCCACTGCTGCCGGAGGAGGACGCGGTCGAGATCGACGAGGACGATCTGCGGATCGACACCTATCGGGCCTCCGGCGCCGGCGGGCAGCACGTCAACAAGACCGACTCCGCCGTCCGGATCACTCATCTCCCGACCGGGATCGTCGTCCAGTGCCAGAACGAGCGCTCGCAGGCCTCGAACAAGCAGACCGCGATGCGGATCCTCAAGTCGCGCCTCGTCGAGCTCCAGGAGGAGGCGCGGGAGGCGGAGCTCGCAAAAGAGCGCGGCGCCGCGCAGGACATCGGCTTCGGCAGTCAAATTCGGAGCTATGTGCTCCACCCGTACCAACTCGTCAAGGATCACCGCACCGACGTCGAGGCCGGCAACGCCCAGGGCGTGCTCGACGGCGACATCGACCGTTTCATCCGCGCCTATCTGCTCGCAAAGGCAGCAGGTCAGGTTCTCTAGCCGGATCGTCGGGTAGACTTTGACGACAATCCCCGAAGCCGGAGCGGCCGCAAAAGCCGACTTCCCCTCTCTTCCGGTACAGGATATGGAGCTTCAGCCCGACACCCCCACGGCTCTCGTCGAGCCTGACATCTTCCCGCCGCCAGGAGTCTCGAGCGCGGGCGCGATGATCTCGTTCGAGAACGTCACGAAGGTGTACGAGCCGAACGTCGTCGCGCTCGACGCCGTCTCGTTCGTGATCGACAAAGGCGAGTTCGTCTTCGTCGTCGGCGCATCCGGCTCGGGCAAGTCGACCGTGATCCGGCTGCTCCTGAAGGAGCTCGAGCCCACCGAGGGCAGGATCATCGTCGGCGGCCGCGACCTGACCCGGCTGAAGCAGTCGAAGGTGCCGCTTTTGCGCCGCAACGTCGGCTGCGTCTTCCAGGACTTCAAGCTGCTCCCGAATCGGACCGCGGCCGAGAACGTCGCCTACGCGCTGAAGGTGCAGGGCGAGTCGCGCGCGAACATCCGCCGGAAGGTGCCGGAAGTGCTCGCGCTCGTCGGTCTGTCGCACAAAGTCAACTCGCTCCCCGACGAGCTTTCGGGCGGTGAGCAGCAGCGCGTCTCGATCGCACGCGCTTTCGTGAATCATCCGCCGCTCCTGATCTGCGACGAGCCCACCGGGAACCTCGACCCCGACACGTCCGTCGGGATCATGCAGCTCCTTTACCGGATCAACCGCTCGGGCACGACGATCCTGATGGTCACCCACGACCGCGAGATGGTCGACAAGATGCGCAAGCGCGTGATCGCGCTCGAGGACGGCAAGCTGGCGCGCGACGAGCGCCGCGGCGGGTACACCAGCGAATGAGGCTCCGCCTGCTCTTCGCGGAGTCGCTGCACTCGCTGCGCTCCAACGTCTCGACGACGTTCGCTGCGATCGTGACGGTGCTGATCGCGATGTTCATCCTCGGCGTCGCGATCGGGCTGGGGACCTGGCTCGTCTCCTGGTCGAACCACGTCAAGCAGGACCTGATCGTGAAGGTCTTCTTCTGCACGCCGTCGGCGCCTGGCTGTACGACTGACGCGACGGCGAAGCAGGTCGACGCGGTCCGTGAGCAGCTCCTGGCGATGCCCGAGGTGAAAGCCGACGCGCTGCGTTTCGTCTCGAAGGACGAGGCGCTCTCGATCATGAAACGGCGCTCGCCCGAACTGACGCAGGGGCTCACCTCGAACCCGCTGCCCGCCTCGTACGAGGTGACGCCGACGAAGGCTGAGTACGTCGACGTGATCGACTCGAAGCTGAAACCGCGCCCGAGCGGCGTCTACAAGGTCGATTACGGCAAGCAGACCGCCC